>CAVDMD010000019.1:0-23869 GCA_963609975.1 bacterium | reverse complement strand
GATTGAGATGGCGAAGGCTATGAAGGCCGAGGGTATTGATATAAATACCATAGTTAAGGTGTCGGGCTTGCCTGTAGAGGAGATAGAGAACCTGTAGATATTAATACATTGGTCAGGACATTTTGCAACAGTCGGTTTAATCTGGATCGACTGTTTTTATTATGGGACGAAAGAATACTGATTCTATCAGCTGACAGGCTGCTATCATATTTTTTTCTTTTGCAGGGGCATATAGAGCAGTATTTTGCATAACATTCCGAAAAAAACTGCTCCCATCATTTGAATTTTTTGTCCCTTTACCTTTAGCTGCAAAAATAGTATAATTACTTTGTATGCAAAGGAGAAATCTATGAAATGCACATATTTCAGGAAACTGCTCTGTGCGGTGACTGCAGTAATTATGATTGCTTTTACAGGCTGCACCACCTTTGACAGTTTCAAAACAGAATTTATAACAGGCGAGGACAGCAGTGACAAAGTAGTCAAAATAGGAGTATTTGAGCCTACCAGCGGAGAAGATAAGAGCAGTGCGGCTCTTGAGATAGAGGGTATAGAACTGGCGCACAGTATGTATCCTACAGTTGATGGCAAAAAAGTAGAGCTTATATATGCAGACAACCGATCTGACCTTTATGCTGCCGAAACCGCGATACAGGATTTACTGCTCAAAAACCCTGTTGCCATATTGGGCAGCTATGGTAATGCCAATTCCCTTGTGGCAGGACCGTATGTAGACGAGGCAAATGTGCCTGCGATAGCCATAACCAATACAAACCCTCTGGTTACCAGCACATCAGAATACTACTTCAGAGCCTGCTTTACAGATACCGATCAGGGTACGGCACTTGCCAGATATGCCTATTCGGGACTCGAAGCCGTGACAGCCGGAGTAATAATTCCGGAGAATGACGAGGGAGCCTCGGCCATAGCTCAGAAATTTATGAAGCAGTTCCAAAAGCTTACCAAAGACGAAGATGCAATTATAGTGAATGAGGAGTTTGAGTCAGGCTGCGGTGATTTCAGCAGCCAGCTTGATAAAATACAGGAGTCGGGAGTGAAGGTTGTCCTTATACCTGTCAGCATGGACGATGCAGAGACCATATTAAGACAGGCGTATGACAGGCATATGGAGGTTAAATTCATGGGAATAGACAGCTGGGACAGCGACAGGCTGGTTTCGGCAATAGGCAAATTCGCAGCCTCCAAAGCGGTGTTTACCAAGGTGACGGAGGTGCAGGCCGCCGAAACAGAGACAGACGCCCTCAGTCAGTTTATGGAGGCATACCAGAGCAGATACGGCAAGGAATCGACACCTGACAATGCGGTGGCTTTAGGCTATGACGCATATATGATACTGATAAAAGCCATAGAGCAGGCCGGAAGCAATGCTACAGGCGAGCAGTTAAAGGAGCAGATTTCATCAATACAAAACTACAGCGGCGCATCGGGGACTATATCGTTTAACTCGTCAGGCGATCCGAGCAAGTCCATGACTATATATACAATCAGTATTTATGACGGCAGCAGCAGGGCTGCATATGTTGTCGAAGCAGACGGCAGCGGCAAACCGGTTAATCAGCCATAAGGCTTAAATAGAAAGGAAACATATTATGGAACAGAAGATAAGAGAAGCGATGGAAAAAATAAGACCGTTTCTTCAGAGAGACGGCGGGGATATTGAATTTGTTGAATATACAGATGACCACATTGTAAAAGTAAGACTTCAGGGTCACTGTGCAGGATGCCCGGGCGCAAGAATGACACTGGGCGGAGTTGTGGAGAGAATCCTCAAAGAAAGCTATCCCGAAATCAAAGGCGTTGAGGCCGTAGATTGATAATGTCTGATATATTACTGCTATTCCGATAGCAGTAATATTAATATGGAGAGGTGAAACACAATATGGAAATTCTAAACAAAGCATATGAGATAATTGATCGGAAGCAGGATGAAATAATAGGCGTGCTTCAGCAGCTTATAGCAATCCCGAGCGTTTCGGTCAGAACACAGGGAGATAAGCCTTTTGGAGAGGAGGTTGACAGAGCCTTCAGATTTATGCTTCAAATGGCGGAGCAGGACGGGTTTGAAACATTTAATGCGGACAATTACGGCGGGCATATAGATTTCAGAGGCGAAGGCAGTGAAGTCGTGGGTATCCTGGGACATATAGATGTGGTGCCTGAGGGCAGAGACTGGGATTTTGAGCCGTACGGAGGCACTGTTTCAGACGGCAGGATATACGGCAGAGGAGCAATTGATGACAAGGGACCTGTCATAGCGACATATTGTGCCATGAAGGCTCTCAAGGCAGCCGGTTTTAAGCCGGACAGAACAGTAAGACTCATTCTCGGACTTGATGAGGAAACCGACTGGGAGGGCATGGAATACTATTTTACAAAGGTCAGAAAGCCGGATTTCGGATTCAGTCCCGACGGTGAATTTCCTGCCATACATGGAGAAAAAGGAATTCTCATATTCGATATAGCGGACAAATTCGGCAAATCACAGACAAAGGGCATAGAACTGCGCTCCGTCAAAGGCGGCAATGCCGCCAATATGGTTGCAGACCATGCAAGAGCAATAGTGCTTTCGGAAGACAGGGCGGAATACGAAAAAATAAAGGAGCTGCTTGCAGAACTCAGGAAACAAAAAGGCTACAGGGTGACTCAGAAGCAGATAGGCAAAAGCCTTGAGATTGCAGTACAGGGCGTCTCGGCTCACGGTGCAAGGCCTGAGCTTGGGGTAAATGCTGTTTCAGTAATGATGGATATACTGGGGCATATAAACTTTGCAAACGACGATATGAACTCGTTTATAGACTTCTACAACACTCATATAGGTTTTGAAACAGACGGCAGCGCCATGGGCTGCGGACTTTCGGATGAGCAGTCGGGCGGGCTTGTATTCAATGTGGGTATGATTGATATGAGTCAGAAATCAGCAGACCTTACAGTTAACATCAGATACCCTGTCACCTTTGATGAAGACAAGGTATATGAGGCCATGATGCCTGTAATAAACAGATACAATATGGGTATCGTAAAGGGCGAACACAAGGCGCCTGTATATATGCCGGCGGACAGCCCGCTGATAACGACACTTATGAAGGTCTACAGAGAGCAGACAGGCGACACTGACACGCCGCCTCTTGTAATAGGCGGAGGCACCTATGCAAGAGTAGCGGATAATATTGTGGCCTTTGGCGCGTGTATGCCGGGCGAGGAGGAAATGGCGCATCAGAAAAACGAATATATAAAAATTGACAATCTGATGCAGATGACAAAAATATATACGCAGGCGATTTACGAGCTTGCCAAAGGTGAGGATGCCTGAATGGATATAAACAGAATACATTACTTCTTTCAGGCGGCAGAGCTCAAAAACTTTACAAAGGCTGCCGGCAGCTGCAATATTGCGCAGACTACGATAAGCAAATATATTTCGGTACTCGAAGAAGAGCTTGGCACAAAGCTGTTTGCAAGAGAGGGCAGAAGCGTAAGCCTTACTCCCGAAGGAGAGCTGTTTTACGACGGCATGAAAAAAATAGAGCGGCAGTACAGAGGACTCTGCAGGCAGATTGCGCAAAGCGGGCAAAAAGAGCTGAGAATAGGTATGGTTACCAGCGATTATGCCGATTTTGACATACTGCATTCCTTTGAGCAGGAGCACTCTGATATTTCGGTGTATTACTCCTTTGCAGGAGAAAAAAAGCTGCTGGCAGACCTCAAAGCTCACAGACTGGAGGCGGTAATAACTCCCGACTTTATAGGCGAGAGACTGCCCGAAACAGCGGATACGGCATCTGTAAGGCTGCTTCAGATAAAAGAAACCGTCACCTGCTCAAAAGAACTGCTTGACAGATATGGCAGTCTGCAGCAGGTCATAGCAAACACACCGATGATAACCAAGACAGACGATGCAGGGCTTCACAGCCTGTGGAGGTCACAGTTTCAAAAACTGTACGGTGCGGAATTTCCGGAGGTTATTGCAGTTGACAGCTTCCCGCAGCAGATGCTGCTTCTCAATCTTTCCAGAGGCTTTGCGGTAATACCGCAGGGCAGAGGCAGCGCCTATGAAAGCCTTGTATCGTTTAATACAGACGAAGAACTTGATGAGGTGGAGGTTATGCTTTATCTTAAAGATTACATAACACCGGCTCTGCGCACGCTGATAGAATACATATATGAAAAAAAGTAATTGATCAAGCAAAAAAATCCGTTTCACAAATACGGCGAAACCTGTTAAAATCTGCATAGCGACAGAGTAGAGGAGGAATTGCTGTGCAGATAAATTTAACTGAAGGAAATCTGTTGAAGGTGCTGGCAAGGTTTTCGGTGCCGTTTCTTGTATCAAGCTTCCTGCAGACCTTTTACGGCCTTGCGGATCTGTTTATAGCGGGGCAGTTCAACGGAGCCGATGTAATTACGGCAGTGTCTGTAGGCAGTCAGCTTACACATATGCTTACGGTAATAATTGTGGGGCTTACAATGGGCTCGACAGTTTTTACAGGCAAGGCTGTCGGAGAAAAAGATATAAAGCGCCTTGAATACGGCATAGGAAATATAATAGTGCTGTTTGCCGGCTTTGCAGCTGCTGCAACAGCGGTGCTGCTTATTTTTACAGACAGTATAGTAGACCTGATGGAAACACCGGCGGAAGCGGTGGTTCAGACAGAATACTACCTTGCGATATGCTTTGCGGGAGTTCCTTTCATAACGGCATACAATGTCATAGCCAGCATATTCAGAGGGCTTGGCGATTCCAAAAGTCCCATGTACTTTGTTATAATTGCGGGGGTAATCAATGTTCTTTTAGACATTCTGTTTATAGGGCCTTTTGATATGAAAGCGGCAGGAGCCGCGCTGGCGACAATAATCGCTCAGGCAGTAAGTGTTTTGGCAGGTATCATATCCCTTGTGCGCAAAAACAGAGGCTTTCGCCTGCACAGAGATAATTTCAGATTAAACCGCAGAGTGTTTTCGGAGGTAATAAGAGTCGGAGTGCCCGTATCGCTTCAGGACGGACTCATACAGGTGTCTTTCCTTGTTATAACCGTAATTGCCAACAGCAGAGGCATTATGACCGCGGCGGCAGTCGGCATAGTAGAAAAAATAATATCATTTCTGTTTCTGGTGCCGTCTGCAATGCTTTCGTCTGTCTCGGCCATTGCAGCGCAGAATGCGGGCGCAGGCAGGCATGAAAGGAGCAGGAAATCGCTCAGGTACGGCATAATCATAACAGTGCTGTTCGGAATCCTTGCGGCGGGTTTATGTCAGATCTTTGCAGAGCAGATTGTAGCGCTGTTTTCATCTGCTGAGCCGCAGGTGATTAAGCTTGGCGGGCAGTATCTCAGAGCCTATGCGCTGGACTGTATGTTTGCGGGGGTGCATTTCTGCTTCAGCGGATATTTCTGCGCATACAGCAAGGCAATATATTCTTTCGCGCATAATATAATTTCGATAATGCTCATCAGGATACCGGGTGCATATATAGCATCTCTGATGTTTCCGGAGACACTTTATCCTATGGGACTTGCAGCGCCGGCAGGATCGCTGCTGTCAGTTGCAATATGCACAGCTCTCTATATTATGATGCAGAAAAAACAGGCCGGTAACCAATATTTATGACGGTGGCAAAATGAAAGCAGGAAAAATTATAAAGATTACAGTTCTGATAATACTTGCTCTGGTGCTGGTTATAAGCGGGTACAGGCTCATAACCACACTCGGCAGGCTTTCCGATGAAAAGGAACATACACAGGAGCTGGCAAAGGCGGAAGCGCAGGGCGAAAATCTGTTTGAAAAAAACAGCGATATGATATGCTGGATTGACATTGAGGGCACAGAAATCAGTTACCCTGTTATGTATACTCCTGATGAGCCGGAGTATTATCTTCACCGTGACTTTGACGGAGAGTATTCCTACAGCGGACTGCCGTTTTTAGACAGCAGATGCGACATTGACAAATCATCAAACCTGATAATCTACGGACATAATATGAAAAACAGCACGATGTTCAGTCAGCTGCTGAAATATGAGGATTATGATTTCTGGAAAGAACACAGATACATAAATGTTAAGACAGCAGACAGCCGGCGAAAATATGAAATAATAGCCGCCTACAGAAGCGAGGTGCAGCCGGAGGGCGGCAGCGGGTTCAGATATTACGGCTTTACAGATACGGACAAAGCCTCAGAGTATGATGAATACCTTAGAGGCATCAAAAGCCTTGCGCTGTATGATACAGGAGCTTCTGCAAAATACGGCACACAGCTTATGACACTCAGCACCTGCAGCTATCATACGGATGACGGCAGATTTGCAGTGACAGCCGGAAGAATTGAATAACATCAAAGCAGGCAATCCTGAAAAATTACCGCCGGGAAATCAGAAAAGGTGTCGGGACTTTCTAAAAAGGAGACAGCAGGGTCGCAGGCAGGACAGTTATACGAAAAAGGTATGCTTCATGGTATACCTTTTTATGTGTCCGGGCGCCGGCTGCCTTTTTCAGCGCTGAATCAGCTTTTTCAGCCTATCCGTATCAAGCCTGCCGTACCCTTGCGAATTTCTGTCCTCGCCTTCAAAGGGGACTGTCGCAGACAGCAGTATTTTTTTTACCTGATATGTGCCAAGCTGCGGATAGGCGCTGTAAAGACATGCGGCTGCACCGGATACGACGGGTGCAGACATTGATGTGCCGCTTTGAATTTTTGTGGCTGTTTTGCCGGGAGACAGAGAACATATATCCTCGCCGTATGCAACCAGATCGGGTTTTATGTATGCACCGGCAGGCCCCCTGCCGGAAAACTCCGATACTCCGGTTTTGCCGCAGCAGCCTGCGGTTATTACATAGGGAGAGCTTCCGGGGCTTGATATTGTTTCAGGTGCGGGCCCGCTGTTTCCGCCTGCGGCAACCACTGTGATTCCTTTTTTGTAAAGAGCACCCGCTCCAAGATGGAGGGGATCCATGCCGTATATACCTCCGGATGCCATACCCAGAGAAAGATTTGCAACCCGTATGCTGTATTTATTGTGGTTGTCGCAGATCCACTGCATTGCGGCAAGTATATCAGAAACATTGCCGCTTCCGTCAGCATCCAGTACTTTCAGAGAAACTATACAGGCTTCGGGCGCAATACCTGCCGGCGCTCCCGAAAACCCGTTGCCGGCGGCTATACCCGATACATGAGTTCCATGTCCGTCATCATCATATGGCATGGCTTTGCCGTTTACAAAATCCTTAAAAACCGTCAGCCTGTTATACGGCTTTATAATATCGTAGTGAGGGTGGGTGCCGGTATCAAGCACCGCTATGGATACGCCTCTGCCTGAGGCGCCATGGGGGTTATCCCGGATGCAGGCTCTGCCGGCAACAGGTGCATCGAATTTTGTCACCTTCATATCCTCGGCGGCAGCCGTAATGCCTCGCAGTTTCAGTACGGCGGCTGTGTTTTCCTCAGGCACGTCAATGCACAGAGCATTTATAAAAGGCAGCTCATATCTGATGCGTCCGTATGATTTTTCCACACATTCTCTCATAAGCTCACCTGAATTTCTGCAGCATATTATATATGATTTCATTGTTATCCCTCCCGGCAAGATAATGTATAGTATGCATAAACAGCAGACAGTGTTAATATATTTATCCAAAGGAGATGGCACGATGGAAAATCACAGCATTTTTATAGAAGAAAGAAAAAAGCTGACCGTAACGGGAGTCACCGATGTTGACGGATTCAATGAGGAGCTTGTCAAAATCACTCTCAAAGAAAAACGCCTTATGGTAAGAGGCAGGAATATGCATATTGAAAACCTTGATACGGCAGGTGAAAAGCTTACTCTTACAGGCGAGATAGATTCTGTTGAATATACGGCCGCGGCAGGCGAAAAAAGCCTTATACGAAAGATACTGAAATGAGCAGTCTTATACAATCACAGATTTTTCACATAATCATTATGTGCTGCTCAGGAATACTGTTTATGATAATATGGGAGACAGCTTCATGGTGCGGACATATCATGAAGACCGGCAGAATTTCAAGAGCTTTTTTTGAAATCATACTGTGGATATTCCAGAGCTTTACTGCGGCTGCATTTCTTTATTACTGCGCATACGGCAAAGTCAGCATTCACAGCTTTTGCGGTTTTGCAGCGGGGGCTGTATTGTGGAAAACATTTTTTTGTGGTACAATATATGATACATTAAATCGGGTAAAACAGATATTGAGAGGATAATATGGGGAAAAGCAGAAGCAGAAGCCGGGAATTTTACCGCAACAATGAAGTAATAGATTTTGATGAAGCCAGAGAAAAACGCAGGAAAGCCAGAGTCGAAAAAGCAGAGAGAGTTTATCAGGCCCGAAAATCAGCACCATCACAGCGCAGAGCCGCAAAGCGCAGAAGACGTATGCTGATTTATGCTGCAATAATAATTTTTGTGGTTGCGGCGGTATCTGTTTCGGCAATTGAAATCATATCTCTCGAAAAAGAAAAAACCCGGCTTGCGGCGGAGCAGGCGGAGCTCCAAAAAGAGCTTGAAGCGGCCAAAGACGAACTTGCAAACACGGACGATCCCGACTATATAGAGCAGCAGGTAAGAGAGAAGCTCAACATGGTATACCCGGGAGAGATAATATATGTATCACCTGACGAGGAAAACAAAATAGATGATGAAGATAAATGAAGCAATTATAGTTGAAGGCAGAGACGACACCTGTGCAGTCAAAAGAGCGGTTGATGCCGAGACCATTGAAACACACGGTTATGGTATTACTGCGGCGACATGGCAGCTTATAGACAAAGCCTACGGCACCTGCGGAATTATAGTGTTTACCGATCCGGACAGCGCAGGTGAGAGAATCCGCAAAAAACTAATGGCAAAATACCCCGATGCCAAAGAGGCTTTTCTTACACGCAAAGAAGCCTCAAAGGACGGAGATATAGGTATAGAGAATGCGCGGCCTGAAGATATAGAGGCGGCGCTCCTTAAAGTGTGCTGTGCATCGGCATCGGGCGGAGGAGATACCTTTGATATGTCAGATATGATCGAAAACGGTCTTACGGGCGAGGGCTCCAAAGAAAAAAGACAGGCTCTGGGCAGGATACTCGGCATAGGCTACGGCAACACGGGAGCTTTTTTGCGCAAGCTGAACCGTTACGGAATTACAAGGGAACAGTTTTTTAGAGGATTAAACAATGAAACTATATTCGGCACAGACAATAAACGAAATCAGGGACAGGCATAATTTCAGACTGTCAAAATCACTGGGACAGAATTTCCTTACGGACAAGAATATAATAGACGAAATTATCAGAAGCTCCGGCATATCCTCAAATGACCTTGTCATAGAGATAGGCCCGGGGATAGGCGTGCTTACCAGAGAAGCCCTCGAAACAGCAGGCAGAGTTATTGCAATAGAACTGGACCAGAGGCTGATTCCGATACTTGAGGAAACGCTGGCCGGCTACGACAACCTTGAAATAATAAATGCGGACATACTCAAAACAGACCTCAAAGCGATAATAGAGGCAAACAAAGGCTATGACGCTGTCAGAATAATAGGCAATCTGCCGTACTACATCACAACCCCGATTATTATGAAGATATTAGAGGAGGGTGTGCCGGCGGATTCTGTAACTGTAATGATGCAAAAAGAAGTCGCAGACAGAATCAAAGCACCTGTAGGAAGCAAAAACGCGGGAGCAATCACTGCCGCCGTGCAGTTTTACTGCAATGTCACACAGATTGCATCTGTACCCAAAGAAGCCTTTGTACCAAGACCGAAAATCGATTCGGCAGTGCTGAGACTTGATGTGCTGAGCTCGCCTGCGGTAGAGGTCAGGGACAGAAGCATATTTTTTGAGTGCATCAAAAAAGGCTTTGGACAGAGAAGAAAAACCATACTAAACTCTCTTAACGGAGTCTGCGGCACAGACAAAGCAAAGCTTGCCGGAGTATTTGAGATAAACGGCATAGACCCGCAGCGCAGAGCAGAAACCCTGTCACTTGCAGAATTTGGCATGATTGCGGATACTATTTCAGGGGGAATGACAGAATGAACAGAATAAAAGACATATATCGCAGGCTGGCACAAAAAAAATACATCAACAGCCTGACGGTTACAGCGGTAATAGCGCTGCTTATAAATCTGATAATAGAGACAGCGGCAAGGCATTCTCTGATACAGGCGCTGAAATTTGCATTTACAAGCCCGCTTGTATTTCTGCTCAACGTCTGCATAATCTTTGCGACACTGAGCATAGCGTGCCTTTTCAGAAGAAGAGCCTTTGTGTTCTCGTTTATATCGTTTGTATGGCTGCTTCTTGGCATTGCAAACGGCGTGATACTTCTCAAAAGAATGACACCGTTTACCATCAACGATCTGACAATGCTGGAGGACGGGCTTTCGATCCTGCCTACATATCTTACAGGGTTTGAGATTGTGCTGCTTGCGGCAGCGGCGGTTGTTGTGGCCGCAGGCTTTGTGTTTCTGTTTATCAAAGGACCCAAAAAAAGAGAAAAAATTCACTACAAGAGAAACATAGCGGCGGTAATTGCTATAATGCTTGGGACTGTGGGAGTTTTTAACCTCGGAATTGCAGCAGGCGTTGTAGACACATTCTTCGGCAACCTTGCAATGGGCTACAGAGACAACGGCGTGCCGTACAGCTTTATCAGCACATGGCTTGACACAGGCATAGACAGGCCGAAAAATTATTCAAAGGAAGAAATCCTCGGAATATACAAAAACGGAGAGCTTGATAACATGGATAGCGCTGTGGAGCAGGCAAAGGAGGAGGATACTCCGAATATAATATTTCTGCAGCTTGAATCATTCATAGACCCGCAGCTTGTAAGCTCAATAGAATGCTCGGAGGATCCGATTCCTAATTTCAGAAACCTGATGAAAACCTGTTCTTCGGGATATTTCACAGTGCCGGCAGTAGGCGCGGGCACAGCCAATACGGAGTTTGAAGCAATTACAGGTATGAGCGCCAAATTCTTCGGACCGGGAGAATATCCGTACAAGTCGGTGCTGCTGGACAAGACATTTGAAAGTATTCCCTACGACCTCAAAGAGATAGGCTACAGCACCCATGTCATACACAACCACAGAGGAGTTTTCTACAACAGAAATCAGGTGTTCAAAAATCTCGGATTTGATGATTTCACATCTATAGAGTATATGAACGATATCGAAAAAACTCCTAAAAACTGGGCCAAAGACGGCATACTGACAGAGCAGATAATGACGGCTCTTGACATTACCGAGGGTAAGGACTACATCTATACTATTTCAGTGGAGGGTCACGGCAAATATCCTACGGAGCAGGTTATAAAAAATCCTGAAATAGAGATAACAAAAGCACCTGACGAAGAAAAAAAATGGCAGTATGAATACTATGTCAATATGATTCACAGCATGGATAAATTCATCAAAGAGCTTACGGATAAACTGTCGGAATTTGATGAAGATGTTGTGCTTGTAATGTACGGAGATCATCTGCCGGCTCTTGATATGACGGAAGACGAGATGAAAAGCGGCTCCCTTTACAATACGCAGTATGTAATCTGGTCGAATTTCGGAATGGCAAAACAGGACAAAGACCTGGCCGCATACCAGATAGGCGCAGAGGTGCTTGACAGACTTGGAATACACGAGGGAACCCTTGTGACATACCATCAGAACTATGCGGACAGCAAATCCTACAAAAAAAATCTAAGAGCGCTGGGCTATGATATGCTTTACGGCAGCCAGTATGTATATCAGGGCAGGGTATGGGAGCCTACCGATATGCAGATGGGCATGAAAAAAATCAGCATAGACAAGATAGTCCGGATTGGCGAAAAACGATATATCAAAGGGCATAATTTCACACAGTACAGCTATGTGACCTTAGACGGTGAGAAACTGGATACCACATATCTGAGTCCTACGCTTCTGGCGCTTGAAGAAGACGTGGATCCCGAAGCCTCTGACAGACTCAAGGTAAGCCAGATTGAAAAATATGATGAAATCCTGTCTACAACAGAATAAGACCGCCAAAGGAGAAATGCAATGAAAGCTGTAATATACACCTCGAATACGGGGTTTACAAGAAAATATGCGCAGTTGCTGTCGGAGCAGCTGCATATTCCCGCATATAATGCAGGGCTTGGAGAAGACAAAAAATCACTTTCAAAGGGCGATGAAATCATATACATGGGCTGGATAAACGCAAACAGAATAGAAGGTCTCAAAAAAGCAGTGAGAAGATACAGTGTCAGAGCAGTATGCCCCTGCGGCATTTCGGAAGCCGATGACAGCGTTATAAAAAACCTCAGAGCCAAAAACGGCATAGCTGATGATACACCTGTTTTTTATCTGAGAGGCGGCATGGATTTTTCAAGGCTTACAGGCGGTCAGAAAAAAATGCTTATGATGTTTGGCAGGGCGTTAAAAAAGATTGCCGCGGCAGGCAAAGACAGTGAAGAAGCAAAGAAAGCCGCAGAGATTATTAAAATACTCGACAAAGGTGCAGACTTTACCGACAGGAGGAAGCTGACCCCTGTTATTGAATGGTGCAGGGAATATAAATATTAAGTCAAAAACAAAGCACAGGGGATGTTAACCTCTGTGCTTGATTCATTTATATGTTCTGTGCTATCATGCTTCCTGTCTGCTCTGTAGTGGCAAGGACTTTGCCCTCAGACATAATGTCGGGAGTTCTGTAGCCTGCTGCAAGTGTTTTTTTGACAGCATTTTCGATGGCGTCAGCCTCCTCTGACAGACCGAAGGTGTATTTGAGCATCATGGCTGCAGACAGGATTGCGGCCATTGGATTTGCTTTGCCTGTGCCTGCAATATCAGGCGCCGAACCGTGGACAGGCTCATACATTCCGAAATTGCCCTCTGCAAGGGAAGCCGACGGAAGCATACCCAGAGAGCCTGTAATCATGCTTGCCTCATCCGAAAGAATATCTCCGAATATATTGCTTGTAACTATTACATCAAACTGCTTCGGGTTATATACAAGCTGCATTGCCGTATTGTCCACATAGAAATTCTCAAGCTCCACATCAGGATATTCCTTTGCCACCTCTGCTACTGTTTTTCTCCAGAGTCTGCTGCTTTCAAGGACATTGGCCTTGTCAACACTTGTAACCTTTTTGTTTCTTTTCATTGCCATATCGAATGCGATTTCAGCAATTCTTCTTACTTCGCCCTCCGAATACTGCTCTATGTCATAGGCGGCCCTGCCCATGTCTGTATCCTTGTATCCTCTTTCGCCAAAGTATATACCGCCTGTAAGCTCTCTTACAACCAGCAGGTCAAGACCGCCCTCCACCTTTTCGGGTCTGATAGGGCAGGCGTCCTTGAGCTCGTCAAACATTATTGCAGGGCGCAGATTTGCAAACAGCCCCAGCTCTTTTCTGATTCCAAGCAGCGCTCTTTCGGGTCTTTTATCGCCGGGCAGAGAATCCCACTTTGGGCCGCCTACTGCGCCAAGAAGTACCGCGTCGCTTTTTTTGGCAATATCCACTGTCTCCTGCGGAAGACATTCACCTGTTGCATCTATTGCAGCGCCGCCTGCAAGAAGCTTTGTGTAATTAAACTCATGACCGTATTTTTTGCCTGTGGCATCAAGCACCTTAATCGCTTCGTTTATGACCTCCGGGCCTATGCCGTCACCGGGTATTACAGCTATATTGTATTTCATAATGTCCTCCTATCTGATGGAATTAAGCAGTCCGCCTGATCTGATAATATTGTTTATAAATTCAGGAAACGGCATTGCCCTGTATTCGGTGCCTCTGGTTATGTCTCTGATTGTTCCTGTTTCAAAATCCACCGAAACCTCATCGCCTGCTTCGATAGCTTCGGCAGCTTCGGGACATTCTAAAATGGCAAGCCCGATATTGATTGAGTTCCTGTAAAAAATTCTTGCAAAAGATTTGGCTATAACGCATGAAATGCCGGATTCTTTGATAGCTATAGGAGCGTGCTCTCTTGAGGAGCCGCAGCCGAAATTCCAGCCTGCCACCATAATGTCGCCGTCTTTAACCTTGTTTACGAAGTCTTTGTCTATATCCTCCATGCAGTGAGAGGCAAGCTCCCTGTGATCTGCCGTGTTTAAGTGTCTTGCAGGGATTATTACATCCGTATCCACATTATCTCCGTATTTGTGAACAAAACCTTGTGCTTTCATTGCTACATTACCTCCTTGGGATCTGAGATTTTTCCTGTTACTGCCGATGCGGCGGCCACTGCCGGACCTGCAAGGTATACCTCTGACCCGGTATGCCCCATTCTGCCGACAAAGTTTCTGTTAGTGGTTGCAACGCAGCGCTCGCCCTCTGCAAGTATACCCATATGTCCGCCGAGGCAAGGCCCGCAGGTAGGTGTTGATACCACGCAGCCTGCATCGATAAATATATCAAGATAGCCTTTTGCGATGCATTCCTTGTATATTTTCTGTGTTGCGGGGATTATGATGCACCTGACATCTCTTGCGACTTTGTGTCCTTTGAGAATTTCGGCGGCTGCCGCCATATCCTCGATTCGGCCGTTGGTGCAGGAGCCGATTACAACCTGATCTATTCTGATATCGCCTGCATTGTCTATTGTCCTTGTGTTTTCGGGCAGGTGAGGAAACGCGACAGTAGGTTTAAGTGAAGATAAATCAACAGTTATGGTCTGCTCATACTCGGCGTCGTCATCCGGAGCATAGACCTTCCATTCGCCTTGTGCTCTGCCCTTCATATAGTTTTCGGTTACTTCATCAACCATGAATATGCCGTTTTTGGCGCCGGCTTCTATTGCCATATTCGCAATGCACAGTCTGTCATCCATCGAAAGCGAGGCAAGACCTTCTCCCATAAATTCAAGGGATTTGTATAATGCGCCGTCAACACCGATGGTTCCGATAAGGTGGAGAATCACATCCTTGCCCGAAACATATTTGCCCGGTTTCCCTTTGAGTTCCACTCTGATTGCGGACGGTACCTTAAACCATGCAGTGCCTCTGGCCATGCCTGCGGCCATATCTGTGGAGCCCACGCCTGTTGAGAATGCTCCAAGTGCTCCGTAGGTGCAGGTGTGAGAGTCCGCCCCTATAACGCAGTCGCCCGCCTTGACAAGGCCAAGCTCGGGAAGCAGAGCGTGCTCAATACCCATATTGCCCACATCATAGAAATTAACGATTTCGTGTTTCCTTGCAAATATTCTTGTCTGCATACACTGCTGCGCAGCCTTGATGTCCTTGTTTGGTGTGAAATGGTCCATTACAAGGGCTATTCTGTTTTTGTCAAAAACCTGTGCGAATCCTGCTTTTTCAAATTCGTTTATTGCAACAGGCGCCGTAATGTCATTGGCTAAAACCATATCAAGCTTTGCATCGATGAGCTGTCCTGCTCTGACCTCGTCAAGACCTGCGTGCGCGGCAAGAATTTTTTGTGTCATTGTCATTCCCATAATAATTTCCTCCTGTTTGTTAAAATGCTCTGTTGACAGCGCTGATGAGAGCGTTTATAGATGCATAGATAATATCGTTGTGTATGCCTACACCCCAGAAAGTTTTGCCGTTCCTTGATATTGCAACATATGAGGCGGCTCTTGAGTTGGATTCTGATTCAAGCGCGTGTTCATGATATGTTACAAAATCATACTCCAGACTGTTATGACTGTTTCGCAGCGCCGTTGTCACCGCGTCCAGTCTGCCGTTGCCCTCTCCGCTCAGTGAGTAATGCTCACCGTTGATGGTGGCTTCTATTTTTACCTTCATTATGTCATTTTCTCCTCTGGAGAAAGTGGCGTCCTCTATGCTGATTTTATCTTTGCGGTTGACATACTGATTCTGGAATATCCTGTGGATTTCGGCAGGTGAAAGCTCCTTGTGAGCCTCGTCTGATATATGCTTCATCAGATAGCCGATTTCCTCTCTCATTTTTTTAGGAATATCGTATCCGTAGTTTGTTTCAAGCACATATGCCACGCCGCCCTTGCCGGACTGGCTGTTTATTCTGATTACATCAGCCTCGTATTCTCTGCCCACATCATGAGGGTCTATCAGCAGATAAGGGCAGTTCCACTTGTCCGGATGATCTGCCTCGATATGATGCATTCCCTTGGCGATGGCGTCCTGATGGGAGCCTGAGAATGCCGCAAACACCAGGCTGCCGCCGTAAGGCTGGCGAGGTCCGACTTTGAGGTCTGTGAATTTTTCATACATTTCGACAACCTCCGGCATATCTGAAAAATCAAGTCCGGGATCGACTCCGTGTGAAAACAGATTCATGGCAACCGTAAGTATATCTGCGTTGCCTGTACGCTCGCCGTTTCCAAACAGTGTGCCCTCGACTCTGTCGCCTCCTGCCAGCATACCCAGTTCACAGTCTGCAACTGCGGTGCCTCTGTCGTTGTGAGGATGCAAAGACAGGATTACATTTTCTCTGCAGTGCAGATTTTTGCTCATATATTCAACCTGTGAGGCATATACATGGGGCATTGACATTTCCACTGTCGCCGGCAGATTGATTATTGTTTTTCTGGCGGAATCCGGCTGCCATATGTCGATAACGGCGTTGCATACTTCAAGCGCGTAATCAACCTCTGTGCCTGTGAAGCTTTCGGGGGAATACTCAAATGTGAAGTTTGTGTCTCCCGGGAAGCTGTCGGCATATTTTCTGACAAGCAGGGCCCCGTCTGTCGCTATTTTTTTGATTTCGTCTTTTGATTTCCTGAAAACCTGCTGCCTCTGAGCCACAGAGGTTGAGTTATACAGATGAACTATTGCGTTTCTGACGCCTTCAAGAGCTTTGAAGGTTTTGTCGATTATATGCTCTCTTGACTGAGTCAGCACCTGTATGGTCACATCCTCAGGTATCAGGTTTTTTTCTATTAATGTACGAAGGAATTCATATTCCGTTTCCGATGCTGCGGGAAATCCCACCTCTATCTGCTTAAATCCGAGACGGCACAGATATTCGAAGAATTCGAGCTTTTCTTCGAGGCTCATGGGAACTATAAGAGCCTGATTGCCGTCGCGCAGATCTACGCTGCACCAGATTGGAGGTTTGTCCGCATGATCTTTTTTAACCCAGTCATAAGACGGGACGGGAGG
Organism: bacterium; assembly: GCA_963609975.1. Taxonomy (GTDB): domain Bacteria; phylum Bacillota; class Clostridia; order Peptostreptococcales; family Anaerovoracaceae; genus UMGS973. Next base: position 6,768 of record CAVDMD010000019.1, on the reverse strand, counting down.
CATGAAATAGCCGACCTCGTATTTGGTATGATTTTTCATTCCTTTGATGTTGTCGCTTGCCATAGTAAAAAATCCTTTCGTGTTAAAACAAAGAGCCCTGTTCCCAACATTAAATCAGAAACAAGGCTGAATGTATAATAAAATATAAAGAGAATCTAAAAAGGTGTTGAGAATATCCAATGCTATATAATTATGAATCACAAGTGAGGCATAAAAGCAGTAATAACATTAAATTTCTCCTTTCTTATCTGATAGGACTATTCTATACTGCTTTGACGGATAAGTCAATATGTTTTTGTGAAAAAACACAAAAAGTTTTGCGGCGGTATGTTGCCTATCAACAAATTACATATTTTCTATATCTGCCGCAGACAGCATATGAATACCGGCGGAGGACAGCAGATTTTCGACAGCCTCAGTGTCATCAACTCTGACAACAAGATATGCCTTGCCCTCGATGCGTGTCAGAAAAGCGTACATATATTCCATATTGATGCCGTTTGAGGCAAACAGAGCGACAATCTGCGCAAGTCCGCCGGGTCTGTCGCTTATCTCAACACCTATTACATCATTCAGAGTTGAGATGAAGCCGCTCTGCCCGAGGAGAGCCTTTAATCTGTCAGGCTCCCTGACTATGAGTCTTAATATGCCAAACTCGCTGGTGTCTGCGATTGACATGGCTCTCATATCTATGCCGGCCTCGGCTATAAGCTCTGTGATTTCACTTAATTTTCCTTTTTCGTTTTCGACGAAAACCGATAACTGTTTAATAGCCATTGTTTTACCTCCTAGTCGTGAAGATTTCTCTTATCGATTACTCTAACTGCCTTGCCCTCGCTTCTTACGATTGATTTCGGAGGAAGCAGGTGCACCTTAGGTCCTATGCCAAGCATTGATCTCATGGCTGCAACCAGAGCTTTTTCTCTTTCGGTAATATCCTTTACCTTGTCGGAGAACTGCTCAGGAGCAAGCTCAACGTTGATATCGAAGGTGTCTGTGTTGTTTTCTCTGTCAACGATAATCTGATAGTTCGGAGTGTAGCCCTCGTTTAGAAGAACTGTTTCTATCTGTGAAGGGAATACATTTACCCCCCTTATTATCATCATATCATCGCTTCTGCCGAGAGGCTTGCTCATTCTGACGTGTGTTCTGCCGCAGGAGCATTTTTCTCTTGTAAGTCTGCACAGATCTCTTGTCCTATATCTTAATAGAGGGAAAGCCTCCTTGTCAAGTGAAGTGAAAACAAGCTCTCCGATTTCCCCCTCAGGAAGCGCTTCGCCTGTTTCAGGATTGATTATTTCCGCAAGGAAATGGTCCTCGTTTATATGCATTCCGCGCTGCTCCTCACACTCAAATGATACGCCGGGACCTGAAAGCTCTGTAAGACCGTAGATGTCATAGGCTTTAATTCCAAGCACTTCTTCGATAGAATGTCTCATTTCCTCTGTCCACGGTTCGGCTCCGAAAATACCTGCCTTTAGAGGAATGTCCTCAGGTCTGTAGCCCTTTTCCCTGAAAGACTCGCCGATATATGCCGCATACGAAGGGGTGCAGCACAGAATTGTAGCGGACAGATCTGTTATGAACTGCATCTGTCTGTCTGTGTTGCCGGAGGAAGTGGGGATTGTAAGTGAGCCCAGCTTGTGAGAGCCTCCGTTAAGGCCTGGACCTCCTGTAAAAAGTCCGTAGCCGTATGATACCTGAACAACGTCCTCGTCGGTTCCGCCTGCTGCAACGATTGCTCTTGCGCAGCAGTCCTCCCATAAATCTATGTCATTCTGAGTATAAAATGCAACTACTCTTTTGCCGGTTGTTCCGGATGTGGACTGGATTCTTACGCAGTCTTTGAGAGGCTTTGCCATAAGACCGTAAGGGTAGGCCTCGCGAAGATCGGCTTTTGTCAGGAAAGGCAGCTTGCCAATATCCTCTATGCCTTTGATATCCTCGGGGCTGACGCCTTTTTTGTCCATAAGATCTCTGTAGTAGGCCACATTGTCGTATACATGCTTTACCTGCTTAACAAGCTTTTCTGACTGAAGCTTTCTGATTTCTTCGACAGGCATTGTTTCGATTTCTTTTTGAAAATAGCGTTTTTCTTCCATCTTTTTCTCCTCTTTCGTCTGAATTTATTCGGGCATATAAAAAGCCCCCTGTATTAAAACAGAGGGCGAATTTCTCGCGGTACCACCTCAGTTCATCAGCACCTTGCAATGCTGACCTCAGCGGGTACTATCATACCCTGACAGGTAACGGCTGTCTGCCGGCGGCGCCTACAAGCAAAGTGCCTTCAGCGTGCATCTGTTCGGAAGGAATTCGGTTAATGTCCGCCTGCTGCTTCTCACCATATGTCAGCTCTCTGTAAGGTTTGTATTAACTTACTGGTTTCCGGTCATCGATTTTGAATTACAGTTAGATTATACATAGCTGATATATTAAAGTCAAGAAAAATTATTGAATTATAACAAAAAATCTGATATAACATAGTTATACAACACAAAAAGAAAGAAGAGATGTTTATGTACAGAGATTTATCACACCTTATACTCTATTCGGACAGAAACGAAAATTCCATACTTTATGAAATGGGAGAGCTTTTCAGAAATTACAGCAGCGGAGCCTGCGAAAAACCGGAGCTTGTAAAAGACGCATATAGTATAGTAAGAAAAATTCTCGACATATCCACATCATATGCGTTTGACGAGAATCTGTGGACAAGCTATCTGACGTATTATCTTATCAGCTCTGAAAACTCTTTCAGTGCCTCGTGCGAGAGGAGAGGAGCCACAGAGGGCAGCGTCAACTCCTTTGCAAAGCACGATTTTGAGATTTTTATGAAGCTTTTCAGATTTGATTTCAGCGAGATAGAGCGAGAGCTTGGCATAGACTGCTTTTCGGTGCTGTGCGAGTATACCGCGGTAGAGAAGCCGTCGCTTATGTATAACCCGAATGTTATGAAAAGAGTCAGAGAACTTAGAGCGCAGCTTGAAAACGCCCGGAACGCAGATGAGTTTTTTGAGGCGGTGTCGGAGTTTTACAAGGCATACGGTGCAGGGATATTCGGAGTAAACAGAGCATTCCGCATTTCGGACAGAGAGGATATACCGGAGTTTGAGCCTGTGAAGAATATGGATGATGTTGTTTTGGAGGATCTTGTGGGCTACGAAGTTCAGAAGCAGAAGCTCCTTGAAAACACCGGAGCGTTTGTTGAGGGGAAGCCTGCAAACAATGTGCTGCTGTACGGCGACAGAGGCACGGGCAAGTCCACCAGCATCAAGGCTGTTGCCAACAGGTTCTGGCCTGACGGCCTCAGAGTTATTCAGGTTTACAGGCATCAGATGAAGATGCTTTCGAGGATAATCTCCGCAATCAGAACCAGAAACTACAGATTCATAATATATATGGATGATCTGTCCTTTGAGGATTTTGAAACGGAATACAAATACCTCAAGGCTGTAATAGAGGGAGGTCTTGAATCGAAGGCTGAGAACATACTGATATATGCCACTTCAAACAGAAGACACCTTATCAAGGAAACCTGGGATGACAGGAACGATATGGAGCATACGGGAGAGCTTCACAGAGGCGACAGCATGGAGGAAAAACTCAGCCTTGCAGACAGGTTCGGAGTGCAGATTTACTACGGCAAGCCGTCTAAGGATGAGTTTTACAGAATCATAGACGAGCTGGCCGAAACCGAGGGAGTTACTGTGGATAAGGAGCAGCTTCACAGAGAAGCCAATGCATGGCAGATACGTCATGGTGATGTGTCCGGCAGATGCGCAAGGCAGTTTGTGGACTATATCAAGGGCAAGGCATAATATCAGATTTGTTAAGACGATGCGGCATATTGCATTTTTCGCTGTAAAAAATGTAATAAGTCGCATTTTTTCGTTGTAAAAAGTGTAGCGGGCGGGTATAATAAAGATAGAAAGATTAAATGAGGTGGGCGTATGTACAGAGCTGCAATTGAAAATCTTAAAAAATGGAAAAACAAAAAATCAAGAAAACCGCTTGTAATAGAGGGAGCAAGACAGGTGGGCAAGACATGGCTTATGAAGGAGTTTGGCAGACAGGAATATGAAAAAACCGTTTATATAAATTTTGATGCCGATAAAAGAGCAGGGGATTTGTTTTCCGAAAATCTTAATCCTGACAGAATTATAAAAATGCTTGAGATTTATTCAGGAAGTAAAATAAACTCTGATAATACCCTTATTATTTTTGATGAAATTCAGGAGGCTCCGAGAGCCTTGTCTGCTCTTAAGTACTTCTGTGAAGATGCTCCGCAGTATCATATAGTGTGTGCCGGCTCGCTTCCGGGGATAGCTTTGCACAGCGGCACTTCGTTTCCTGTAGGCAAGGTGGAGTTTGTCAGACTGTATCCTCTTTCTTTCAGAGAATTTCTTATGGCAGCCGGCAGGGAGCAGTATGCACAGCTGATAAAGGACAGAGACTACAAAATGATAGAAGCGTTTAAGCAGGAATATATTACTGTGCTCAAACAATATTATTTTGTAGGCGGGATGCCGGAGGCGGTACAGAGCTTCATTGCCGAAAATGATTTTGAAGAGGTGCGAAACATACAAAAACGCATATTGAGTGCTTATGAGCAGGATTTTTCAAAGCATGCGCCTGTAGGGGCAGTTTCGAGAATACGAATGGTGTGGAATTCCATACCCTCGCAGCTGGCAAAAGAAAACAGAAAATTTATTTACGGACTTGTAAGAGAGGGAGCAAGAGCCAAGGAATATGAAACAGCTATAATGTGGCTGTCTGATTGCGGGCTTGTGCATAAGGTAAACAGAGTCAAGGTTCCGCATCTGCCACTCAAGGCGTACGAGGATTTGAAATCATTTAAGCTGTTTATCGTTGATGTGGGGCTTTTGGGATGTATGACAGGTATAAGCTCTAAAATACTGCTGGAAGGAAACAGCCTTTTCGTTAAATTTAAAGGTGCCCTGACGGAGCAGTATGTATTGCAGCAGCTGAAAGCCGTAGAGGATATGGGTATCTATTATTATACAAATGAGAGGGGAGGCTGTGAAATTGATTTCCTTGCTGATGACGGACAGAGAGTAATTCCGATAGAAGTGAAGGCTGAAATCAACCTTAAAGCCAAAAGTCTTAAAACCTACAGAGAAAAATATTCTCCGGAAAAGGCTGTGAGAATTTCCATGGCTGATTATAAAGAAAACGATGGACTTACAGATATACCGCTATATGCCTTGTAGGCAAAAGATAAAAAGCGTGGGCAAACCACGCTTTTAAAGTGCCTTATTAAGGAAATTATCAATCATAATCAACGTGTGAAATAACTCCGCTTTTGGAGCATTTCAGACCTATTGATTTAGACCTTGTAACTGTTTTATATTTGAATGTACCGCTTGCTTTGGCGGTTGCTCCTGATTTTGTAGCGCTTTTGCTGCTACAACTCCAGCCTGTCACATATATTGTATAATCCACAGATGATTTCGTTGCAGTAGCCTTGGCTCCTGTGTACTCAAAGGTTGCATCCAAGGTCATAGCCCATTCTTTTTTGTTAGTAGTACCATAATATGTATAGGTTCTTGTTGCTCTTTTTGATGATGTTGAGTTTATTCCTATTGATGAGATATCTGAAGGTGTGCTTATGGCTGTTTCTATAATTGCATATGACCCATCATCATAATATTCATATTCTCTTTCGATGCTGTTTTCTGATGCGAAGCAAGGCATTGCCGTAGTAATAAGCAAAGCAAATGCTGCTGCAATTGATATAACTGTTCTTTTCATTATGCTCTCCTTTAATTATTATCTGCAGGAACTTCTTCATATATGGTTACTACATCTGTTGCTTTGCCCTGTGTATGCATTGATATGTCTATGCAGTATGTTATTAACGCAACAAGTAACACTACAAGTATGATAATAAGTATCCTGCGTCTTCTGTTTTTCTTTGATATTTCCTTTGGTGAGGAATATGCGTAGCTGTCAAGATATTCTCTGGCTACATCTTCGGGGCTTCCGAACTGATTTACAAGGTCTTCAAAGTCACAATCCGGATTGTTTTCAACATAGTCAGTCAGACTGCTGCGGATTTCATCAATAAATCTGTCTGTTTTTTCAAGCCTGTATATATTTTCTTTCACCTCGTTAAGATACTCCTCAATAATAGATTTTGCTGCCATATATATTACCTCCTTAATCACGATATTATGCTCTCTACAGCTTTTGCAAGATCTGCATATGTCTGTTTTAAATCCTCAAGCAGTTCCAGTCCTTTATCTGTAACGGCATAGTATATTCTGATACGGCTTTTGTCTGTTATCTCCTGACGGCACTCAACAATGTAGCCTTGCTCCTTGAGTTTGCTCAGCGGGGTATACAGAAGCGGCATTTTATATGTACCGCCTGTAAGTGATGTCACTTCCTGTATTATTTCGTATGCATACATTTCACGTTCTGATAACATTTGAAGCACAAGAAGAGGTATCGTGGCACGTTTGAACATAGCTTCCAGATTATTAAGTTCTTTCTGATGCTTAGTATCTTTTTCGTTTTTCAAAACCATCACATCCTCATACAATTGTATTTGCAATGCCATAATAGCACAAAGGAATAATAATGTCAACAAACAATATATTTTATTGACATATATAAAAAACTGTGTTATATATATGTCACAGACATAAAACACCGGAGGAAGGTGATGTGTATGAGAGTATGAAAAAAGAGCTTATATAAATTATCAGCGGTTGGGTGCCGGATTGAATAATTTAAAAAGCTCTA
>CAVDMD010000018.1:0-25526 GCA_963609975.1 bacterium | reverse complement strand
GCACTGCCTGCGGTAAAATCAGGGGTGTTTTTTTATTTTTTGAAAAAAGTGTTGACAAACAATCAAAAAGGTATTATTGTATTAAGCGAGTAATACAATAATACAAAACAGGGTTAGAGAAAGGAGAAAAAATGGAGTGGATATTTAAGGAAGGCATACCTATTTACACTCAGATAGCAGACAAGGTTAAGATAAGCATTGCAAGCGGTCTTTTTGAGCCGGGAGCCAAGCTGCCGCCGGTAAGAGATATGGCTCTTGAGGCGGGAGTCAATCCCAATACAATGCAAAAGGCATTTGCACAGCTTGAGAGAGAGGGGCTGCTTCATTCGGTGAGAACCAGCGGAAGATTTGTAACGGAGGAAAAAGAAGTGCTTGATAATTTGAAAAAAACTCTGAGCCGGGAATATATAAATGAGCTGTTTGACAGCCTCGGGAAACTCGGCATGAGCAGAGAGGAAATAGTTGAAGCGGTAAAACAGTGGAGCAGGGAGGAATAAAATGAGTATATTACAGTGCAAAAACCTGTCTAAAAAATACGGAGCCACAGAAGCTCTAAAGGGTATTGACCTTGAGCTTCAGGCAGGCAAAATAGTAGGGCTGCTGGGGCCTAACGGCAGCGGCAAAACAACATTTATCAAACTGGCAAACGGACTTCTGAAGCCGTCTGAGGGTGAGATCCTGATAGGAGGGCGCAGACCGGGCAGGGAGACCAAAGCGATGGTCGCATACCTTCCGGACAGGGATTTTCTTCCGGACTATATGTCGGTAAGTCAGCTTATTAAATACTACAGTGACTTCTTTGAAGACATGGACGAGGCGAAGGCGGAGGAAATGCTCAGGAGCCTTGATCTTGACAAGGACATGAAGCTCAAAAAAATGTCAAAGGGCACCAGGGAAAAAGTGCAGCTTATACTTACAATGAGCAGAGATGCCAAGGTGTATTTTCTCGATGAGCCGATTGCGGGCGTTGACCCTGCGGCCAGAGATTATATTCTCAGGACAATCATTACAAACTACAATCCGGATGCGCTGGTGGTAATAAGCACACACCTGATAGCAGATGTGGAAAACGTGCTTGACGATGTCGTGTTTATTAAAGAGGGCAGTATAGTTCTCCATAAGGATGCCGATGCAATCCGTGAGGATGAAGCAAAGAGCATAGACAGATTATTCAGGGAGGTATTCAAATGTTAGGAACATTGATGAAATATGAATTAAAATCGGTAGGCAGAGTAATGCTGCCGATATACGGAGCGTTTATAGTGATAAGCGTACTGTTTGGCATATCGCTGTCTGCAGGCAGCGGCAGCGGCAATATCGACTCATTCATGTCAGAGGTTATCAAATCAGTAACCGGAATAGTATATGTACTGATTGCGGTTGCCGTACTTGTAGTTACGGTAATGATGCTCCTGCAGAGATTTTATGTAAATCTGCTGGGCAGCGAAGGGTATCTGTGCTTTGCACTTCCTGTGAATACCAATGCGCACATTGCAAACAAAATGCTCTCTGCAGTTATATGGACCCTGTGCGGAGCGGCAGTGGCAGGCGTCTCGGCTGTCATACTTCTGCTGTTCTTCGTGTCGCCGGGAGAAATATTTGTTGAGCTTGGCAGAGTGTTTGACGAGATTGCGCTTTATTTCAGCGGCGGGCAAATCGCTCTTTATGCGGTTGAGGCGTTTGTGTGTGCAGTACTTGCCTGCGGACTTATCGCAGCCAAAATATATGCTTCGATAGCGGCAGGACAGATATGGGCAAATCACAGAGTTCTGGGCGCGGTTGCCGCATATATAGCATTCGGAATAGCCGAGACCATACTGCTTAATATTGCAAGAACAGTCGGCAGTGGCTTTAATGTCGCTGTTACTTTTGACAGCTCCAATATCAGTACGCTGTTTATATTTGTCATAGCGGTGCAGGCGGTGCTGATTGCGGCATACTGGGCGGTAACCTATGTAATGCTTGACAGAAAACTCAATCTGCAGTAGCAGCAAGTCAGGAAAAAAGGGGTTAATATAGATAGATTTGAGGCTGCTGCAAGAAGTGCGGCAGTCTTTTTTGAAGCCCTGCGTTTCAGGTGTGGCTGTCTGTGAAATATATTTACGGAAAGTATGTTGAAACATCAGCCGCAGGAGGCTATAATGTGTTTACACGTTAGTGAAAACATTGGGTGAAACAGAGAAAGGGGTAATTATGAGACCGGGGAAATATCTTAAAACATCAGTTATTGCAATATTAATCATGTCCCTTGTATTCGGGGCGGCTTCGTTTGAAACTGCGTCTGCAGCTTCTGCAGCGCCAAAGCTGTCAGCGCAGAGTATGAGCATCAGGGCAGGCAGCACCGGAGAGCTGAGCGTTAAAAATACAGGCAAAAAAATCACATGGTCTGTATCTGACAAAAAAATTGCCGCTGTAAAATCCGCAGGCAGGGCTAAAGCAAAGGTCATAGCGAAAAAATCCGGAACCTGCGTTGTTACGGCAAAGATTTCAAACAAATGCAGATTGAAATGCAAGGTCAGGGTTTTGCCGAAGAAGTCAGGCAGCTCACAGCCTGTACTGAAAAAAATAGAATACTCCAATCTGACAGATGAGTATTCCCGCAGCCTTTTGGCGGAGCTTCTTGCCGAAAACGATATTGAGACATCACGTGCAGATGCTCTGATGAGCCGCATTGACCGGTTTAACAGCAGTGTCAGAAGCGAGTGGCTGACTGACGGATTTGAAACCATATCACCTGCCGGAACAAAATATGATGTTTACGATATGCAGGATGAATATACGGCAAACAACGGTACTTTTCCGGGACATAACTGCCGCATTACCGCCTTTGGTCTGATGAGCGGGTATATCACAACAGCCGGAGAACTTCCGCAAAAACAGGGGGAGGATTTTCTGTTTATGGATTTAGAGACAATTGCCGCAGATAATGAGGTTCTTTGCGGTGACAGCACTGACAGGTTTTGCGCACTGTTTGCGCCTGTAAATGCGGCGCGAAGCACGAAGGTAAAGACGCAGGTCAGGACGCTGCAGCGCGAATGGGCGGCAAGAGGAATCTCTTTTGCTGACAGCGGAGCACATCTGATTTCGGTAATTTTCCATGATAAATTTTCGGATGCCGAAAACACACTGTCAGTCGGTCATGCAGGAGTGCTGCTGCCATCAAAAGACGGCAAACTGTATTTTATCGAGAAAGTTGCTTTTCAGGAGCCTTACCGCCTGATTAAATTCAGTAACAGAACCGAATTAAGCGATTATCTGATGAAAAAATATGACACATCATGGGGTCAGGACACTGCGCGCCCGTTTATCATGGAAAATGACGCTCTGATGGAGGGCTACAGATGACCGTTTTAACTGCCGGAACCGGCAGGCGATAATAAACAAAACCGAAAACGGATAAAAATCACGGCAGGTCTGATACCTGCCGTTAAATACATTACCACTTGTTGTATACCTTTTCGGCAAAGCCGATAAAGTCTTTTATGTTTATCACAGTGCCGTCGTCTAAGACAGCCCTGCCTGTAAATCTTCCGAAAACCTGATGCTGATCTGAACACAGCAGCCTGAAGTCAGTTTTGGCGGCTCTGTCGATTATGGGGAGGAAATCCATTTCAAATCTGCCGTCATCGCTGGTAAAAGTCCAGGGCGACATATAGTCCTCCCTGCCGTTTTTCATGGGGATATTGAAGCTCACCTGACTTATTTTGTGGGCTTTGCCGTCATAGAATATCATATTTTCACTTGCGGCAGAGGTGTCACCGAAGCCGTACCCTATATTGAACCCGAACGGTATGCCGTCCAAAGCTCCCGATGCGCTGCCCCAGTACCATGTGTTTCTGTAGGGCCATACGCCTCTGCCCCAGTCAAGACCTGCAAACGAGTTTTCTTTGTCGAAGTAGTACATGGTGTCTGCCATGGATACGTAGCCCTCGGCAGGCATGCAGTTGATTTTCTGGTTGTAGTAAAACGCCCTGGGGGCATTGGCAAAAGGAGTTGCTATTACCATTGATTCTGTTTCGGGGCAGTGAAGGGTTATATTCCCCTCGACAGGTCTGTTGTTGAGGAAATTGTCCATTTTGAAGGTCAGGATTCTTTTGCTGCCAAGATGTCTGAATGAAATCATATAGCCCTTGCCCTCTGAAAACAAATCGCCTTTTTCGGATGTAGGAGGCAGATTTTTTCTGCCGAAAGTAAAAAACTGCATACGGCTTACAGTCTGCTCCCACGGACATTCTTCACTGAAGGATATGAATGAAATACTGTCAAGCCCCATATATGAGTTGTCTGCAACAGTCAGCGCCACGCAGAAGTTATCGTTTATTATATAGTAATAGTCCCACTCCTTGATTTTGAAGTGCGGGGCTCTGATCTTATTTCTGTCATACTGCCAGTAGAGCCTTTTGGCAAAGCCCGGACAGCTCAAATGGCCGTTTTCGTCTAAAAGAGGAATGTGAGATGTTATTTCCTTTTGCATTATCATACCTCCGTTTTTGTAATTCTATCCAGATTATATTTTCTGCATAACATTTTGTAAAGAAAAATATTTAGTGCCTTGAGATGATGCCGTCTGCTGTCAGAGCCGCTATGATTATCCCGCCTCCTGCAAGCCCTGCGCCCGTAAGGGTTTCGCCAAGCAGCAGAAATGAAGCAAGGGCAGTGAGTATGGGCTGGGTGCACTGAAGCATTGCAACTGCAGATGATGCAAGATGAGTTACGGCAATATTCTGCAGCAGATAGCCTCCTATGGTGCATACGACGGCAAGATATATTATGACGAGCCACGCATTGACATCTGCGCCTGCAGGAACAGCCGGATCGTCAAATACAAATGCCGGTATAACTGAAACAATCATAGTAACGCCCATCTGCGCCGCCGTTATCTGAAAAACATTCATCTTATCAAGAGCTTTTTCCGTAAACACTAAAACTCCCGCAAGACACAGCGCATCAAGCACCGCAAGGATTTCTCCGGTGCCGAAAGCGAACAGTCCGCCGTTGCAGCACAGCAGAAACAGCCCGCCGACAGCTGCAAGCTGAACGGGCAGCTTTTTCAGCTCATATTTTCTGCGCAGCACAAGGCTCTGCAGCAGAGGTGCAAACAGTACGGGCATCGACATGATGAAACCCACATTGGTTGCAGTGGTAATATCAAGAGCTATATTGCAGGTGATGTATGCTCCGGCGCAGCACAGTGCGGAGGGCAGCCATACAGGGGATTTTAGCCATAGGGTGTCTGTAAATATCTGCTTTCTGAAAACAAACACGAACAGCACTGCTGATATGGTGAACCTGAGGGCAATAAGCCACAGAGGTGTTATGGTTTCATATGCCGTCTTGGTAAGGGGATTACCGAAGCCGTAGATTAAACTCTGTATCAGAATAAACATTATATATTTCAGATTTCTGTCCTGCATTTTGTGTTGTCCTTTTGTATATGTAGATTTTACATATGACATTATATATTCCTTTAAGTCTTTAGTAAAGAAAAAAGGTGTGGCGGTAAAACAGATACAGGATTGAATTTGCATCTGTATGAAGGTATAATCTATATATTATTTTGGTTGGAGGGATTTATTTATGATATATATAGGCTGTCATCTGTCATCGACAAAAGGCTATCTGCATATGGGCAAAGATGCCCTTGCCATAGGAGCCAATACATTTGCTTTTTTTACGAGAAACCCAAGAGGCGGCAAAGCCAAGGACATAGATCCCGAAGATGTGGCTGCATTTCTGAAACTGGCAGAGACAAACAGCTTCGGCAAACTGGTTGCCCACGCTCCGTATACCCTTAACCCCTGCTCGGCAGAGGCAAGGGTCAGAGAATTTGCACATATGATTATGTCTGATGATCTCAAACGAATGGAGTATACACCGGGCAACTACTATAACTTCCATCCGGGAAGCCATGTGGGGCAGGGTAAAGAGGCGGGAATCGAAATGATTGCGCAGCTTCTCAATCAGATACTGCGACCTGCGCAGACGACAACGGTGCTGCTTGAAACCATGGCGGGCAAGGGCAGCGAAATCGGCAGGAATTTTGAAGAATTGAGGGAAATCATAGACAGAGTGGAGCTTGATGAAAAAATGGGAGTATGCCTTGATACCTGTCATGTTTCGGACGGAGGCTACGACATAGTCGGCAGCCTTGACGGAGTTCTTGAGGAATTTGACAGGGTGCTTGGAATAGACAGGCTCAAGGCACTGCATATAAATGACAGTCTGAATCCGCAGGGCTCGCACAAGGACAGACACGCACGCATAGGTGAGGGGCACATAGGGCTTGAGGCCATTGCAAAAGTTATATATCACCCGGCTCTCAAAGGGCTTCCGTGCATACTGGAAACTCCTAATGAGCTTGACGGCTATGCGGCAGAGATTAAGATGATACGGGATATGGAAACTACATAGAGAAATTTTGAAGGCTCTGCTTATAGCGGCTTTCTTTGAGAGGTTGCAGGCAACTTTTATACCTTGGCTCTCAGCAAATTGCCTTTCCGTATTCACGCCTCATAGCGTCGATGGAAACCACCCATTGTTTGCCGAATTTGCAGACATCTACGCCGTTTACCAGCTTTCCGTAGGAAATGGCTTTCCGCAACGTGCTTTCATTAAGCCCCCAAAGCTCGGTAGCATCGCTTAATGCTATCAGCCCATCAAAGGGTGTTTTCATCACAGTTCCATTTTCCCACAGCTCATCGCAGGACAAATCCAAATCGTCATTCCAAACGATACCATAGCCGCCAACATCTACAGTGACGCAGGCAAATTCGGCAGGGTTATTCTCAAGCTGCTTAAACACAGGCAGCCTTTCAAACAGATATTTCATGTCGTACACCTTAGTAACGCCCTCACTGAACTGAACGATTAGTTTGAAGCCGGAAACAGCGGCAACGTTTTTTATCTTGTGAAACATATGCAGCACTCCTTATTCCAGTGGCGGAAGTTTTTTGAACTCCTGCGTTTCCCAAATTTCCTGCAAGGCATATTTGTGAAGGGAAATCCACTCTCGTACCATTGCCAAAGCTTTTGCCGGAAGATACCCCTCCAGCACTTCGCCTGTCATAAAGTCGATTGCAGCCACATCCTCGTTATAGATTGCATGAATATGAGGTTGATTATGCTCGCTTTGCAGAAAATACATTCTGATAATAATCCCATAAAATCTTGATAATACCGGCATCGTGAAATCAACCGCCTTTCGTGGTAGCCACAGTATATCACGATATCGTGATGTCATCAATGGGCTGTCAGCATTTATGCACAAAAAATCAGCGGGTATACCGCTGATAAATATTATTCCGATGCCTTTGCGATGGCTTCTTTGAGTCCTGCCACAAGCTGATCTGCGCAGGATGTTTTTTTCATGCCGCAGTGGATGCCCTCAAGCCTCTGCATCACCTCGTCAACCTTCATGCCCTCCACAAGCCTGCCTACTGCCTGCAGATTGCCGTTACAGCCGCCGGTGTAGCTGACATTGCGGACAGTATTGTCCTCTATTTCAAATTCAATGGCTCTGGAACATACGCCCTTAGGAATATATGTGTATTTCATAATTTCTCCTTTTCTCAAATATATATTTGTCGTATAATTAGTATACAACATAAGCGAGGAAGATTAAACCGTAATGAACGAAAATGTTAAAGAAGACAAAATACTTTTTGCCCATATAGAAGACCTGTATGACAAATGCACAGGCGGATATACTCTTGAAAACAGCGGATTTCTTGATCTGAGGCAGCAGTCGCTTGTAAACGGCAGATACAGATACGACAGCGCAATTGAATTTTACGGCGGATATGAAGATGCTGAGAGGAGAGTCTGTGTATTCAGACCGGAATGGATTGCGCAGAGCGCAGCGCAGTATTTTGCAGACAATGAAGAGGACAACCCCATCGTGTGGATAAGGGCTTTCAGACAGGCAGGCTCAAGAGCGCTGAGCCACAGAGATTATCTGGGATCCCTTGTGGGCATGGGCCTCAAAAGAGAAAAAATAGGGGACATACTCGTAAGAGAGGACGGCGCAGATATTGCGGTTCTTCGGGACATTTCGGAGTTCCTGCTGTATAATTACGAGAAGGCGGGCAGGACAAGCCTGAAGCTGAAGATTGTAAGCAGCAGCGATATCAAGCTGCCGCCCCTGCGTTTCAGGGAGATAACAGATACGGTGGCGTCGCTTCGGCTTGACAGCGTGCTTTCATCGGCTTTCGGTCTTTCAAGAGCAAAGGCGGCAGAGGCGGTGCGAAAGGGAATTGCATTTGTAAACAGCAGCCAGGTAATTAAGCCTGATTTTAATGTGAACGAAGGCGACAGGCTGGTTATAAGGGGTGGGGGCAAGGCAAGACTTGCCGAGGTAGGCGGCAGCAGCAAAAAAGGCAGGACATACATTAAAATAGAGAAATATCTGTAGCAGGAGATACACTTATGGCAGGACAAAAGAAAAAAGCTAAAGTCGCAGCAATAATAATACTTGCGGTGCTGATAACAGCAGCGGCGGGCGTGTGTATTTTTGTGTTTGATACCCCCGTATATCAGGACACTGAAGAAACGACAGGCATGACCAATCCTCTTACAGGAGAGGCGGTTGAAACACTTCCCGCAAGACCTCTGATGGTATCGACAGACAATGTCGGAGAGGCAAGGCCGCAGCTTGGAATATCAAAAGCGGATATAGTCTATGAGGTGCCGGTTGAAGGCGCGCAGTCGAGGCTTGAAGCCATATATTACAGTGAAATACCGGAGACGGTGGGCCCCTGCAGAAGTGTCAGACCGTACATAGTGGATCTTGCCAGAGAATACAGCGCAATACTTGTTCACAACGGCTACAGCCCGCAGGCAAGAGAGTATCTTGAACTTGGAGCTGTTGCATATATACCTGCGCAGAAATACGGATTCTTTTACAGAACCGATGACAAGCCTGCGCCGCATGACTGCCTTGTTGACACTGAGGACGTGCTCAAAGCGGCCAAAGAGTGCGGATGGGATACAGCGGTGAATGTCAGAGCTTTCAGCTTTATGGACGAGCGGGAGGAAGCAGTTCTGACAGGCACACAGGATGAATATATTGCGGAGCGTGAGGCGGAGATTAAAGCAGACCTCAAATGGCCGTGGCAAAAATATGAGCTTCCGGATCTGAGCGATATAGAATTTGCGGCAAACGATGAGGTTTCGGAGATAAGAGTTGCCTATTCGGATGCTGACAATACATATAAATATCTGAGCGATGAGGGCGTTTATCAGAAATTTGTAAACGGCGGTGAATATGCCGATTTCACTGACGGAGAGCTGATTAAAACCTCAAACCTTATAGTCTACAGAGTGTCAGACAATGTGCTTGACCACAAGGGCAGACTGGATATAGATATGTGTGCGGGAGGAGAAGCGTGGGTATTTACAAAAGGCAGAATGTTTGAATGTGCATGGAGCAAAAAAGATCTGGACAGCCCTACGGTGTTTGAGGACAAAGACGGCAACGAGATAAAGCTTGCTGTCGGAAACACATGGATAAATATAATTGACGGCAATTCAAAATTCAGTTACAAATAGGAGGAGAATTTCATGTTTACTATTTATGTTACTTACAAAGGCGGCGACAGAGCTGCTGTAGAGGGATTTTACAGGGAAATCAGAGAGCTTGATATCGATACCATTTCACGCAAAGAGGATGGCAATGTGCGCTATGAATACTACTGGCCGGCAGAGCGCGAAAACGAGCTGTTTCTTCTGGAAATATGGGAAACCAAAGAAGCGCAGCAGATACATACTCAGCAGGCGCACTTCAAAAAGCTGGGAGATCTCAAATCAAAATACGGCATTGAAACCGACATTGAAACTGCATAATGTATATTTAGCGCAGGTATCATCAATCTGAATAACGGGAACAAAATATGCTGTTGAAACCGCAGCGGATTTTGAGTAGAATATATGTTGAGAAATCAAAAAGACAGACAGGAGGCAGTGGGATTATGTACTGTACAAGAAAAATAACCGACAAGATAAGCTATATAGGGGCAAGCGACAGAAGAATTGCCCTGTTTGAAAACGTATATCCTGTTCCGGAAGGAGCATCATACAACTCATACTTTATAGATGACAGCAAAACAGCTGTAATCGATACTGTAGACAGAGCAGTTTCAAAGCAGTTCTTTGAAAACCTCAGACATATGCTCGCAGGCAGAGCGCTTGACTATGTGATAGTAAACCATATGGAGCCTGACCATGCGGCATCGCTGGAAGAACTGATTATGAGATACCCTGAGGTTACGGTTGTATGCAATGATAAAATCAAAAAAATGATAAACCAGTTCTTTGAAGCTGATATAGATGCGAGAGCCCATATTGTTGCAGAGGGAGATTCTCTGAGCACAGGCGCTCATACTTTCAGATTCTTTATGGCGCCTATGGTGCACTGGCCTGAGGTAATGGTTACTTATGAGGAGTCACAGAAAATACTGTTTTCGGCAGACGCTTTCGGCAACTTCGGAGCTTTGAGCGGCGGCATATTTGACGATGAAACACAGGTTGACTACAGCGAAGCCAGAAGATACTACACCAATATAGTAGGAAAATACGGACCGCAGGTGCAGGCCACCCTCAAAAAAGCGGCAACGCTTGACATTAAAATGCTGGCGCCTCTCCACGGCGTTATATTCAGAAGCAACCTGTCAGATATAATCGGTATGTATGACAAGTGGAGCAGATATGAGCCTGAAGAAAAAGCAGTCCTTATACCTTATGCCTCGGTTTACGGCAATACCGAAAGCGTGGCGGCAGTAATCGCCGCAAAGCTGGCAGACAGAGGCATCAGAACTAAAATGTATGATGTTTCGGCGGTACACGCTTCATATATTTTATCGGAAGCCTTCAGATACAGCCATATCATATTCCTCTCGACAACCTACAATGCGGGAGTGTTTGTAAATATGGAAAATCTGCTTCACGACATTGCAAACCACAATCTGCAGCACAGAACCATCGCCTTTGTCGAAAACGGATCATGGGGACCTATGGCAACCAAGGGCATGAAAGCCATACTTGAGTCCTGCAAAAACATGACATACATCGAAAAAAGCGTGACTGTCAGATCTGCGCTCAAAGAAGAACAGATGGCGGATATAGATGCGCTGGTTGAAGCTGTTGCAGCCTCGATGACAGAGCAGGAAGCGCCTGCAGAGGAAACAGCGCCTCAAAAAACATATGTATGCAAGATATGCGGATATGTTTACAAAGGTGAAATGCCTGCGGACTATGAGTGCCCGCTTTGCGGAGTCGGTCCTGATATGTTTGAAGAACAGTAATAACGGCAGACTTATATTTAAGAACACACCATCTGACTTCTGAACTGCAGATGGTGTGTTCTTTGCTCTAAGATATTTCCACTCTGGTTGAGCCTTGACATTCACAATCAAGCTTGGGCAGAGTGAGAGTCAGCACCCCGTCTTTGTAGGAACCTGATATTTTTTCTCTGTCGATTCCCTGGATATTAAAGCTTCTTGAGAATCTGCCATAGGATCTTTCCCTCCTCACATACTCGCCCTCGCTGCCGTCATTGTCTTTGCCGTAGCATCTTTCGGCTGTTACCGTAAGAAAATTGTTATCTGTCTTTACCTCAATATCCTCTCTTTTGAATCCCGGCAGATCTGATTTCAATACTATCTCCCTGCCGTTGTCTCTTATGTCGGTTCTGAAATGGCTGCCCGAAAAACTGAAATCGCCAAACCACGATGAAAGCTCGCCGTCTTTTTTCCAGAACGGTGCAAGTTCAAACATATAGCTACCTCCTTTTTGTATATATTATCTGCCGGAAAGGTCTCCGATATACATAGCAGGCATATTATCCAGAATTTCAGCAAAAGGATTGTTTTCATATATATACAGTGCAAAATGCGAGCTTTCAAGACTTGAAGCCGCAGCACCCGCAAGCTCCGGTGACATAAGCGAAAGTACAGGAAACAGCAGCACGGAAAAAAGCAGCACCAGCACAATTCCTCTTATCACTCCGATAAGTCCGCCAAGCAGTCCGTCAGTAAACCCGAGAAGCCCGCCTGTATATTTTTTTGAAAAAATACGGAGAAAAACATAAAGAACAAGCATAACCGCAGCAACCGTAAGCACAAAACATACAGTGGCGTACAAGGCATCTGCGGCAGCGGTGACAGCAGGCTCCGCTGCATACTTCAGAATATCCGAAAATCCGTCGGGGATAAGGAGAGAGTCGGTCATGGCGTCACTGAACTTTTGCGATATGCTGCCTCTGATGCTTTCATATATATGCGTGCGGCCTGCAAGCAGCTCGCAGGCTTCCGAATTAAAAACAAAGCCGCATATCACAGCGGCAAGCCAGCCGCAGGTGTGAAAAACAGCAGCCAAAAATCCGCTTCTGATGCCGAGCGCCACAGAGCACAGCAGTATAAGGGTGAAAAAAATATCCAAAGCCATAAGCTGTCTCCTTTTAGAATAGGTAGAGGTCTGTAAACATATACATAATACTAAAAAAATATATATAAAGCAAGGCGGGGAAAAAATGGACTATATAAAATATGAAAAAACATATGTGATGATGGAGGAGGAAAACCACTCCTTTGCAAACGATGAGACAGACAGGGTGGGCGGCGTTATCAGAATAGAAACAGGTAACGGCAGGGGAGCCATAAAAGCCGATATAAAAAACCTGCTTTACAGCAGCATATATGCCTACAAGCTGATATTTTTCGGAAGAAAAAAAGAAAAAACAATATATATGGTAGTCGGAGACATAAACGTGACAGAGACAGGCGAGGGCAGGGGATATTTCAGATTTACTCCCGAAAACGCCGACGGGGCAGGCAATGAGCTGAGAGATTATTCAATAGCTGTGATTGCGGCAGTTTCCCTTGATGACGGCAGAGAGCCTCTGAGACCTGTGGCAAGAGGCAGCTTCGACGGCGAGAAACCGGCAAGGCTTCTGAAAAACGAAAGCAAAAAAACATACAGCAGCTATTACAGAGAATTTCTTGCGGAAAGCTGCAGCAAAATAGAGGATAACCTGTCTTTTTATGAGGACGTCAGACCGTTTGCAAGAAGCGCTCTTGACTGCTCCTGGAAAAAGATCGTAAACACTGCGAGGATGCCTGTGCTTTCGGCTCAGGCCGCAGCTCTTTGCAGCAGGTACAGACATTTTATATTTGCCGGAGCAGAGAACTACTATTACATAGGCGTGCCGGGAAGAAAACTGAAAACAGAACAGCCTGAGGAGGGTCGATCCGGATTTACACTGTGGCAGCCTGTTGCGGGCGCAGAGGAAATTGCAGACGAAAAAGAAGCCTACGGATACTGGATATGCGCAATAAACAAAAACAATGGAGAAATTGAGGAAATATAGAGTATTTCAGATTGCACTCAGACAAGAAATATGATACGATTATTCAGTGTATGGAAAAGTTTATGTCAGAAGCTCTTAATGAAGCAAAAATAGCATATAGCGAGGGCGAAGTGCCTATCGGTGCAGTCATAGTGAAAGATGGACAAATCATAGCCAGAGGTCACAATATGGTAGGAAAGCTCAAAGATCCTACGGCTCACGCCGAGATTGTGGCGCTGAGGGCTGCCGCACAGGCCATAGGAGGCTGGCGGCTTATCGGCTGTGATCTTTATGTCACAATAGAGCCGTGCGCCATGTGTGCCGGCGCTATGGTGCTTTCA
The DNA here is from genome assembly GCA_963609975.1 of bacterium. GTDB lineage: Bacteria > Bacillota > Clostridia > Peptostreptococcales > Anaerovoracaceae > UMGS973. The sequence goes on along the minus strand of CAVDMD010000018.1, from coordinate 11,846 downwards.
AGAATAGAGAAAGTCTACATAGGAGCCATGGATCCAAAGGCGGGAGCCTGCGGATCTGTGATGAACGTGATTCAGGAGGAGCGACTTAACCATTATATAGAAATGGAAACAGGAATTATGCAGGACGAATGCCAAAGCATAATCAGGAATTTTTTCAGAGAAAAAAGAAAAAAGAAATCGGAGGACTTGTAGTAATGAAAAGAATAAGTGCAATATTGAGTATTTGCCTGCTGATTGTAATGATGTCTGTAGTGCCGTGCTTCGCCGGCAATCTGCAGGTTGACTTATCTAATCCAAAAGACGGAGATACAGGCATGGCCAAGGACAATCTGGGTGTCAAGCTGTATTTCAATCAGGATATGTACTCCAAAAAATACAACGAAGCTAACGAAAGCTGCTTCAGCATCACAGACGCAAAAGGCAAGGAAATTCCGATTATCGTAGTATTCAACAGCAAGAAAGGTTACGAAAATCAGGTGCTGGTACTCGAAGATACCACCTCGGACTATGAGGTTCAGCAGGAAATGACATATACGCTGCACATAGGCGAAAATCTTGTGTCGGCATCGGGAGACACTCTTTCGGAGAAGGCTCTTGCGGAGAGCGACATCAGCTTTACAACCGTAAACCAGAGCAAGGCCAATACGGTTAATATGCTTATGATGGTTGCAATGATAGCTGTTATGATATTCTTCACAATGAGAGGCGCCAAAAAAGAAGCAGAGAAGAACCCTAAAAAAGAAGAAAAAGTAAACCCTTACAAAGAAGCAAAGAGAACAGGCAAATCTGTTGAGGAAATAGTGGCAAAGGACGAAAAGGCCAAAGCCAAAAAAGCCGCAAAGGAAGCCAGGGCAGCTTTTGAGGAAGCAAAAGAAAGAGAAAAAGAAGAGGCGAGAATAGCAGAAGAAGAAGCGAAGCTTGCTGCGGCAGGAAGAAAAAGAGTTTCACGTCCGAGACCTGTTTCAGAAGGCGGAAGCACATATGTGACAGGCAGGAAAGCCCTTGCGGAGCAAAAGGCTGCCGAAGAAGCGGCAAAGAGAGCAGCGGGAACAACCAACCCTAAGCACAAGGGCAAAAAGAAAAAATAGAAACTGAAGCAGCGGGCGGTCTTATCACCGTCCGCTTTTAGATGGAGTGAAATTATGAACAGCATAAGGATTAAGGCCTATGCCAAAATAAATCTGGCAATAGACGTCAAAGGGCTTCTTGAAAACGGCTACCACGAGGTGGAGATGATAATGCAGCAGGTGGAGCTTCACGATGAGGTGCTTGTCAGATGGTTTGAAAAAAACAGCGGAGGCATTGATATACTGCTTAACACCAGCAGACCGTATCTGCCTAAGGATGACAGAAACCTTGCATACAGAGCCGCAGCTGTTATGGCGCAAAAATACGGCGGCTCCCAAAACGGCACCATCAGAATTGATATCAAAAAAAACATACCTGTGGCTGCAGGACTTGCGGGAGGCAGCAGCAATGCAGGCGCTGTGATTCACGCCCTTAACAGGATCTGGGGGCTGGGACTTTCGCTTGAGCAGCTTATGGAGGACGGCAAAGCATTAGGCGCAGATGTGCCGTTTACAATAATGGGGCAGGCAAGATGCAACAAAGCGCTGGAGGAAGCTGTCAGAAACGACCCTATGGCATCAACCTGCGCATATGCGTGCTATGACGGCACGAAACTAAGACCCCTTCCGGCCTTGCACAGCAATATTGTTTTGAGCAAGCCGCCGATCGGAGTTTCCACCAGAGAGGTCTATCAGGGGATAGACGGGGTTGAAATTACCTGCAGGCCTGATATTTCAGAGATTATCAGAGGGCTTGAAGAAAAAAATATTCATTTAATTAAAAAAAATATGATAAATGTACTTGAATTTTATACATTAAAAAAGTACAATTGCATTGTGAATACAAAAGACACAGCAATACAATGTGAGGGGATAGATACAGTTCTTATGAGCGGCAGCGGTCCTACTGTTATATGCATGGCTGATTCAAAAGCCCATGCGCAGGCGGCGGCAGACCGTATGAAACAAGTAAACAGAGAGACTTTCCTGACAAGAACGACTCTTTAATTTTAATATAGGCTAGGAGGTATATTATGCTGAATTTTGACATTCAAAATCACAGACCTCTTCGGGAAATTGTGTACGAAGAACTGAAAATGCAGATACTTACAGGCAAAATTGTTCCGGGAACAAGAATGATGGAAGTAGATCTTGCAGAAGACATGGGCGTAAGCAGAACACCCATAAGAGAGGCCATCAGGCAGCTCGAAAAAGAAGGCCTTGTTACGATAGAGCCAAGGCGCGGTGCATATGCATCACAGATTTCAGTCAAGGATATGGTTGACATACTCGAAGTCCGACAGAACCTTGAAGGTCTTGCGGCATTCTTTGCAGCGCAGCGAATGACCAAAGAAGTTCAGGAGGAGCTTCACAACGTATCCCGTAATTACGATCAGGCCGTTGCCGACGGCGACATGGCGGCCATGATCAAAAGCGACACGAGATTTCACAGAATAATTGTTGAAGCAAGCAACAACCACGTGCTGCTCCAGATGATAGAGCAGCTGCAGGAGCTTGTGCTGAGATTCAGGTATCTGTATTACAGCGATTTCAAGAGGGCGGAGGATATGCCTTCGGAGCATGAGGCCATATACAAGGCCATAGTCGCAGGTGATGCGGAGGCTGCAAGAGATGCGGCAGATATACATATCCAGAGACTCAAAGAGCTTGTAATAAGCGAGGGAGTCTGACAGGCAACACGAAACAGTCTGGTTTTGATGACAGGCTGTTTTTTGTATGCATAAAACAAAACCTTCGCTAATAATATATATGAGTATATATATGAGGAGGATGTACTTATGTCATATGAAGACAATATACCTGAATTTGCATTAAGACCTGCAAAGGAGCCGGAGGAGCAGGGAGACGGCTTTGATCCCACACCCTATGACAGACTTCTGTATGGCGAGGAAAAGGACACCTCTCCGTCAGCAGAGGAATACGAAAAACAAAAACCGGCAGAACCCGAACCGGAGCCTGCGCCGGCAGAGCCTGAAAGCATGGAAGAAGCAAAAGAGGAACCGGAAACCAGAAAGAAAAAAGAAACGGTAAAAATTATTCCGCTTTCGCAGAATTCCTCGTTTTCAAAGATGAAAATTACAGATGTAAAAGATAAAATGCCCGAAAAAATATACATAGAGGAGGACATACTGGTCCCCGATGTAAAACCCGACCTTCTGTCAGTGCTGACAATGGACGCTGCGGTGAAAATCTCCGAAAAAGAAATCCAGACAGGACAGAGCGGAGAGGAAACCCTGTCGGCAGACGGAGAAGTGGTGCTGCAGACAGTATACCTGCCCGAAAAAGCAGCCGAAAACGAGCCTCTTGTGACGATAAGATCATCTGTGCCGTTCAGGGCGGATCGGACTGTAAACGCAGAGCCATACTCTAAAATGAGCATACAGCCCCAGGTTGAAAAAGTAGATTATACGGTAATAAACGAAAGAAAATTCAGAGCCAAGGTTACAATCGCTCTTAATATGAAAGAATACAAGGATATGGAGCTTGAGATATTCGAGGGCATCAGAGGCGAGTCGGTGCAGATATTAAAAGAGGATGTGACGGTTACGGATATAGTCGCCGGCAAAAGAGACATTATAGATATAGCAGAAGAGCTGCCGATAAAAGAAGCAGGCGCGACGCCCGAAAAAATACTCAAATACGATATAAATATTGCGGAAAACCACAGACAGATTACAGGAGAAAAAGCGGTAATAAACGCATCGGCAGCCTGCAGCGTGCTTTATCTTGCCAAGGTGGAGACAGAGCAGCAGACGGAATTTGTGCCGAAATTTTATCAGGGCAGCTGCGAATTTACCCAGTTCATACCTCTTGAAGCGGCAGAGGACTGCAGCGGAAGCAGAGTTTCATTTGAAGAAAAAGACCTGAAAATAAGGATTGCGGACGAAAACGAGGCACAGGCGGGCTTTGTAATGGAAGGCTCTGTAATAACATCTCTTGATGTCTGCAAAAACATTACCAAGAGTATGGTGGCGGACATATACCACAGAGAAAAAGAAATAACCTACGATATGGCAAAGGTCAGAAGCAGGGTTATGAAGGGCAGCGGTATGACAGACATAAGCGTGAGAGAAACCGTCATATCGCCTGAAGCAGAGATAAGCGACGTCATATATCTGTCAGGCAGAATAAGGAACCTGTCGGCAGAGCCCGAAAAAGGCAGAGCAGTCGTAGAGGGCAGTCTGACCGTAAAGCTTCTGTGTATGCCGGAGGACAAAACAGACAAACCGTTTTCAGTATCAAAGGATTTGCCGTTCAGAGAAACCATCGATATTGCAGGCGCAGGGGAGGAAATGGAGGTAAATGTCGAGGGAGCCGTAAGAGAACTGCGCTTTGATATGATTAACGAAAAACAGGTGGAGATAAGAGGCAGCATATTTGCATCGGCAGAGGTTATGGAAACAAAAGAACTGAAGCTTATGAAAAACCTGTGCCTGATCGAAAATGAGCAGCCGGACAAAAAAGGCCCTGCGATGGTGCTGTATATCACCCGGAAAGGAGACTGCCTGTGGGATATTGCCAAAAAATACAGGACCACCGTCGAGAGAATCAAAACAATAAACGAAGTTGAAACAGACAGCCCTGAAGAGGGCAAAAAACTGCTGGTGGTAAGATAGTATAAACAAAGCTGTATCGGTCAATAATCAGTATACATAGCGAAAGAGAGGTGCTGATTGTTGATAAATACAGAAGAGAAACTGAAATACAGATACATAATTGTGTTTGCTGCGGTGCTTGCAGCGCAGATAATACTTGCCCTTGCCTGCAGGGGCGATACCGGCAGCATCTATACGGGCCGGAACGAACATCCGGGAATTATCCGTATGCACGTAATTGCAAACAGCAATTCCCCGGAGGATCAGAGGCTCAAGCTCAAAGTGAGAGATGAGGTTTTAGAGTATGTAGGTGAGAATACCGGGAACAATAAGACCATAGACGAAACAAGACTGTTTCTGATGGGACACAGGCAGGAGCTTGCAGAGGTGGCTCAAAAGGTAATCGCTCAAAACGGATATGACTGCGATGTAGATGTGCAGCTTGGAGTCAGATGGATTAAAGAAAAAACCTACGGCGGCATGATATTTCCAGCAGGCAACTACGAGGCGCTTAATATAACGATAGGAAAAGGGCAGGGAGAAAACTGGTGGTGTGTGCTGTTTCCTCCGCTGTGCCTTGTCAAAGACAAAAATGTCAGGCTCAAATCCATAGTTATGGAGAGAATGAGGAGATATTGAAACACTGATAAAACAGCACCTTTTGGTGCTATTTTATCATATCCTCAAGCTGCTCCTTTGAACAGTAGCCTACAGAGGTTTTAGCGACCTCGCCGTTTTTGAACACCATTACAGTCGGAATACTGGTGATGTTGAATTTCATGGCGAGGGCAGTCTGCTCGTCTACATTGACCTTACCCACTTTGACTCTGCCGCTGTATTCCTCTGCGATTTCGGAAACAGCAGGAGCCAGCATACGGCACGGACCGCACCATGCTGCCCAGAAATCAAGCAGTACAGGGATATCCGAGCCTAAAACCTCTTTTTCAAAATTATCTTTTGTAATTACTAATTCTGACATGACTTTTTCTCCTTGCTAAAGTGATTTGTAGTAGAGCATACAGTGGCAGTATCCTTCAAAATCAGGATCTGCTATCTGCTCTTTGAATTCTTTGCACATACAGATGTTGTCCTCTGTCCTCTGCAGCTTGCAGGGACAGTAGCCGCCTGTGCGTTTCAGACCTTCTTTTATGGTCTTTACGATTTCTTCGTTCCGGTTTAATGATACTTTCATTGCAAATATCCTCCGTTAAGGTTAGTTTAACTGAAAACCCTCAAAAGATACCTATATTATATTACAAGTATATCTCAAAAACAAGGAGCAGACTGTAGCATATGCAACAATCAGCAATATATATTACAAAAAATACAAACATATGTTTACAAACCTGTATTTTGCGAGTATAATGGCTGTATGAACAGGGGAGGTGAGGGCTTTGGACATATACGAAAAACTCAAAATACTGGCAGACAGTGCCAAATACGATGTTTCCTGCTCCAGCAGCGGGGTTGACAGGAAAAACAGAGGCAATATAGGCAGCGCGGCGGCTGCGGGCATATGCCACAGCTGGTCTGCGGACGGCAGATGTATATCTCTGCTCAAAGTTCTTATGTCAAATGCCTGCGTGTACGACTGTGAATACTGCGTCAGCAGGAGGACTGCCGATGCGCCGAGGGCTTCCTTTGAGCCGTCTGAGCTTGCGGATCTTACCATAGAGTTTTACAAACGCAATTATATAGAGGGGCTGTTTGTATCCTCTGCGGTTGAGAGGTCACCTGACCATACCTGCGAAAAACTGATAAAATGTCTGGAGATACTGCGTTATGACAGGGGCTTTGCAGGATATATCCACGCCAAAATCATACCCGGCACAGACGAGTATCTTGTGCATCGCATAGGGCTGCTTGCGGACAGGCTCAGCGTCAATATGGAGCTTCCCACCGAGAAATCTCTGCAGCTTCTGGCTCCCCAGAAGAAACCCGAAGATATATTCTCGCCCATGAGACAGATTACCAATACGCTGATTGAGCGAAACTCTCTGGCAGGTCCGGGCACCATGTTCAGGGGACAGAATCTGAACACGCCGGAGAACTGTATTTCTGATTTGAGTCTGCATGGAGGTAAACTGCCGGCAACAGGTGAGGAGCTGCAGGATATTACGGTATTGGCAGGCCAAAGAGAAGCATTTGCTCCCGCAGGCCAGACAACACAGATGATTGTGGGAGCTTCGGGAGAGACAGACAGGCAGATTATCCGGCTTACAGAGAGTCTTTATCATACATTCAAAATGAAAAGAGTATATTACAGCGCATATATTCCTGTTGTTAAATCATCGCTGCTGCCGGAGAGAGCTCCTCAGCTTGCCAGAGAGCACAGGCTCTATCAGGCCGACTGGCTGCTGAGATTTTACGGATTTGGAGCAGACGAGCTGCTTACTGAGAAATATCCTGATCTGGATCCCGATTTAGATCCCAAAATATCGTGGGCGCTTCGCAATATAGACAGGTTTCCTGTTGAAATCAACAGAGCACCGCTCGGTGATATTCTCAGAATACCGGGAGTGGGCAATGTATCCGCGCTTCGCATAGTGAGGCAGCGAAGGCTTGCGGCTGTTAAATATGAAGACCTCAAAAAAATGGGAGTGGTCTTAAAACGCGCCAGATATTTTCTGACCTGTTCGGGCAGATACTACGGCGAGAGTAATATGGATCCCGAATATATCAGAGATCAGATACTCGGCATCGAAAACGGCATACAGATGTCTGTGTTTGGAAGCGGGCTTGCCGCACTTCCAAAAGGAGGATATGATGGATTATCTGTATGACGGAAGCTTTGAGGGGCTTTTGACCTGTGTGTATCATCATTACTATACAGACAAGGCCTCAGGCATATATGCGGAGGGTGAATATCAGCAGCAACTTATGAGGCAGTTCCTTTCAGTGAGGACTGATGAAACGCTTGCAGACAGGGTATACAGGGCTTTAGAGTCAAAGCTCACGGCATATGACCTTCGCAGGATATACAGAGTGTTTCTGTCTGATGCCGCAGACAGAGAGATGATAATTCTAAACTACATACGGCTTGGATTTGTCAGGGGCGGCGATGTATGGAAGCTGCACGCAGATCCTATTGTATATGCGTTTCAGCAGCTTGACAGACAGGTTGCAAATGAAGTGCACAGGCTTGAGGGACTTGTCAGATTTTCATACCTTGAGGGCGGTATAGCCTACAGCGGGATTGAGCCTGACCATCAGGTTCTGGAGCTGCTTGCGGACCATTTTTCGGATCGCCTCAAAAACAACCCGTTCATAATTCACGATATCAGAAGAAACCGGGCGGTGATTGCTTCAGGCGGCATATGGTATCTCACATATTTTACGGGAGAGGAGCTGCCGGAGCTGTGCAGCGATGAAAAACAGTATCAGAGGCTCTGGAAAAAATATTTTGAGACCATAGCCATCAGAGAGCGGACGAATCCGAAATGCCAGCGCAATATGATGCCGGCAAGATATCACAGGCATCTGACGGAGATGAGATAGCAAAAGCTGCAGATTAGACCTGCAGCTGTGTTTTTATTCGTTTCAGTGAGCTTCGCACAGACGGTATCAGAAGCAGTACCACTGTACCTGCGGCCTCTACGCCCATATACAGCACATTGTACCACAGTGACCATGTGAGCGGCGAAAATCCGTCCGGTGCATATGCGCCAAAAAATACAACGCCTGAAATTACAGAGCATATGTATCTGCACAGCACACCAAACAGGTATGCGGGGATAAGTCCGTCTTTTTTGAACATAAATATGATTCCGGCAAACCCCAGCGCGCCAAACGCAAGCGGATAGTCAAGCAGCAGCTGCAGCGGGTGTATTACATACGGCTTGAAGATAAGATCCAGCATACCGATACACATACCGCACATTACGGCGCGTCTTGTTCCGAAAAAATATGCGCATATTACTATAGGCAGCATTCCAAACAGCGATACCGAGCCGCCCTGAGGGAACGAGTAAATAGTAATCTGGCTGAGAACTATAGCCAGTGCCACCAGAAGCGCCGAAGCGACCATTGTTTTTGTGGTTGTTTTCTGGTTTTTGCCTGACAGAAGCACACCGATAAAAAGAATAACTAATACTGCGACAGATATTATCTGTCCTGATGTGGATTCAAAGAATCCCTGAAGATTGTCATAAGACATAAAAAAACCTCCTTGATGTCGGAGGGGAACTTAAATAATCCTGAGAAGATAAACTCAAGATATGCTTGCCTACGCCGGTATTATCCGGGTCAGGTCCTGAGGGTATAAACCGTAAAGGTTAATCTCAGCAATTGCTCCCCTAGCATTAAAATATTGTTAACAGATAAAATTCTATCACTTAATCTGTGTTTGTCAATAGCCTATGCGGATTTTTCATAGGAAACAATGATAATCAGGGTTCCTTTGCGGACAGATATTACAGCGGTATCTGCTGCAAATTCATTGCTTACTCCGAGAGGAAAGCCCCCTGACAGAGCTGCATTGTCAAGGAGGTATTTGACTCCTGTTTCTGATACTCCCTCTGCTCTGTCCGAAAACGAGAATACAGAGATATAGCAGCCTTCCCTGCGGGGGATTTCTATGCTGCCGCAGCATACTGCATATACCTCGTCCGACTCATCTAAAAGGCGTATGCCAACGCCTTTTTCGGCGGCTGATGCGATAAGCTGCAGATTTGCCACCGTATGATCGAGTCTGCCTCCAAGTCCTCCGTAGATTGTAATATCGTCAAAGCCGTGCTCTATGGCGTATGATATGCAAAGCCCCGTATCCGTGTCGTCTTTTTCCGACGGCACGGTGATTACAGGGATATCTCCGGGCAGAGCGCCTTTGTAGGAGTCAAAATCGCCGATGATAAGATCGGGAGTGATGCCGCATTTTTTGGCGTGGGCATAACCGCTGTCGGCGCAGATTATATATGAATTTTTATCTGTTTTTTTCAGCAGGTTCTCTGCGTTTTTTTCTATAAACGATATGATTGAACAGGTTTTCATAAGTGTGTTTACCTCAACAGTTTTTCTGCTGCGTCTGCAAACAGTCTCATGTTTTCGACGCTGTCAAATCTGGCCTGTGCGTTATCTGCTCTGCCGCCGCCTTTGCCTCCGAAAACAGGAGCGTTATCCTTAATCAGTTTGCCGCAGTCAACCTTGCCGTTTGAGTAGACAAGAGCCGTTGCAGCAGGCTCGTCACAGAACACTGCAAGTCTGCAGCCTGCAAAATCAAGATGCTTTGCAAGGTTTCTGAGATCGTCTGTCTTAAACTCAGGAAAATTATATGTATGCACATTGCCGTCGTTTATTTCATCTGATATTTCATTGGCCTTGTTTCTGATTACGGTCTGCCTGAGAGCAAAGAAATCAGAGCGAAGCTCTTTTTGCTTGTCCTCGTGTATTCTGATTTTATCCATAAGGTCATCGGTGCCTGCGGAGTATCTGCCGCCAAGCTCTGTTAATATGTTGTGTTTTTTGTCGTAGTCCATAAGGGCACGTTTTCCGGCTTCAAAATATATGCGGAACATTCCCTTGTTAGGCTCCACCTTGTAGAGCTTGACAAGTCCTACCTGACCTGCGGTGGACGGATGAGTGCCGCAGCAGGCCACACAGTCCGACGGATTGTCGGTGCTTCCAACACATACGATGGTTATATCCTCGTCAAATGCCAGCGCCTTTCGCAAAGGCAGGTTCTCGGCCTCCTCTCTTCTGTCAAAATGACGCGTTATAACGGGGGCGTCTGCCCATATCGCCTCGTTTGCGCAAAGCTCGACGTGCTGAGCCATTTCCCATGTTATCTCTTTGTATTCGGGCTTTTCCTCAAGGCTTATGTCTATGGTCATGTATTCATCGCCCATGTGAAAACCGCGGTTGATACCGCCGTACTCCCTGAAAAACATTCCCGAAAGTATATGCTCTCCGCAGTGGCGCTGCATATTGTCAAACCTGCGCTCCCAGTCTATCCGGCATGAAACGTCATCGCCCTCGCTGAGTGTGCTGCCGGAGGAGCCGCCGTCTAATCTGTGAAATATACTGCCTTCGTTTTCGTATACATCGGTGACTTCAAATCCCGAAATATTTCCCCTGTCGCAGCTCTGTCCTCCGCCTGTCGGAAAAAACGCCGTCTGATCAAGCGTTATGATAATATCATTGCCGTCTCTGCTGAGGGAGGTGATTTTTGCATTAAATTCCCTCAAATATACATTTTTTTGATAAAGTCTTACAGTATTCATAAAAAACTCCTTGAATTTATTAAAAATAGTATAGCACAAATGCGTCGAAATAGTATATAATAAATAAAAAAGTACAAATTTGCTGTAGATGCATGATTATATTTAAGGTGCTAAGCTGCGGATGAGATTCATATATATGAAGCAGGGAGGTGCCTATGAAGCCCAAAAACCTGATTTTAATTGCATCCGGCATACTGATTGTTCTTTTGGCAGGATTACTGTTACATACAGGACAGGCAGCATATACTGCCGCCGGCAAGGCTGCGGTTACAATTGTAATTGACCCCGGACACGGCGGTGTTGACGGAGGGGCGCAGGCTGATGACGGTACTCCGGAAAAAAACATTAATCTGAGCATAGCTCTTAAACTTAGAGAATTAGCAGCTGCTGACGGCTGGAACATTATTATGACAAGGGAGGAAGATACAGGTCTTTATTCTGAAAGCAGCGGCACAATCAGAAGCAAAAAGACCGAAGATCTAAAAAAACGAAAACAGATATTTGACAGTTCTGAGGCAGATGCTGTCATAAGCATACATCTTAACAGCTTTACGGCAGACCGGAGCGTCAGAGGAGCGCAGGTGTTCTATGCCGAAGGCTCCGAACAGGGCAGAGAGCTTGCACAGCGCATTCAGGAGCAGATGGGAAACAGGCGCAAGGCAATGGCCAAATCCGATGTGCTGATACTGCAGCAGGTCAGAGTGCCTACCGTTATTGCCGAATGCGGGTTTTTGTCAAACCGCGAGGAGTCGCAGATGCTCAGAACAGAAGAATATCAGAACAGACTGGCAAAAAACATATATAGCGGAATTAAAAATTACATCGAAAACAATCAAGGATAAAACGTTAAAAAACAAAACGAGGAAAAACAAATGTTAAAAGAAAAAAATTTTTACAAAGATGAGCTTCCGGTCAATGTCGTGGTGGGAAACATACGGGAATAC
>CAVDMD010000017.1:0-26354 GCA_963609975.1 bacterium | reverse complement strand
GAAAGAATGCTCGATATACAGGAAGCCAGAGAGCAGGGTGAGGAGCTTGGCAGGAGCGAAGGCCTTGAGCTTGGCAGAAGTGAAGGTCTTAAGCAGGGCAGGAGCGAGGGCGAGGCTTCCGGCAGAGCTGCAGAGCGGATTGAGATGGCGAAGACCATGAGGCTCAAAAATTATTCTGTTGATGAAATAGCAGAGCTTACAGGTCTTTCTAACGAGGAAATAGAGAAGCTGTAAATGCGGTAGATATTGAAGTAAATAAGCTAAACAGCGGGGCGATCATCTGACCGCCCTATATTGTGCAAAAAATCAACCAAAAGTGAATTATACTCATAAACTGCTTGGAATCAGTCATCATCATATGGCTCTATGCCAAGCTCATCTGTTTTGAATCTGCCGAAGGTGATGGAGGCTTTGCCGTATTTTGACCGTATGGAATCCATGGCACGCTCCAGATTTTCGGTTTTTTCTCTTGAAGCAGTATCTGCGCCAAACAGTGAAATCTGCTCTCCGGTATCCTCATCGCACAGATTTATACCTGTAATTGTCAGCATTCTTATGGGTTTTTTTAGATTCCACGAGGCAGTTATTATTTCCACTGCGGCATCACAAATTTCGTAGGTGAGATTTGTAGGGGCTGCAAGCTGCTTCTGCCTTGAAATTGTTTTAAGCTCCGTATCCTTAATATCAACCTTGATGCCGTATGCCTTCATCTGATAATGGCGCAGCCTTGCCGCAACGGTGTCCGCAAGGCTCATTGCAGCCGTCTTTATATCTTCTGTGCCTGTAAGATCTCTTTTGAATGTGATGCCGTTTCCTACGGATTTGATTTTTTGTTTTTCGCACTGACGGCATACCGGCGAATCATCAAGTCCGTTGGCATAATCATAAAGCTGACCGCCATGTTTGCCCAGCATATTTTCAAGGACAAGCCTGTCTGTTCCGGCAAGCTGACCTATTGTCATAATGCCTGCTCTGTTAAGCTTCTGTGCGGTGGCACTCCCCACAAAAAACATCTCCGAAACAGGCATGGGCCATAATATTTTTTTGTAATTTTCTCTGGATATGACTGTGGTTGCATCAGGTTTTTTGTACTCGCTGCCCATTTTGGCAAATATCTTGTTAAACGAAACTCCCGCAGACAGTGTAAGGCCAAGCTCCTCTCTGACTGTTTTTCTTATGGTGTCGGCAATCTGTCTGCCGTCACCAAACAGTCTGCGGCTTGCGGTAACATCAAGCCATGACTCGTCAATGCTGAAAGGCTCCACCATGTCGGTGAATCTGCCGTAGATTTCATTGATAAGTCTGCTGTAGTGCCTGTATCTGTCATGATGCGGAGGTACCACCTGCAGTTCAGGGCATTTTTTTCGTGCCTGCCACAGCGTCTGTGCAGTAACAACTCCGGCTTTTTTGGCAAGCTCGTTTTTGGCAAGGATTATGCCGTGGCGGTTTTCGGGGTTGCCGCATACAGCCATGGGGACATTAACAAGCTCCGGGTGCGAAAGCAGCTCGACTGATGCAAAAAACCCGTTCATATCACAATGTAGAATAACTCTGTCCATACAACTATTATAAACCTAATTTGATTGTTTTGGTAGAAATATATGTGAAGATATAGTATAATGAGGTGATTAGTTTGGAGGATATGTATATGAGAGCAGTTACAATAATAATGGGAATTCTTCTGATGGGTACAGGCATATGGACATTTGCCAATTCCGGAGTATCGTTTCTGGCGCTGGCATTTGCAATAGGAATTGTTATGGTAGTTGACGGCACAGTTGAGGGCATGACATATATCTATTCAAGAGGCGGCAACCGCAAAGACAACAATGCATGGATGCTTTCAGACAGTATAGTTACTTTTGTTATAGGTATTCTGGTGCTGAGCGGACAGCTTGCCGCAGAGGTTGCAGTGCCTTATGTGTTCGGAATGGGAATGCTGTTTTCAGGAGTATTAAGGCTTGTAATAGTGCTTAATATAGACAGAACCAAAAAAAAATCCAACTTCTGGTGGACTTTCGGCACCGGTTTTATATGTATACTTGCGGGGCTTCTTGGCTTTTTCAATACCATAACTCTGAATCTGGCTGTGGGAGAGCTGATAGGTATATTCTTCATAATACAGTCCGTAACCACACTGGAGCTCGGTTTCCATATGCCCCATGCAAGAACAATTAAATAGAGCAGAGCGGACCGTAAGTTTATTCTTACGGTCCTGATAGTCTGGAGGAGAATTTATGGAATTAAAGGAATTTGATATATGCATAATCGGCGCGGGAGCTTCCGGCTGCGTGGCGGCAATTAACGCCAAAAGACAGAACAGGATGCTTAGCCTGTGTCTCATAGAAAAAGGCAACAAAATACTGCGCAAGGTGATAGCCTCCGGCAACGGCAGGTGCAATATCGCCAATTCGTCGTGCGAGGGTATCGAAGATCTGCTGATGTTTTTCAGAACCATAGGTATTTTTACGGTCGAAGAAGAAGACGGCAGACTGTATCCGTATACCAGACAGTCGTCATCGGTTGTAAGCTCAATCAAGACCACATTTCTGGGAGCGGGCATAGAGCCTGTTCTGAATATGGCGGTTACAGATGTCAGAAGGCTCAAAAACGGCGGCTTTAAGCTGATTACCTCAGATGGCGGGGCGTATGTATGCAAAAAACTTCTCATAGCATCGGGCGGCAAGGCTGCGCCTGCTTTCGGAACAACAGGTGACGGCTATATATTTGCCAAAAAACTGGGGCATACGGTTAAAACACTTATGCCGGTGCTTACGGCGATGAACTGCGAGGGTGACTTCAGCGAAATGAAAGGTTGCAGAGCCGAGGGCGAGGTTACGCTTTACAAAAACGGACAGCCGATAGCCTCCGAGAGAGGCGAGATACAGTTTACGGCAGAGGGAATTTCGGGGATCTGCGTGATGAACCTCAGCAGAATGTTAAAGCTTGATATGTCAAAAGGCCTTGAGGCGGCTTTCAGAGAGTACACGGTAAAAATAAATTTCAATCCCGAAATGGCAAGACAGAAAATGATATGGGTGCTCAAAGAATTAAGAGATCTTGAGGGTATCAGTACAGAGGATATATATATGTCGCTTCTGCACAAATCCATAGCCAGAAGACTTCTCAGAGATGCGGGAATTGATCTTGACAGGCAGCCGTCTGAGCTTACGGATGATGAACTCAAAAGGATAAGCAGGATATATCAGAACTGGAATCTGCAGGTGACAGGGGCAAAGGGCTGGAAATACGCCCAGTGTACAGCAGGCGGTGTTTCACTTGATGAGGTTGACCATGACACTATGGAGTCAAAGCTTGTGCCGGGGCTGTATTTTTCGGGCGAGGTTCTTGACTATGACGGCCCGTGCGGAGGCTACAACCTTTTTAATGCGTGGACCACAGGACTTGCGGCAGGAAAGGCAATGGGGAAATGTATAGAGAAACGCAGATAAAACTAAGACCCGGTCAGCCGGTGGAGCTTCTTAAAACAAAGCTCGAAAAAAAATACTCCGCAAAAATTACCGACTGGAAAATAATCAGAGAATCTATAGACGCCAGAGACAAAAAATCCGTATGGCTTGTATATACCGTTGATTTTGAATGTGACAGGAAGCTGAAACTCAAAGAGGCAAGTTATATTGAATACAGACTGCCGGAGCAGGGCAGCGAAGCGCTGCCTGACAGACCCGTTATAGTCGGATTCGGACCCTGCGGTATGTTTGCAGCTTTAATTCTTGCAGAAGCAGGATATGCTCCGCTTATCCTCGAAAGAGGCAGACAGATGCAAGAACGCATAGCCGATGTCGATCGTTTCTGGCAGGAGGGAGTTCTTGATACGGAGTCAAACGTTCAGTTCGGCGAGGGCGGAGCAGGTACATTTTCAGACGGCAAGCTCACTACAGGCATTAAGGATTTCAGAATCGGCAAAGTGCTTGAGGAGTTTGCTGCAGCAGGAGCATCGCCGGATATTCTTTACAGGGCAAAGCCGCATATAGGGACGGATGTACTCAGAGAAGTTGTTGTAAATATCAGAAACAAAGTGATTTCCCTCGGCGGCGAAATACGCTTTGAAAGCAGAGTCACAGACTTCATAACAGACTCCGGCGGGGCACTTGCGGGAGTAGAGGTTAATAATGGTGAAGTGATTGGGGCACAGGCGGTTATAGCGGCTCCCGGTCACAGCGCCAGAGATACATTTGCGGTTATGAACAGCAGAGGCATACCGATGGAGCCAAAACCGTTTTCCATAGGAGTCAGAGTCGAGCACCTGCAGAGTATGATAAACGAGAGTCAGTACGGCAGCTTTGCAGATATTCTCCCGCCCGCCGACTACAAGCTGTCTTACAGGTGCCAAAACGGCAGAGGCGTATATACCTTTTGTATGTGCCCCGGCGGCGAGGTTGTTGCGGCGGCCTCATCAGAGGGTATGACCGTTACAAACGGCATGAGTTATGCTGCGCGTGACGGCAGATATGCCAACAGCGCTCTTTTAGTGGATGTAAGGACAGATGATTTTGACGGAGAGGATGTCCTTGCGGGAGTTAGATTTCAGGAAAAATACGAACGTCTTGCCTATGAGCTTTCCGGTGGCTACAGACCGCTGCAGACCATGTGGGGCAGATTCAGAGAGGATGCTCTGGGAGCGATGCAGGGAAATTCGGACAATCCGAACAGGGTGGCAAAATGCCTGCCCGATTTTGTAACAGAAGCGTATCTTGAGGCCATGCCTGTTTTAGGCAGGAAACTCAGAGGCTTTGACAGTGATGATACGGTTATGAAGGCTGTAGAAACAAGAAGCTCATCTCCTGTAAGGGTTCTGAGAGATGACAGTATGCAGTCGGCTGTCAGAGGTCTTTATCCTGCAGGTGAGGGAGCAGGATATGCAGGAGGTATTACTTCAGCTGCGGTAGACGGTATTAAGGCGGCGGAGAGAATCATACGCAAATACAGAAAAATCAAGTGAGGGGCCGGAGCAGGATATTGAAAAACACAGCTCCTAAGTATTAGAAAAGGATTGCAATAAAAAAATATAGATGATATACTAATACTACTATGTGAAAATAAATTTAGGAGGTCTTAGCATGAAAGGCTATACAAGCGACACTATAAGAAACGTTGCATTATTAGGTCATGGTGGTGCCGGTAAAACTACTTTTCTCGAAGCAGCATTACTTGCGACAAAAGTTATAAACAGATTAGGTAAGGTTGAGGACGGCAATACAGTATCTGACTATGACAAGATGGAAAAAGAAAAAGGCTATTCCATCAGCACATCTATCGTTCCGGTAGAATACAACAAGGTTAAAATCAATTTCCTTGATACTCCGGGTTTCTTTGACTTCATCGGTGAAGTAAACGGAGCGTTAAGAGCAGTGGAAGCGGCAGCAATCGTGGTAGATGCTCAGTCCGGTATTCAGGTTGGTACCGAAAAAGCATGGGATTCCTGCAAAAAAGCCGATATGCCAAGATTCTTCATATTAAATAAGATTGACAAAGAAAACGTTGATACAGCAGCACTGATAGACGAGTTAAAGGCCAAGTTCGGTTCGTCGGTAGTTACTTTAGATGACAGAGAATCTCTGGAAGAAGAAGTTGCAGGTACTGACGAGGAGCTTATGGAATACTACCTTGAGAATATGGAGCTTACAGACGAGCAGTTTGCAAAGGGACTTTCAAAAGGTATCGCAAGCGGAGACATCATTCCTGTATTTGAATGCTCTGCAACAACAGGAGACAAGGTTACAGACGTGCTTGATTCAATCGTTAAATACGTTCCTACAGCAACAGGCAAGGAATACGAAACAACAGAGGGCAATACAGTTAAATGCGATCCTGACGGCAAGATGTCGGCACTTGTTTTCAAGACTATTGCAGACCCGTTCCTTGGCAAGATTTCACTTGCAAAGGTTATCTCAGGCAAGATTTCAACAGGTATGGAAGCATACAACACAAGAGCAGAGAAATCCGAAAAGCTCGGTTCCGTATTTTTCCTGAGAGGCAACACTCAGGGCGACGCACCGTCAGTATCTGCGGGCGACATCGTTGCATTTGCAAAGCTGCAGTACACTCAGACAGGCGATACACTCTGTGACAAATCAGCACAGGTTACATTCCCGCCAATCGAATTCCCTGCACCGTCACTTTACAAGGCAGTGGAAGCAACAGGCAAGGGTGAGGACGAAAAAGTCGGAACAGGCCTCCACAAGCTTATGGAAGAAGATCCGTCATTCGTATTCGAAAGAAACGTTGAAACTCACCAGTCACTCCTCGGAGGACAGGGCGAAATTCAGCTTGGAATAATCACAGCCAAATTAAAGGATAAATTCGGCGTAGAGGTTAAAGAAGTTCCTCAGAAGATAGCTTACAGAGAAACAATCAAGGGCAGCTCAGATGTTCAGGGCAAGCACAAAAAACAGTCAGGCGGAGCAGGACAGTACGGTGATGTTCATATCAGATTCTCACCTGCACAGGAAGAATTTGAATTCAGCGAAGAACTGTTTGGCGGCTCAATTCCTAAGAACTACGTTCCTGCAGTCGAAAAAGGACTCAGAGAATGTATGGAAAAAGGCCCTCTTGCAGGCTGCAAGGTAGTAAACATCAAAGCCGTATTATATGACGGTTCATACCACGATGTAGACTCAAACGAAATGGCATTCAAGATTGCAGCATCACTTGCATTCAAAAAAGGTATCGTTGAGGCTAAGCCTTGCCTGCTTGAACCTGTAATGCATCTTGACATTATCGTTCCTGACGATTACATGGGAGATGTAATGGGCGATATGAACAAGAGAAGGGGTAAGATACTCGGTATGGAGCCTCAGGTAGGCGGCGGACAGAAGCTTATGGCGGAAGCTCCGCAGGCAGAGCTGTTTGACTACGCTATCACATTAAGATCAATGACACAGGCAAGAGGAAGCTTCACAATGCATTTTGAAAGATACGAAGAAGTTCCTGCACAGCTTGCAGAGAAGATTATAGCACAGCACAAGGCTGAAGAAGAAGAATAGAAATATATTCTCTGATTCAGAGAGCTTTGTAAATAACGAAATCAGGACCTTAACATCTGCCCGCGACAGGGCAGATGGCAGGGTCTTTTTTAGAACATGGGAGGTGCCGGTATGAGTGAGGTAAAACACTCGCTTAAATGGGTATTTATATGGATGCTGATTGCGAGCGCTTTCGGCACAGGAATATATTTTTTTGAGGGCAGCAGCAAATGCCTTGAGTTTTTTGCGGGATATCTGATTGAATTCAGTCTGAGTATGGACAACCTGTTTGTGTTCATATCAATATTTATGGCCTACGGTATAGTGGAGCACGCTCAGCACAGAGTATTAAACTACGGCATTATCGGTGCGATAATTCTCCGCTTCATATTTATCTTTGCAGGCATTGCCATTGTAAACGCTCTTGAATGGATATTATATATCTTCGGCGTTATCCTCATAATCAACGGCATTAAAATGTGGAAGGAAGAAGAGGAAAAGGATCCTCACGACAGCAGGATAATAAAGGGAATCAGCAGAGTGCTTCCGATGACAAGAGATATGCATGGTGAGAAATTTATCATAACCGAAAACGGCAAAAGGCTTTTCACGCCGCTGTTTGCAATTCTCTGTCTTGTAGAGTTTTCGGATATAATATTTGCTGTAGATTCGGTACCGGCGGTGTTTTCGGTGTCAAAGGACCCGTTCATCGTCTATTCCTCAAACATATTCGCAATACTGGGATTAAGACAGCTGTTTTTTGTGGTTGAGCATATGCGCAGAAAATTTGAGTATGTCAGATACGGTGTCGGAATCATACTCGTATTCACAGGTGTCAAACTGCTGGCTCTGATATTCCATGTTGAAATATCAATCCCTGTATCAATAGGCTTCATATTTGGTGTACTTGTTCTCAGCATAATAATTTCGGTTATATTAGCAGGCAAAAAAGAAAAGAGGCAAAAATAAATATGTGCTGTGGCTTTGCCGGCAGAATACAGTTAAACAGGTTTTCGATTTCACACTCAGACAGGTATAAGGCATCGAGGTTAGCAAGTCCCGCTGCCTTCTTCATTATTTTTAATTGTCTCACTGGTTTCCGACAGGTTAATATACTTGTTGCGGGCTTTCTTTATATAGCTTATAACAGCTATAGGGCTGCGCATTTGGGGTAAAACAAATTATCCGCTGATGCAGACAGCCCTTATATTATAAAAAAGAGTATGGACAGGCAATGTGTTTTCTGATATATTAATAACAGAACGGATGTTCGCGAGGAGGGAGCTATGGCCAAAAAACCTAAAACAGTATTTGTATGTCAGGAATGCGGATACGAGAGTCCCAAATGGATGGGGCAGTGCATCTGCGGTGCATGGAACAGTTTTGTAGAGGAGAAGGTGCAGCCGGAGGCTGCAGGTGACAGGAGAGGACGCAGTACAGACAGCACCAGACGCAAATCCGCAAAGCTTGCAGAGGTGAGCGCAGGCACCCATGAGAGGATAGATACAGGTATCAGAGAGCTCAACAGAGTCCTCGGCGGCGGTCTTGTCAAAGGTTCGCTCACCCTTATTACAGGAGAGCCGGGCATAGGCAAATCAACACTGATACTTCAGGCAGCTGCCAATATTGCACGAAGTGAGGGCAGTGTGCTTTATGTTTCGGGAGAGGAGTCAGAGCAGCAGGTGAAGCTGCGCGCAGACAGAATATGCTCCGATATTCCCCAAAACCTCTATATACTGGCCGAAACCAATATGGCTAATGTGGAGCTGGCGGCACAGGAGCTGAAACCAAGCTTTGTGATTATAGATTCGATACAGACCATGTTTGCACCGGATATAGATTCGGCGCCGGGCAGCGTGTCGCAGGTCAGAGCCTGCGGCAATGAGCTTATGAAGCTTGGCAAAGTATATAATATTCCGATATTCATAGTGGCTCATGTCACCAAAGCAGGAGAACTTGCAGGCCCTAAGACGGTGGAGCATATGGTTGACTGTGTGCTTGATTTCAAAGGAGAGAGAAATCAGGAAATCAGAATACTGCGATGCTACAAAAACAGATTCGGCAACACCAGTGAAATAGGTGCATTTGAAATGGCGCAGCAGGGTCTTATCGAGATCGAAAACCTGTCAAAGACATTCCTTGAAGATGTAGAGGACGGCATAGAGGGGGCAATAGTCACAGCCGTATACGAAGGCTCAAGACCGCTGCTTTTAGAGGTGCAGGCATTATCCTCCGCAGCAAATGTGGGCTTTGCCAGAAGAAGCGCCATAGGAGTGGATTTTGCAAGGCTTAATATGATAATAGCCGTTTTAGAAAAAAAGGCAGGAATGTCACTTCTGAACGAAGACATATATGTGAACATTGTGGGCGGCCTCAAACCTGAGGGCACATACATAGATCTGGCTGTGGCGCTTGCCATATATTCCACCTACAGAGGCATGGCGGCTCCTGCGAGGACTATAGTTATAGGGGAGATTGGACTGACAGGAGAACTGCGTACAGTACAGAATACTGACAAGATAGTCAGAGAGGCTGTCAGAATGGGATTTAAGCAGATTATTATGCCTGTCAAAAACGCAGAGAGAATCAGTTCTGCGGGCGAGATAAAAATCATAGGGGTCAAGAACATTCAGGAGGCTATACGAGTGTTCAAGAACTGTTAGATAATAACAAACAGTCAAAATCCACCCGAGGCTGTTTTGAGTGGATTTTATTATTCGCTATTTCTCCCATAAGTTGCAATCTGCGAAATAGGGTACTAATGCTGTTGCTGCCGGTATTAAAAAGAAGTATAATATACCAAGGACATCAGCATATATGAACAGACAGTATCTTATTTCACTGACCGTATTTCAGCACGCGGATTAAAATTTATTATCAGATGATAAATTGCTGAATCCGGTGATGCTGCGGGCAAATAAAAATCCGGAGGTGCGATGTGACGCTTGAAAACAAATTAGGAATTACAGCTTCTGCCGACCTTGCTCGCGAAGAAGAACGCATAAGCAAAAAGAGAGCTGCGGAATTATTTGAAAACGGCATTCTTGATTCGCTTCCGGCAGGCAGGTTCTCAACTTTACAGCAGATACACCAATATCTGTTTGGTGATATTTATGACTTTGCCGGTAAGCTTCGCACTGTGAATTCAGCTAAAGGCGGTTTTCGATTCGCTCCGCTTGTATATCTTGAAGCAGCGCTTGAAAACATTGATAAAATGCCGCAGTCCGATTTTGATATGATTATAGAAAAATATGTCGAAATGAATATTGCACATCCTTTTCGCGAGGGTAACGGGCGCAGTACCCGTATCTGGCTTGACCATGTTCTGAAAAACGAAATAGGCAAAGTTATTGACTGGAGCAGGGTAGATAAAGAAGATTATCTGCTTGCAATGGAGCGCAGCCCGATTAGAGATATTGAGATCAAAGCAGTGTTAAAAGAAGCCCTGACCGATGAAATAAACAGTCGTGAGGTCTATATGAAAGGCATTGATCACAGCTACTATTATGAGGGGTATACGACCTTTAAGACAGAGAACTTGTAAACATACAGCTTTACCGATTGTCGCAGCAGGCAGCGATTGCCGCTGGCAAAAATGGAATAAAAAATTCAAATTATTTTTGCTTCCAAATGACTTTGTCAAGCCCTGCGTAAATGTTGTAATTTCAACATTCAGACTGATTTTCAAAAAAGAATTGACGGTAAAAACGGGGTGTGCTAAAATAGTAGCATAGAAAAGGTATAGAAAAACCGCATATGCGGTTTTTTCTATGCCTTTTTTGCGTGCCGGCGGTTTGAAACAGGAGGAAAAAATGAAAAGAAAAACAAGAATAACTGTATTAACTGCGATTTTTGTGCTGATTTTATCAGCGACAAGCGCAAGCGCACTCACAGACTCAGTAAAATTTCAACTGTATAGTGCGGCGCCTGCATCAGTCAAGGTTGCTGTAGATGATGTGGAGTATCTTAAACGTGTTGAAAAATACACCTTCACCTACAAGGGGAGAGAAACCTTCAGCAACTTCAAAAGGCTTATGAAAAGCATTGACGGAAGCATTCTGCTTCCGCTGAGCGTTAAATGGGTATCCTCAAATGAAAAAGTCGCAACCGTAAACAGCTACGGCAAAATTACGGGAGTAAAGAAAGGCAGCGCATATGTGTATCCTCTGCCCAAAGGAGTTTACTCATACAAATGCAAAGGCAGATACATAACCTATACCAGCGGTAATATTCTGGGCGAAATTAAAATTTACGGCGGAATAGGTGTCAAGGTTAAAGTAACTAAATAAAGGCAGAAGCGCCGGCACGTTTTTACTAATTCAGTTTATTTTCACTATGTTTTCTGATATACTGAAAACACACATTATATTTTACAGGGAGCAGAATATGTTTAAGATAATGGTAGCCGAAGACGACAAAAACACCTCCAAGCTTATGAAGGCAATCCTCACCAGAGGCGGATATGAGGTGGTGTGCGCTTCTGACGGTGCGGAGGCGCTGGAGATGATGGACAGGCAGCACATAGATTTAATAGTTCTGGATGTTATGATGCCCAATATGGACGGATACGAATTTACGGACACTCTGCGAAGCTGCGGAGACAACACGCCGATACTTATGGTTACGGCCAAAGAGCTTCCCGAAGACAAATGCAGAGGCTTTATTGCAGGGACAGATGACTATATGATTAAACCTGTGAATGAGGAGGAGCTGCTGCTTCGTATAAAAGCCCTGCTGAGACGCGCACGCATAGCAAACGAAAGGAAGCTTTACATAGGCGGCGTCGTTCTTGACTATGACTCTCTGACCGTTACAAGAGACGGGGTTTCCCGGAGCCTGCCCCAAAAAGAGTTTTACCTGCTTTACAAACTTCTGTCTTATCCGGGCAAGATATTTACAAGAATACAGCTTATGGACGAGATATGGGGTATGGATTCGCAGTCGGCCGATACCACTGTGAACGTGCATATTAACAGGCTGCGCAAACGCTTTGAGGATTTTGATGAGTTTGAAATCGTGGCAATAAGGGGCATAGGCTATAAGGCGGTGAAAACCTGTGAATAAATTAAAGGAAACATTTCAGAAATACCAGCTGCCCATTGCATATACGGGAGTAACCACAGGCGTTATGATCATATCCTTTGCAATTATGTTTGCAGGCAGATTTGTTTTGAGGAGCATAGGCTTTGTGGAGGCTATTCCGAGATTGTGGCAGTTCATATCCCTTGCTTTTCTTGCAGTTGTAATAGGAGCTGTGGTGGCGGCGGTATTCAGCAGAATCCCGTTAAAACCTCTGCGCAAGATAGCGGAAGCGGCAGACAGGCTGGCTGCGGGAGATTTCTCGGCAAGAATAAACCTGAAAATGGGCGGAGAGCTGCAGGAGCTTAATACCAGCTTTAACAACATGGCAAACGAGCTTGAGCAGAGCCAGATGCTTCGCTCTGATTTCATAAACAACTTTTCACACGAGTTCAAGACCCCGATTACTTCCATACGGGGCTTTGCCAGAATGATAAGGGAGCACAGCCTGAGCAGAGAAGAAACCGATGAATACCTCGATATAATTATTGCGGAGTCGGACAGGCTTGTTGACCTTTCCACCAATGTGCTTAACCTGTCAAAGGTTGAGTACCAGACCATACTTACCAACAGCGTGAGGTTTAATCTCAGCGAGCAGATGAGGAGAGTGATAGTGCTTCTCGAAAACAGATGGGAAGAAAAAAACCTGTTTATAAATCTGAACTGCAGAGAGATATATATAGACGGCAATGAGGAAATGCTCAAGCAGGTATGGATAAACCTCATAGATAATGCAATTAAATTTGCCGATGCAAACAGCGAGATAAATGTTACAATACTGCAGAGCACAGATTATGTATCGGTTACGGTTGCAGACAGGGGAGAGATAATAGCTCCTGAGATTTCAGACAGGATATTTGATAAATTCTATCAGGGAGACACATCGCATGGGGTCAAAGGCAACGGGCTCGGCCTTGCTGTGGCCGCCAAAATAGTCAGGCTTCACAAGGGCAGCATAAGCCTTGTCAGATCAGATGAGGCGGAAACAGCTTTTGAAGTGAAACTCTGCAGATAGATATATGATTTTTTAGAACAGGGAGAAAACTTATGGCAGTATTTGACGATTTTATGAAACTGGATATAAGGGTGGGCACAATAATTGAGGCAAAACCCTTTGCAAAAGCAAAAAAACCTGCATATCAGCTGAAAATTGATCTGGGAGAGGAGCTTGGAATTAAAAAGTCCTCCGCGCAGATTACGGAAGTATACAGTGCAGAGGATCTGATAGGGAAGCAGATTATGGCGGTGGTTAACTTTCCGCCGAGGCAGATTGCGGACTTCATGTCAGAGGTTCTGGTGCTGGGAACCTACAGCCGGCAGGGTGTGGTTCTGATTACTCCGGACATGGAAGTACAAAACGGAGATAAGCTGGGATAGACCTTTGCAGGTGCTGACGGCAGGGCGGAAATAATATAAAAACGGTCGTAAAACACGGCCTGTATTTGCACAGAGGTGGATATGATTGAAAAAGAACCGGTAAGCTTTATAGACGGAACTCCCGTTGCGGTGCGTATGTATTCAATAGAGGAATATGAGCCTCACTATCACGAAAACTGTATAGAGCTGGTGCTTGTGCTCAAAGGTGACGCATATATTATGGCAAGCTATGACAGATTTCATATGAAAGCAGGCGAGTTTGTTGTAATCAACAACGGCGACATACACTATATCAGAAGTGAATCCGAGAATGTACTTCTGTCTATGTATGTTGACCTTGATGCATTTGAGGATAAATGCAGATATATAAGGAATCTGTATTTCGTCTGTGAGAGCTTCAACGTAAACAATGTTCAGAGAGCCTATCTTCAGGAGTTGCGCAAAACAATCACCGCGATAGCCATGGAGGCGGCAGGCAGCGGAAATACAGACAGAATCAATGAAAGCATAAATCAGTTTATGGATATGCTTATTTACAGATTCGATCTTGCAAATTACCACAATCTGAGGGAAATATCCGAAACCCAGCTTGAAAGGTATCACCGCCTGATCAGAGAGGCCGATGAAAACTACGGAGACAGGCTTGACCTTGAGGACATAGCCAGCAAGGAATTTATAGGCAAAAAATATATATCGCAGTTCTGGAAAAACATGACCAATATGAGCTTTACGGAGTTTCTTAATTCCAGAAGAAGCGAAAAAGCCGAAAAATTTCTGCTGACAACAGACAGGAGCATCAATGAAATATCGCTGATGTGCGGATTTTCGGACACCAAATACATATACAAGAACTTTAAGAAATGGTACGACAAAACACCGTCCGCACACAAAAAAGAATACGAGGAATACAAGCAAAAAGGCACGAGCATGAGAGAGTACAGCGGCGAGGAGTTCCTCGGACGATTCGGCAGAGAGTTTGTATATGCCAGTGTTGACGAAGAAAAAGCAGATATTATCAAATCCACAGAGGATGCAATGAGCTGGCGCAAAAAATACGAATACGAAGTGCGCAAGTCCACAGGCACCAAGCTCAAACGAGAGATGATAAGAGAAAGCAGACAGGCTTCGGGACTCAAATCGGTATACCTGCCTCTGCTTGACAGCAATGTGGTAAAAGAAGAAAACGGAGATATATTTATCGACAACAGATTTATCGAAAAAGTGCTGACAAGTATGAGAGAACTGGGCATGACCTTGTATATAGAGATTGAGTTTAACAATCACAGCATCAGAGAGTGGAAGAAAATAATCAGAAGCTTTGCCAAAACCGCAGAGGGCAGAGGCGGCGAAAACCTGCTTCAGAACTGCAGATTCATAGTTTACATAGATGAATTTGAAAAGGATATGCTGGTAAAGGAGCTGGCTGACGGTATTTCGGATGTGATAAATACAAAAAACATAGAAATGGCTATGCGGTTTGATTAGAAACACAGCTGCGGACAGACTATGAACAGATTCAGAACAGTTATATCATTTACACAATAGACAATCAGAAAAGATAAACCGGAGGCGGCAGCTTCAGGCCCGGAGGAAAAATATCATATGGTTTATGAGAAATTTACAGCAAAATCCATAATCGGATGCGCGCTGATCGGAACAGGCACACTTGTTATGGTGCTTTAGCACCGGTATTGACAATAGGACAAAAATAAAAATGAAAATTGACAAGGTCATAAATCCTTTTGATGAATCGGGATTCGGTCCTTGTCTTTTTTATATACAAAAGTTAGAACCTGCGCCGATTGCCGGCTCTGCCCTGAGCTGATAACATTAGAAAAAAAGATGTCGGAAGCTTCTTGTCAGAGGAGCTTCAGTAAGTAAAGGAAGAAGGTTTGAAACTATTAAAAAGGTATTAGTATTAGGAGTGGGAGCACAGGGCTCCGCAGCGGCAAGATGTCTTGACAAAGACGAGCGCGTATCGGAAATAATATGCGCGGATTTTAATGAGGCGGCAGTAAACGAGCTTGTGGGCGAGCTCACCAAGGCAAGAGGCATGAAGGTTGACGCGCACGACAAAGACAGCATACTCGAATGTGCCAAAGGTACGGATCTGCTGCTGAATGCGCTTCCTCTGGAATGCACCGGGAATGTTCTTGAAGCCGCACTTGAGGCAGGGACAAATTATCAGGACTATGCGGCAACGATTTCACTCCATGATGAGTGGGTGGAAAGCATCAGAATACAGTATGAGGAATACGGTCCGAGGTTTGCGGCGACAGGCAGACTGGCGCTTGTGGGAACAGGCTCGGCGCCGGGGCTTATCTGCTGTGCAACAAGAGACGCCATGAAATATCTCGACACCTGCGACACCATATACAATTTTGTATGGGAAGGGGTTGAGGCCAGACGCTTCCAGCCGTTCTGGTGGTCGCCTGTTACGGCGCTTAATGATATGAGTGAAGAAGGCTATGCCCTTATAGACGGCAGGCTTGTCAGAACTCCGGCATTCGGAATGCCCGTAAAACGCAGATATGACTATATGGACAGAGAGATTACATTTGTGGAGCACTGTCACGATGAGCCGCTTCATTACAGCTTCAATGCGGACAAATATTTCAAGGGCTGCAAAAACGCATATTTCAAATATGCGGGAGCGGGAGTTGACTTTGCAGGGCCTCTTTACAGAGCAGGGCTTTTGTCGCATCACAAAGAAACAATAGGAGGTGTATCGGTATCACCGTTTGATGTGGTGCTGGCTCATGTGCCGGCTCCGCCTAAATTCGCACATGAAATCAAAGAAATCATAGACGAGGGACTTGTAAGCGATGCAGGCTGCATGGCAGTTGAGGCCTACGGCAAAAAAGACGGCAAAGATGTGCTGGTGGAAACTCATGTATCGGCGCCGGGATTTGTTGAATCCTACGAAAAAGCGGGAATAACCTCGGAGATGTATCTGACGGGACAGGGCGGCTATCTGTTTTCTAAGCTGTTCCTCAACGACAAACTCAATCAGACAGGGCTTATCTCATCTGATATGCTTTCGTTTGAACAGGTGGATACATACTTTGAATATGCAAAACAGCTCGGTATCACGATAGATACTGTGGTTAAAGAATTATAGCGTGAGGCAGGTGAAATTGTGAAAAAAATACTTGTACTTGGAACAGGGGCGCAGGGAACAACTGTTGCCAAAAGACTTGATGAAGAACCGAATGTAAGTGAAATAGTATGCGCCGACTACAACAGGGCGGCAGTTGACGAACTGGTTTCCTCTCTGACAAAAGCCAGAGGCGTTCAGTGTGACGCCTCAAATGTGGAGAACATTAAAAAATGCGCGGAGGGCGCAGACCTTATAGTTAACGCGCTTCCTCTGGAATTTGGCAAAAACGTGCTTGATGCGGCGCTTGCGGTTAAAGCCGATTATCAGGACTTTTCGTCAAGCAATGCTTTTGATGATGATGTTATTATGGGCTGGGTAAGAGGCATGAGATACCAGCTTGAGGTGTACGGTCCGAAATTCAGGGAAATCGGCAGGCTTGCAATAATCGGCACAGGCTCCGCACCCGGACTTATCTGCTGCGCCACAAGAGATGCCATGAAATATCTTGATACCTGCGATACCATATACAACTTCGTATGGGAGGGGGCAGAGGCCAGAAGGTTTCAGCCGTTCTGGTGGTCGCCTGAAACAGCGATAGAGGATATGAGGCAGCCGGCGTTTGCATATGAAAACGGAGAAATCATTCTCAGACCGCCGTTTGAGGATCCTGTGAGCAGGAAATATGACTATATGGACAGAGAAGTGGTTTTCTTTAATCACAACCATGATGAGCCTGTGCAGTATGGCATCAATGCCGAAAAATATTTCAAAGGCTGCAAAAACGCATATTTCAAATATGCGGGTGTGGGGATGGAATTTGCAGAACCGCTTTACAGAGCAGGGCTTTTATCGCATCAGAAAGAAACAATAAGCGGTGTATCGGTATCACCGTTTGATGTGGTGCTGGCTCATGTGCCGGCTCCGCCTAGGTTTGCAAGAGAAATCAAAGAAATAATAGACGAAGGCATTGTCTCTGATGACGGCTGCATGGTGGTTGAAGCATACGGCAGGAAGGACGGCAAAAATATACTGGTGGAAAACCATGTATCCGCGCCGGGGCTTGTTGAGGCGTTTGAAAAAGCCGGCATGACAGGAGAGATGTATCTGACAGGACAGGGCGGTTATCTGTTCTCCAAGATGTTTGTAAATGACGATTTTGAAATAACGGGGCTGATTACCTCGGATATGCTGCCGATGAACAATGTTGACAGATATTTTGAATATGCAAAGGAGTTTGGCATTACAATCGACACAAGGATAAAAGAACTTGACAATTAAATGAATTTACAACGCAGCAAAAGCAAGGGCATAATTTAGATGGCAGACAGATAATAAGTCCTTGCTTTTCATTCAGACCTTTCAAAGCAAATGTGTCAAGGACAAAACATCTTTATTTAGTCAGAAAAGTTAGAATATGAGGCGATTGAAGAGAATCGGGATACGGTTTAACATATAGACATAAAATAAAGTTGGATAATTTCTGATAAGAGACAAGGAAGGTTTAATATGAAGATTTTAGTACTTGGAACAGGAGCACAGGGAACTACAGTTGCCAAAAGGCTTGACGAGGAGCCGGGTGTAAGCAGCATCATATGCGCTGACTACAATATGGATGCGGTAAATGAGCTTGTCGGCATACTCACAAAAGCAAAGGGAATGAGATGCAATGCGTACAATCTCAATGAAATAATAGAATGCGCGCAGGGCGTTGACCTTATTGTAAATGCATTACCTCTGGAATTTGGCAAGAACGTGCTTGACGCTGCGCTTGCGGTTAAAGCCAACTATCAGGACTTTTCATCCACTACAGCCTTCGACGAGGACGTTAATATAGGGTGGATAAGAGGCATGAAATATCAGTTCGAGGTATACAGCCCTAAATTTAAGGAAATCGAAAGACTTGCAATAATCGGAACAGGCTCGGCGCCGGGAGTTATATGCTGCGCCACGAGAGATGCGATGAAATATCTTGACACCTGTGATACTATATACAACTTCGTATGGGAGGGCGTCAAGGCCAAAAGATTCCAGCCGTTCTGGTGGTCGCCCGAAACAGCCATACAGGATATGAGCGAGCCTGCATATACATATGAAAACGGAGAGCTGATTGTA
This sequence comes from bacterium, assembly GCA_963609975.1. Classification (GTDB taxonomy): domain Bacteria; phylum Bacillota; class Clostridia; order Peptostreptococcales; family Anaerovoracaceae; genus UMGS973. The sequence continues at coordinate 7,700 of CAVDMD010000017.1, read as the reverse complement.
AGACCGCCGTTTGAGGATCCTATCAAGAGAAAATATGACTATATGGATCACGAGGTTACTTTCTTAAATCACTGCCACGATGAGCCTGTGCAGTATGCACTAAATGCAGACAAATATTTCAAAGGCTGCAAAAACGCATATTTCAAATACGCAGGAACAGGTATGGATTTTGCAGAGCCTCTTTACAGAGCAGGACTGTTTGACCACGAGGAAAGAGAAATCAAAGGCCGCAAAGTGGTGCCGTTTGATGTGATAGTTGACAGTATACCTAAGCCGCCTAAATTTGAAGAGGAAATCAGAGAAATCATAAAAGAGGGCATGGAAGCAGATGACGGCTGCATGGTGGTTGAGGCTTACGGCAAGAAGGACGGCAGGGATATTCTTGTTGAAAACCATGTGTTTGCGCCGGGAATCGTAGAAGCATTTGAAAGAGCCAAAATGACAGGAGAGATGTATCTGACAGGACAGGGCGGATATCTGTTCTCCAAGATGTTTATAAACGGTGACTTTGATCAGTGTGGACTGATTTCATCAGATATGTTATCATTTGAACAGGTGGATAAATATTTTGAATATGCGGCAGAGCTGGGAATCAGACTCGAAACCAAGATTAAAGAATTATAGGTGAGGTGATGCAGGATGTGTGACAGTATTAGAATCATAGACAGAAAAAAAGGATAGCGTTTACAATCTTATATTAAGGAGGAAAATGGAATGGGTCAGCATACAAACGGAGTTGCGGGACTTAAAAAACACGATATCAAAGTATCGGGAATAGTATTTATGCTCTACTGCCTTGTAGCGGCGGGAGCATTTGGTATTGAGGAAATGATACCTGAGTCGGGACCGGGACTGACACTGGTGTTACTGATGGTTTTCCCTGTAATATGGGCATATCCCATCAGTAATCTGGTCGCAGAGTGCGGAGCTGTACTGCCGTCTGAGGGCGGTGTGTATGTATGGGTCAAGGAGGCCTTCGGAGAATTCTGGGGCTTTCAGGCAGGCTGGTGGGCCACAGTATCAACATATATAACCAACGGTGTGTATGTTGCGCTGGTTGCCGGCTATGTAAGCCAGATGATACCTATGAGCGAGCTTGCGGTTCACGCAATAAAAATCGGAATGATACTTATTTTTACGGTTATTAACCTTATGGGCCTCAAAGAGGTCGGCAGGGTGAGCACAGTACTTTCGGTTCTCATACTTCTTGCTTTTGCACTGGTTGCAATAGTGGGGATTATCAACTGGCAGACAAATCCTATGGAACCTTTTATGCCGGAGGATTACAGCATATTTGACGGTCTGGGCGGAGGCATATGTATCTGTATATGGATGTACTGCGGATATGAGTGCATATCAAATATGGCCGGAGAGGTTAAAAATCCTCAGGTAATTCCCAAAGGACTTATGATAGCAATGCCGCTGGTAGCGCTTACATATGTGCTTCCTACACTCGGCGGACTTGCGTGTATGCCTGAAGGCAGCTGGGAATTATGGTCGACAGAAGGCGGATTCGGCGGCGAGTCGGTAGGCTATGCGACAATCCTTACAACCTATATGGGTCAGGCATGGGGATATGTATTTCTTGTAATAGCCATAGTGTCGCAGTGTGCGATATTCAACACATACATGGCATCGGGTTCGAGAGGATTTTTCGTACTTGCAGACGATCACCTCTGCCCGCAGTTCATGGTAAAGGTGTCCAAAAAAAGAGGAGTTCCGTATATAGGAATACTTTCACTGGCGGTAGTTACCCTTATTCTGTGCCAGTCGGATTTCACAACACTTGTAAGTATGGAAGTGGTGTTTATGCTGGCTCTGTACATAATACTGCCTGTATCGGTTCTCAAGCTTAGAAAAAAACTGCCGGTAGAAAAACGAAAAGAAAGAGGCCTGTTCTTTATCAGAGGCGGCACCGGTGCAATGATTTTTTATGTGGGATTCCCTATAGTGATTTCAGTGGTGGCGCTGCTGGTAAACGGTACCGACTATATGACAACGGGACTTATGGCTTTATGCACAGGACCTGTGGCATACTATATATTCAAGAGGCTGTTCGGAGGCCTTGCAGTGAATGATCCTGAGCACAACCCTGTAAACCCTAAGACAAAGCTTGCTGTGGGGGATACAGTCAGAATAGGCGTGTTTATGATACTCGCAGGTGCCATGGCGTTCCTTGGACAGTTCTGGCTCAAATGGTACGAAATCGACTACGGCGAATGGGGACCTGACGATTACGATGTTTTCTGCAACAGTATACCGCAGGTTATCGAATGCCTGAAATGGATAGGACTTGCAGTGGTCGTAACAGGAATTATAGTGGTTATTGCCGGCAGGAAAAAGGATGCTCCGCTTCCTGAAAAAGAGGCTGACATAGATGCTCTTATGGACAAATACCTCAATGAAGAAAAACACGATTTGTAATATGAAAATAGTTTGACAGACAGGGACTGCCGCGCACAGAGGGTCAGAGGTGCGCGGCAGTCTTGCAGTTTGAGCAAAAGCACACATGACCTGCCCGTTGTGTGTGTATTTACTTGAATAAGTTTTACAATAACCTGTAAGACAAATTTGCCCCGTTTTTCTTATACTGTTCCAATGATTTTGCCCCGTTTTTCTTGTTTTAATGTGATGTTTTGCCCCGTTTGTGAATATTGCGCCCAAAAACAGACTATCCGGATCTGCCGAAACAGTTTTGCAAATACACTTGATTTACTCCCTGCAGGAGTAATATAATAGATAGCAGATTATACAAGGAGGTATCGTTATGAGAAAAAATCTTGGAGTGAATTCATATATGTATCCTATGCCTGTCCTTATCATTGCGGCATATGACAAAGACGGCAGACCTGATGCCATGAATGCGGCATGGGGAGGTATCAGCGGTGCAGACAGAATATCGATGTGCTTGAGCCCCGGACACAAAACAGTTAAAAACATACTCGAAACCAAAGCTTTCACAGTGAGCTTCGCAGATGCGGCGCACGTTGCCGAATGTGACTATGTGGGTATAGTTTCGGCAAATGATGTTCCCGACAAATTTGAAAAAGCAGGCTTCCATGCGCTTAAAAGCGAGTTTGTGAACGCACCTCTGATAGAGGAGCTTCCTATGGCTCTTGAATGCAGACTTGTGAGCTATGATGAGGAATCTCACTGCATGATAGGACAGATAATGAATGTATGCGCAGATGAGAGCATTGTTACAGAGGACGGAGGCATAGATGTGGCTAAGCTTGCACCTATAGCCTATGACCCTGTTAACCATTACTATCACGTTCTTGGCGACAGGGTCGGCAACGCTTTTGCCGACGGAGCAAAGCTGAAATAGCATACAGATGTTAAGGGGGATTTGATGAACTACGGAATAACAGCGAGAAATATAGCGCTATGTATAATATTTTCCCTTATAACCTGCGGCCTATACGGCATATACTGGATGATAAAAATAAACGATGAGGTAAATCTTCTGGCAGGTGAGCCTGATGCCGCAACAGGAGGAATGGTGTTTCTTTTCTCCATCATAACCTGCGGCATATACGGGCTTTACTGGCAGTACAAAATGGGAGAGCGCTGTGACAATATCAGAGGAGTAAACGGCAGCTCGAATGTTTTGTATCTGATACTGGGGATTATAGGCTTTTCGATAATCAGTATGTGTCTTATGCAGGATACGGTTAACAAAAGAGTTGGATAGGAAACGAGGCTCTGCAGGCAGATTTGCGGCAGGGCTTCTGAAATTTTACATATGACTGCAAACAGCAAAAAAACAATTAAAACCGCATTGATTCTTATTGCGGCAGGTCTGTGTTATCTTGCGTGGATTAAGCTGACAGGGCTTGCGCTGCCATGTATGTTCAGAAGTCTGACAGGATTCAAATGTCCGGGATGCGGCATTACGACCATGTCTGCAGCGCTGGCATCGCTGGATTTTGAGGCAGCGTTTGATGCAAATCCGTTCCTGTTTGTTACAGCGCCGTTTCTGTGCAGTGAGATTATATACCGGGAATATCTCAAATGCAGAGAGATAAAAGTGCCTAGAGCGCATGAGGCGGCAGTTATATGCTACGCAATAGCTTTGTGTATTTTTGGCATTGCAAGGAACCTTGCAGAATACGGAACACTATAATATACAAAAAAGGAGTTACAGCTTGGACAAAAAACGATTGACATTTATTCTTATGTTCGTCCTCGTGCTTATGTGGGGACTTGATTATTCTGTTGCAAAGAACGCGCTTGAAGTTTTCAAACCGCTGAATCTCATGTTTTTCAAGTATTTTGGCGGACTTATTGTAATAACTGTAATCAAGCTTATTGCAGAACGCAAATTTACAATCAGAAAAAAAGATATTGTATTTTTTGTACTTTGCTCGCTTACAGGGCAGGTGCTTTACTATTTCTGTGAGTATACGGCAATGGAATATATACCTGTGGCACTGATTACAATTATACTTTCATTTGTACCGATTGTATCAATTCTGATAGAGAGGGTGTTTTTCAAAACTAAACTGTCCGTAAGAATAATTGCAGGACTTGTCATATGTGTTGCAGGAGTGGCTCTTGTAATCGGAGCGGATTTCAAAAGCCTGTTTCAGGGAAGAATACTGGGCTATCTGCTGGCTTTTGGAGCTGTGATATCGTGGAATATGTATAATTTTATTACCGCGAAGATTTCTCAGACCTATACGGAGCTTACCATGGCGTTCAATCAGCTTTTGTGCACGGTGCTGATATCTCTGCCGTATGCTGCTGCGGTAATGCCTCCCGCAGAAGCTTTTACCCCGCAGATTATATTAAGCCTTGCCTATCTTGGAGTGGGAAGCGCAGGCACAGGCTATCTCATATGTGTCAGAGGAGTCAAATATCTGGGACCTACAATCTCATCACTTTTCAGCAATTTCCTGCCTGTGACATCGACATTTTTCGGCTGGCTTATACTGGGTCAGAGCATAGACGGTATGCAGATTGCAGGAGGTGCGATAGTCATTCTGTCCGCCTGCTATGTGATTATCGAAAAAAACAGACTGCAGAAACAGGAGCTGAAGCTCAGACTTGAAGAAGAAATAGGATAATTATAAAGCAGACACCGGCAATGCCGGTGTCTGCAAGTTTCAGTGCTATAATGCAAGCATATCAGAAAGTGTCTTCAGATCCTTTATTTCTTTATCTGCGTATTTAACCATAACCTCTGCCTGAGCCTTTATAGCTTTTTTGTATATTTTCTGCTCTTTTGAAGTATCTTCTTTTGTGTCGTACTTATTGTACAGACTGATTGATGCTTCCGCAACATCAGCCTTTACAAATGACGGATCGGTACCCCAGTACATATTTTCGGATTTGCTCCACAGGCATTTATCCTGTATTTCAATAACCTCAGGGGAGAAGAACCAGTTGTAATATTCAAGCACATTGTTTACTGTCCATACATATTCATCTACAGCAGTATTTATATCGCCTTCTTCAAGGCATTCAAGAACCTTATTCATAGCGTTGATATTAATCTGTGATGCTTCGTGAGGCACTACAGGCTTTTCATACATGGTTGAGAGGAATGCCTCTGATACAAATTTGAAAGTTTCAAGGTTCTTGGCTGTAAGCTCTTTGCCTTCTGCTTTGAGAGTTTCCATGGTGTCGCTGTCGCCGTCAATCCAGGCCTGAATGTATCCGTCATTGATTTCCTTAACCTTTGCTGCGTTTGCCTCTGCAGCTTCGCCCATGGCATTAAGGTTTGCTTCGTATGTGTCAACGTCTACACCATATTCCGCCAGAAGATCTTTGTCGAATGCATCTGTTATTCTGTCAAAGTCACCTGTGAAGTCAAGGTACAGTGCAGGCATCTGATCTATATACATAGACATTGCGCCGTAGTATTGCGCGTTGAACTTGAATACATCTCCGTCCCAGATGTCAGGTGTATCATAAGTTGTATGATAATATTTCAGATAGAAATCGTGAACATTCTCCTGATCCTCCTGAAGCAGGAAGCCGTTGATTATACAAGGAACTCCCGCAATATAGTAAGAGAAGTCGTCGGAATAAGTGTATGTCTGATATCCGGCAGTTTTAACTCCCTCTGAGTAGATGCTCTTATCTCCCGAAAGAGGGTAGGTGTTAGTATAGAAATCAATCATATTATAGAATGCAGGCGCTGAATTTGAATAAGCGTATTCTGCAAACTTGTATGCAGGAAGCTCGAAATTGAGGAATGCTAAAGTTTTTCCTGCCCATTCAGGGTGAATGTTGTTAATCATTTCCCACGCACCAACTGTCCAGTCATACTGAGTGTCGTAAGCGCCCCATTCTTCTGCACCGTGCAGACAGAATACTATATCGTTTTCAGGAGTATAGCCTGAGTCAATCATAGCTTTTGCGATGGCTAAAACCTCAGCTACCGCACAGTTGTCGTCCTGGAAACCGAAATAGTGGCAGTCATAATGAGCGCCGAACATAATCTGATGGCTTGAATCCTTACCTTTGATTTTGCCCATTACATTGTATGTAGTACCTTCATCTCTGCCGGTAATGTTGTTTACGATAAGAGTTCCCTCTGTCTTGCCCTCCTTTATTTTAGCCTGCAGTTCTTTGGAGTCTGCAGCGCTTATTGAAACTGTAGGGATTGAAATAGGCGCACATATGTCGTTGGCATTCAGTGCATCATCTGCTACCTCGGAAAATCCGCCGTTCTGTGCTACAAGGACGCCTGCAGCACCCTGATGCTCTGCTTCAAGCATAGGATAGGTTACCCACCAGTTATCTCTCTGGTTCACTTCTACAAGAACCAGCTTGCCTTTTACGTCAACATTTTCATAATCAGCAGCTGTTCCTTCGCCAAGATAAAGAATTTCGGAAGTTATACCGTCTTCATCTGTACCGTCTGACTCGTATGAGTAAACAGAATAATCTTTGCCGTCTACAGTAAATGATGCTCCTCTTGCATCAAACAGGTCACATTTTGCAGCTGCTTTTTCAACATCGGTAAGACCTATATCACTCATTACAGATTCAAGATATTCAGCAGTATTATGCTCTGCCTCTGAACCTGCGTTTCTGCCGCCAAGATCCTCAGTGGAGAAAAAGTCAGGGTTTGTTGATAATTCTGTTGCAAGCTCGTTGCCCCAGTCAGCATCAATACTGTCGATATACGCATCGTACATTGCAGTCAGCTCATCAGGGACAGCATAGCTTTCATCTGTCTTGCCGCAGCCGGTAACAAGTATGCACATACTTAATACCAGAGCAAGTGACAGAAAAATACTAAATAGTTTTTTTGTCATTGTTTCACCTCCATAAAATATATAAATAAGTTATTTAATTATACAAAATTGAAATGTCGAAAACTATAAAAAAGAACAGAGAGGGCATAAATTGGGCAAATAAATAATTGTATAAATCAAAATAGTATGAAAAATCTAACTTAGATAAAAAACTTGAGCAAATGTATTATAAATGAATTATAATCGTCAGCAAAATAGTAAAAAGCTGCTCACCTTTATGGCAAGCAGCCCTGAATTGCTAATCTGTAAAGCTCTTGAGCCTGTCTGTAATGCTGTCTGTGGCGCATCTTTGTTCTCCCTATATTATCCATTACGGCAAATTCTTTTTTGCGCAGCACCAGGCCGGAAGAAGAAACAGGCTGACAATAGCAGACATATTGAAAAAAATCGATATGTCTGCTATAATTCTGTTAACAATTCAAATTCAGG
>CAVDMD010000016.1:0-27055 GCA_963609975.1 bacterium | reverse complement strand
TGGTATAATGTCTAAAGAAATAAAACTTGGGGGAAACAAACCATGCGCTATGCAAGACAAAATAAAATTCTGGAGCTCATCAAGGAAAACGATATCGACACACAGGAAATGCTGGTTGCTCTGCTGAAAGAAAACGGATTCAATGTCACTCAGGCAACCATATCCAGAGATATCAAGGAGCTTCATCTTGTAAAGAATCTTTCTGCCGGCGGCAAATACAAATATTCCGTAGCAGCCTCAACAGAAAGCAGTATGTCCAACAGGTATTTAAGTATACTGCGCGACATAGTCAAGAATGTCGATGCTGCCGGAAACATCATTGTTGTCAAAACACTTCCCGGCTGTGCAAATGCGGCCGGAGAGCCGATAGACGGTCTTGATCTGCCTCATGTGATAGGTACTATCGCAGGGGACAACACTCTGATGATGGTAATAGACTCAGAAGAAAACGTACCGGCGCTTGTGGCAAGATTCAATGAACTGCTTTCATAAGGAGTAAAAAATGATATCACACATCAGTATTAGGGATTTTGCAATAATTGAAGATGTACAGATTGATTTTCACGAAGGGCTCAACCTGATTACAGGCGAGACCGGAGCCGGCAAATCAATAATTATCGAAGCCGTAAGTCTTGCTCTCGGAGCAAGAGCTGATACGGCTTTTGTTCGTTCAGGCAGGGACAAGGCCATAGTTCAGCTTGCAGCAGACCTTGACGGCGAAGAATATGTAATAACCCGTGAGGTTTCGGCTTCCGGCAGGAACCTGTGCAAAATCAACGGAGAAATAGTAACACTGGGTCAGGTAAGCGCTCTCTGCAGCCGTATTGCGGATATTCACGGGCAGTACGATCATCAGTCACTGCTCGACACGGAGCGTCACATAGATCTTGTGGATCTTTATTCAAAGGATACTATCAATCCTCTCAAAGCTCAGGTTGCCGAAAGCTATGCAGCCTTTCGCAGAGCCGCCTCGGAGCTTGACTCACTGCTTTCGGGCTTTGCCGAAAAACAGCGCAAAAAAGATTTTATGGCATTTGAGCTTGCCGAAATAGATGAAGCCTGTTTGAAGCCCGGTGAGGATACTGAACTTGAAAACAGAATTTCACTGCTTCAAAACAGCGAAAAAATATATACGGCGCTTGAATCTGCCTACGGTATTTCCTACGATTCCGAACAAAGCACATCATATACTTTATCCAAGGTGCTTGCGCTTATTCAGGATATATCCATGTATTCTCCCGAACTCAAATCTTTAGACGAAAGAATATCCGATATATATTACAGCCTTGAAGATGTATGCTCGGATATACGGGGGATCAGAGACAGATCGGAGTTTTCACCTGAGGAGCTTGATATTGCCATAAGCAGGCTTGATGAAATTAACAGGCTCAAAATGAAATACGGAAATTCCATCGAAGATATACTGACCTATCGGGACAGCCTCGAAAAAAGCATATCCGAAGTTGACAATATAGATGAGCTCAGAGAAAAGCTCACTGCAGAAAAAAACCAGACGGAAGCCATGCTGCAGGAGTTTTCCAGGCAGCTTTCGCAGGCCAGAAAACAAGCGGCACTGTCTCTGCAGGAAAAAATACTGTATGAATTAAAGGATCTGAATTTCAAAGATGCCGATATGGTTATTGATTTCAGGCAGTCGGAGCAGTATTCCGCAGCAGGTACCGATATTGTCGAGTTTCTGATTACAACCAACAGAGGCGAGGCTCTGAAGCCGCTTGCAAAGGTCGCCTCGGGCGGCGAAATGTCAAGAATTATGCTGGCATTCAAAAAAATAGTCGGAGATTACGACCATATACCTACCATGATTTTTGACGAGATAGATACAGGCATCAGCGGTATAACAGCAAGCATAGTCGGCAAAAAAATGTGTCAGATTGCGCAGAGCCATCAGATTATCTGCATCACCCACCTGCCTCAGATTGCAGCCTGCAGGGGTCACAATTTCAAGATTGTAAAGAAAACGTGCGATAACGCCACCTTCACAAATGTAATTCCTTTAACTTCCGAGGAAAAAGCCGAAGAAATCGCAAGGCTTCTCGGAGGCATGAATATAACGGAGACTACAATACAGTCTGCAAAAGAGCTTATAAAAGCTTCTGAATAGACTTTCAGCCGCACATCTGTGCGGCTGAAAGTTTTATCTTTATTTGTTCTCTTTGAAATATTCGTCAATACTCTCTGCTGCTGTTTTGCCTGCTCCCATCGCAAGGATTACAGTTGCAGCTCCCGTTACCGCATCTCCTCCTGCAAACACAGCCTTATGGCTTGTTGCAGCCTTTTCGTCTGTGCCTATGCCGCCTCTTTCGTTTGGCTCAAGGTTTTCTGTAGTATTCAGAATAAGCTTGTTCAGTCTTGTTCCTATTGACATGATAACCTCTTCAACATCAAGCACAAAGTTTGACCCTTCAATTTCAACAGGTCTTCTTCTGCCGGATGCGTCAGGCTCGCCAAGCTTCATTTCTATACATTCAATGCCGCACACTCTGTTGTCCTCATCGCCTATGATTTTAACAGGGTTATTGAGGAGCTTAAACTCTATGCCCTCCTCAATGGCGTGCTCTATTTCCTCTTTTCTGGCAGGAATTTCATCCATTGAACGGCGGTATATGATATATACGTGCTCCGCTCCCATTCTCTTGGCGCATCTTGCGGCATCCATTGCAACATTGCCGCCGCCCACTACAGCCACATTCTTTGCTTTTTGTATAGGCGTATCGTATTCCGAAAGATAAGCTTTCATAAGATTGATTCTTGTCAGGTATTCATTGGCTGAGCATACTCCCAGCAGGTTTTCTCCCGGAATATTCATAAACGACGGAAGTCCTGCGCCTGTGCCTATGAATACAGCTTCATAGCCGTCGGCAAACAGCTCGTCAACATTCATCGACTGCCCTATAATTGCGTTTTTGACTATTTTGACACCTTTTTCCTCAAGCTTTGAAACCTCTTTTGCAACTATTGCCTTTGGAAGTCTGAACTCCGGTATCCCGTATGCCAGCACTCCTCCCGCCTTGTGCAGACTTTCAAATACAGTCACATCATATCCCATGCCTATAAGGTCGCCTGCGCAGGCAAGTCCCGCAGGACCTGAGCCTACAACAGCAACTTTGTGTCCGTTAGGCTCATGCGCCTCAAAGCTGTCAGCTCCGTTTGCATCGTGCCAGTCGGCAACGAATCTTTCAAGTCTGCCTATTGCAACAGGCTCACCCAGCACACCCTGCACACATTTGCCTTCGCACTGGTTTTCCTGCGGGCATACTCTGCCGCATATTGCAGGAAGTGAGCTTGTCTGTGATATTATGTTATATGCTTTTTCAAATTCCCCTTCTGATACCGCCTCTATAAATTCGGGTATGCGAATTTTTACAGGGCAGCCTTTTGTGCAGGGCTTCTTGCGGCATTTAAGGCATCTCATGGCTTCGTTTATCGCCATTTCCTCTGTGTATCCTGTTGCAACCTCTTCAAAATTCCTGTTTCTTACCATAGGCTCCTGCTGAGGCATCGGATTTTTTGTTTTTTCTAAATTAATCATTGTAACGAACACCTCCTGTCAGACGGCAGATATGACTTCTGTCTTCTGCTTCCGCTTCTCTGTAAAAACCGTTTCTCATAATAAGGTCGTCCCAGTCCACCTTGCTTCCGTCAAATTCGGGACCGTCAACGCATACGAATCTGCTTTCGCCGCCGACTATAACGCGGCAGCCTCCGCACATTCCCGTACCGTCTATCATATATGCGGTAAGTGAGGCCACTGATTTAATACCTGCCTCCTGTGCGATACCGCATACCAGCTTCATCATTATCGGAGGTCCCACAGCTATGATTTCATCATATTTATTACCCTCTGCAAGAAGCTGTTTCAGCTTGTCTGTGGTAAAGGCTTTTTCTTTGTAGGAGCCGTCATCTGTAACCACATAAAGGTTTTCGGATATTTCGTCAAACTCTTTTTCGAGTATAACAAAATCCCTGCTTTTGAAACCCGCTATGGTATCAACCTTAATGCCCTCTGTATGAAGTCCTTTTACAAGTCCGAAGGCAAGGGCATTACCTGTGCCTCCGCCTACAACGCAGACTCTTTTGAGCCCTTCCATTTCGGTCGGCCTGCCAAGCGGTCCTGCCACATCGCACAGGCAGTCGCCTTCTTCAAGCTGATCCAAAAGCATGGTTGTCCTGCCTACTGCGGCATATATTATTTCAACCGTGCCCTTATCTCTGCTGTAGCCTGCCATTGTAAGGGGTATTCTTTCGCCCAGCTCATCAGTCCTCAGTATTATAAACTGACCGGGCAGAGCTTTTCTTGCAACCAGAGGCGCATTTATCTCCAGCCACGTCATATTATCGTTTAATTTTCTTTTTCCTACTATTTCATACATGACTATATTTCCTCCTCCGGATCAAAACTGCGTTTCTGGTTAACCAGATCGTCGTATTTCTGTGACGCTATTTTTTCTGCTCTTGTGAACAGTTTTTCTGCTCTCTGCGGATCTTTCAGCATAAGCGAATTGTATCTTACTTCGCCCATAATAAAGTCTCTGTATTTTTCAGTAGGCTTAGGATTGTCTATTGAAAGCGGATTTACGCCTGCTTCGCGTTTTCTAGGGTCGTATCTGAGCAGGTTCCAGTAGCCTGATCTTACCGCGTTTTTCATTTCAAGCATAGCCTTGTCCATGCCTGCCTTAAGACCATGGTTGATGCAAGGCGCATATGCTATGATAAGCGACGGTCCGTCGTAGCTTTCGGCCTCTTTGATTGCTGTAAGCGCCTGAGCCGGATTTGCACCCATGGCAATCTGCGCAACATATACATAACCGTATGACATTGCCTCCTGCGCAAGGTCTTTCTTCTTGACGCTCTTGCCGTTTGATGCAAACTGCGCCACAGCGCCTATAGGAGTTGATTTTGAAGCCTGACCGCCTGTATTTGAATAAACCTCTGTATCGAATACAAGGATATTCACATTTTCGCCTGTGGCAAGCACATGGTCAAGTCCGCCGTAGCCTATATCATATGCCCAGCCGTCGCCGCCTAATATCCACATTGACGGTTTGATCAGCATATCTTTGTTCTCAACTACATATATTGCGGATCTGTTGCTGCTCTGCTCGCAAAGCTTCACAAGCTTCTGTCCGTATTCTTCAGCCTTTGCCGCATTGTTCATATTGTCAAGCCATGCATTTGCCGTTTCTGCAAATACAGGGTTTTCTGCAAGCTTTTCGACTTCGGCTTTGAGTTCGTTTCTTCTTACCTTGACGGATATTGCCATACCGAAGCCAAACTCCGCGTTATCCTCAAACAGCGAGTTTGCCCATGCCGGACCTCTGCCCTGCGCGTTTACGGTATAAGGTGTGCTTGGCGCCGAGCAGCCCCATATTGATGAGCAGCCGGTAGCGTTTGCAACATACATTCTGTCGCCGAAAAGCTGTGTTACCAGCTTGGCATACGGTGTTTCTCCGCAGCCCGGACACGCTCCCGAGAACTCAAGCAGCGGCTGTCTGAACTGTGAGCCTTTTACTGTGCTGTCATCGTAAGGCGCGCTTTCATAATCAGCGTGTTCAAAGACATAGTCAAAGAGCTTTTGCTGTTTATCTGCGATTTCCTCTGCCGGAACCATTTCAAGCGCTTTGTTTCTTGAAGGGCATACATTAACGCATGAGCCGCAGCCTGTGCAGTCCATGGCAGATACGGCAACAACAAATTTAAGGCTGCTGTCACCTCTCATCCTGACAGCCTGATCACATTCACATTCAGGCTTGAGCACAAACGGCCTTATTGCCGCATGAGGGCACACATATGAACACCAGTTGCACTGCATACATTTGGTGCTGTCCCACTTTGGAACGGCATATGCGATTCCGCGCTTTTCGTAGGCTGCTGTTCCCGACGGTACCGAACCGTCTGCGGATGAGACGAATTTTGATACGGGTATGCTGTCACCGTTCATTGCGTTTGTAGGCATCAGTATGTTTTCGACATAGTCTGTAAGAGTTTTGTTTCTGCCTCTGATTTTCTGTTTTCTGCTGTTTTCGGAGGCTTTTTTCCATGATGCCGGAACATCAATCTTTACGACATTTGCAATACCTGCGTCAACTGCAGCGCAGTTCATATTTACTATTTTTTCACCCTTGTTGCCGTATGTTTTTCTGATTGCGTCTTTCATATATACGGCAGCCCTGTCAATAGGAATTATATCCGCCAGCTTAAAGAATGCAGCCTGCAGCACCGTATTGGTTCTGCCGCCCAGACCAAGCTCTCTTGCTATGGTAACGGCGTCGCAGGTATAAAACTGTATGTCATTTGACGCTATGTATTTTTTAACATGGGCAGGAAGATGTTCTTCAAGTTCTGCCGCATTCCAGCTGCAGTTAAGCAGGAATATGCCGCCCTTCTTGACATCCTCCACCATGTTGTATTTGCTCAGGTATGACGGATTGTGACACGCCACAAAGTCTGCCTGCTTGACATAGTACGTGGATTTGATAGGCTTATCTCCGAATCTCAGGTGGGAAATGGTGATGCCGCCTGATTTTTTGGAGTCATACTGGAAGTATGCCTGTACTTTTTTGTCTGTATTGTCACCTATGATTTTAACGCTGTTTTTGTTGGCTCCTACCGTACCGTCTGCGCCAAGACCCCAGAATTTGCAGGATACAGTGCCTGCAGCCGCAGTATCAGGGTTTGAAACTGTCTTAATTGACAGGTTTGTAACATCGTCATCTATTGAAACCGTAAATCTCTGCTTCGGTTCCCTGGAGGCCAGATTGTCAAATACCGCAACTATATCTCCCGGCTGTGTGTCCTTGGAGCCAAGTCCGTATCTTCCCCCTATAATCTTTATGTCCGTATCCGCAAGTGCAAGCGCAATGTCAAGATACAGAGGCTCTCCTATTGAGCCCGGTTCCTTGCATCTGTCAAGAACCGCGATTCTTTTAACTGACTGCGGGATGGCTTTTTTGAGATATTCAACACTGAAAGGTCTGTAAAGTCTGACCTTGACAAGACCTGTTTTTCTGCCGGAGGCATTGAGGTAGTCGATTACTTCTTCTATGGTATCGCATACAGAGCCCATTGCAACTATCACATCTGTGGCATCAGGCGCTCCGTAATAGTTAAACGGCGCATAGTCAGTGCCGATTCTTCTGTTAACTTCGTCCATATATCCTGCAACTGTTTCCACTGTTTCATCGTAAAATCTGTTGCAGCTTTCTCTGTGCTGGAAAAACACCTCAGGAGATTCCGATGAGCCCATATTGTACGGGTGCATAGGATGGCTGACGCGTTTTCTGAAATCCCTGATGGCATCCCAGTCTGCCATTTCTTTGAGCTCCTCGTAATCCCATGCTTCTATTTTCTGATATTCATGGCTTGTTCTGAAGCCGTCAAAGAAATGCATCATAGGCACCTTGCCTGATATTGCCGAAAGGTGCGCTACTGCCGCAAGGTCCATACATTCCTGCACACTGTTTGAGCAAAGCATTGCAAAGCCTGTCTGCCTGCAGCTCATTACATCCGAATGATCTCCGAATATGGACAGTGCGTGTGTGGTCAGCGCTCTTGCCGCAACATGGAGCACTGCAGGTGTCTGTTCTCCTGCCAGCTTGTACATATTGGGAATCATAAGCAGAAGCCCCTGTGAAGCTGTAAACGTGCTTGTCAGCGCACCTGCCGCAACTGAGCCGTGCACTGCACCTGCAGCTCCGCCCTCGGACTGCATTTCAACCACATGAACCTCCTGCCCGAATATGTTTTTTCTTTTTTCGGTCGCCCACATATCAATGTTTTCGGCCATTGTTGATGAGGGTGTAATCGGATATATCGCTGCCACCTCCGAAAAGGCATAAGCCACATGAGCAGTCGCAGTGTTTCCGTCCATTGTCTTTAGCTTTCTCATGT
The DNA here is from genome assembly GCA_963609975.1 of bacterium. Taxonomy (GTDB): domain Bacteria; phylum Bacillota; class Clostridia; order Peptostreptococcales; family Anaerovoracaceae; genus UMGS973. The sequence continues at coordinate 19,147 of CAVDMD010000016.1, read as the reverse complement.
TACCTGTCCTCCTTCATTTTAAGTGCTTTTTTCTGCAGATAGTTGTATTCGGGAACATCCATGCGCTTAATTGCGTTTCTTGAGCACATATATGTGCAGACATCGCAGTTCTCGCATATATTGCCGTTAACTATGGCATGGGAATCCACTATCTGTATAGCTCCGTTAGGACAGTTGTGCACGCAGTCCGTACAGTCGATGCAGCCGCTGTAGCACAGATCGTATCTGTCGTCTATAGGGGCTTTTGATGAGCAGGCAACAAGCTTGCTGCCCACATAAGGAACCTCAACTATGAGGTTTTTAGGACAGGCATGAACACAGTCAAGGCAGCCTACGCATTTTTCGAAGTCAACAACTGCAGTGCCGTTTACAATATGTATCGCATCGTATCTGCATACTCTGGTGCAGTTGCCAAGGCCCGTGCAGCCCTCGCTGCATATGTTCATAAGTCCTGCGTCAAGCTTTGCGGCGTGAGAGCAGTCCTCAATTCCAAGCGCCCTGAATTTATCGTTGGCTTTTTTGCCGCCGTTGCATTTTACAAAGGCCACCGTCTCCTTGAGCCCTGTAAGATCGTGAGCTTCATCTTTTATTATTTTCTTTTTGCACCTTACCGAGCACACAACGCAGCCTGCGCACCTGTCATAATCTATAACGGCGCAGTTGTTTACCATTGTGATTGCGTTTTCGGGACAGGTATCTGCGCATTCTCCGCAGCCTATGCAGCCGTAGCCGCAGATTTTTCTTGTATTCACCTCTCCAAGCTGTGATGCGCATGGTATGAAAGTGCTTGCATCAGGCGGCACCATCTGAACCAGCTTTTGAGGACATACATTCTGACACGCTCTGCAGCCGTTGCATTTTGATCTGTCCACAGTCACACGTCCGTCTTTAATACTAATCGCACCTGCATCGCATACTTCTGCGCAGGAGCCAAGACCCACACAGCCGAATTTACATTCGTTTTCATTAAATCCAAGCTTCACAAACTCAGCACAGCTGTCTGTACCGGCATTGCGGCTCTGTCCTGCAGAAACCCCGCCGCAGCGTACAAACGCCACTTCATCGATGACTGCTGCTGTCTCCCTGCCCAGTGCCTCCGCAATCCGGTCTGCATCCTCCTGTGAACAGGCAGGGCATAAATTTACCGCACCTCCGGAAACAATAGCCTCGGCACAGGCTTCGCAGGTCTTAAATCCGCATCCGCCGTAGCCGCCGCAGTCTCCGCCGGGCAGTACCTTTAGAATTTCTTTTATCATCGCTACCTCCAGTATTTATGTATTGCATAGTTTGTGTGTATGTGTTTTGTGTTCTGTATACAGTGTATTGTACTACTTTTTTTGAAATAATCAACACTTTTTGATAATGTTTTAACAAAAAAACAAAACGCCAGAAAGCCTAAGTTTTCAAGCGTTTTCGTCTATTCCAATTCTGAATTTATTGCATAGAATTATTTTTGTACCGGTTTCAGTACAATTTTATGTCTTTTTTTTAACGAATTATGTTTTTTTGTTTATTGCTGCAAAGCTCAATAAAAGCCTCCTTAACCGGTGACATCCATTTGCGCCCGTCATATATGACCTGCAGGTAAAGCTCCGCCTCAAAATCATCCACATATATTTCGCATATATCACCTCTATCAAGATATTCTGCTATGCAGTATTCAGGCAGCAGCGATATCCCCATACCCCTGCTTACAAAATCAATTATAGCTCCTGTATTCCCTATATCAATATTCCAGTTAAGCTCGATGTTTCTGGATGCCGTGAAGTCATCTATGACTTTTCTGTAGGTGCAGCCCTTCTCTGTCAGGATAAAGTTTTCTCTGCCAAGCTCTCTTAAGCATACGTGTTTTTCCGAAAGGCTGCTCCGGCTGCCCGCAAAAAATTTCAGAGGCTCTCTTACCTTTACAGGGCATTCCCAGTTGTCATTCTGAATCTGCCTGTCATATATGACTATGACATCGAGCATACCTTTTTTGAGCATATCCGTAAGCTCCACCGTTGTGGCTATTTTTACAATCAGCTTTGCCTCAGGATAAAGCGTTACAAACTGCTTTATAATTTCTCTGTAATAAAATGATGCTACAGATTCAAGCATACCTACGGCAAGCGTCCCTTTTATTTCTGTTTTGCTCTCCATTGCAGAGCGCGCCTCTGCTTCCGTTCTGACAATACTGCAGGCATAATTCATAAATTCTCTGCCTTTTTCCGAAAGCTCGATTCTCTTGCCTGTCCTGTTAAAAAGAGGCACTCCAAGCTCAGCCTCAAGCTGCTTTATCTGCAGGGTTACAGTCCCCTGCGAATAGCCGAGCTCCTCTGCTGTTTTAGTGAAATTTCCTGTTTCCGCTGCTCTGATGAATGTTTTGATATTCCTTATCTCCATACGCACTCCGTTATTTGATATTCTAATATGCTAATTCATATCTTTTAATTTTACTGATTTACATTTCTATATTATTATATCTTTAGACAAAATACAATATCACAGGAGAATATCTATATGGATAATGCAATAATGGACAGAATAAACGGCAGACCTTACGGACTCAGAATACTGTATGCGGCTCTGGGACTGTTTGTGTTCGCTTTTGGAGTATACCTGACAATACAGGCAAATGTGGGGCTTGCACCATGGGATGCTTTCAGCATGGGCGTCAGCTATCATATTCCTCTGACCTACGGCGACATTGTAACCCTCACAGGGTTTGTAATTCTGGCAATAGACCTGCTTCTCAAAGAAAAAATAGGGCTCGGAAGCATACTTGATGTGTGTATTGTAGGCAAGTCTGTGGATTTGTTTACATGGCTTGATATAGTGCCGCAGCTTCACAATATATGGACAGGTGTTTTAATGCTTCTTGCAGGGCTTGCAATAGAGGCCTTTGCAATGGGTATATATATGGCGCAGGGGCTTTCATGCGGACCCAGAGATGCACTGCTTGTCGCCATGGGCAAGAGACTGAAAAAATTCCCTATCGGCGCAGTGAAAATATTAATAGACGGCTTTGCCGTTGCCATAGGCTTTGTGCTGGGCGCCAAGGTGGGAATAGGCACTGTGGTTGCAGTATTTGGAATGGGATTCATACTGCAGGGAGCATTTAGGGTTATGAGATTTGATGCAACGGCAGTTACACACGAAAGTATAATCGGGACATTTAACAGACTCAGGAGAAAAAATGCAAACTAAAGGTAACGGTAAAATATATTTTTATTTTGGTTTTTTCGGCACTTTTATTTTGGTTTTTTCTGATTTTTAAGTCCGGCAAAAAACAGCCGCGACACTGTTCGGCTGTTTTGATGTTATCTGCTTTCTTTAATTTTTTTCTCGCTTACCGATCTGACTTCATCTCTCAGGCTGTTTATGTACTCGTTAAAGCTGCATTCCTCTGTCCCTTAGGTCAGCTGCAGCTCATACTCAAGAGGAAGCCATGTGGAAATATCAGCTTCATTGTGCTGTATCAGATCCTCCAGCTTGTCAAGGGCTTTGGCTTTGTAAAGCTCTGCCGGTTTCATTTGCCGTACTCCTTGCATCTGTATCTTCGTTTGCCTTTGCTTTTTTTGCCGTATTCTATGGCTTCTGCAGGGCATTCGCATATGCACGCCATGCAGTGTGTGCATTCTCTGCCCCACTGGGGTCTGTTGTCTATAAAGCTGAGTCTTATGTTGTTAAGAGGGCACAGTTTTTCGCATTTACCGCATCCTTTGCATTTATCATCAGCATAAAAAGGTGTGGTTCTTACTGCAAAGTTTCTGAAAAGAGTATTTACAAATCCGCTTTTGCATTTATCTGCAAAGCGGGTGCTTCTCTTGTCAAAGTCAAGATTTATCTTAACCTTTTCGGCTGCGGCGTCCATGTCTCCGTAAGCCCTGGCTATGATTTTTTCGGATTCCGCTTCATCAGGCACTCCGAACATTGCTATGTAGTTTTCGGGCATGACTATCTCAAAAACACCTCTGTAATTAAAGCCTTTGCGACTGCACAGTTTTTTGATGCGCTTTTCGGGCGCGCCTATATCGCTTCCGCAGTCCATAACAAAATATGCTTCCTTGCTGCCGTCAAATTCCGATGACAGTATAAACTCCTCAAATACGCGGGGAAGCTGCCATCCGTAAGTCGGTGCAACAAAAACATACGGCTTTTGTGATAAAAAGCTGCCTCCTGAATATTTTCTGATATATTCTCTGCTGTCTGTAATCTCATCCTCCAGTTTGTCGCCAAGCATATCAGCTATATATCTGCTGTTGCCTGTACCTGTGAAATATATAATCATAAATTATCGCCTCTTTTGTATTGAGCTACTGCAATCCCCTCACACCATCTTTTTGGGGTCTACATATTCTCTGAATTCTTCTTTTGTAAGTATTCCCAGAGCTGTCGCAGCCTCCTCCAGCGAGGTGTTGCTGCTGTAAGCATATTTGGCAATCTGCGCCGCCCTGTCATATCCTATGACCTTGTTCAGGGCTGTTACAAGCATAAGCGAGCCGGCCATATTGCCTGCCACCTTGTCCTCGTTTACTGTTATGCCTCTGGCGCAGTTTACATTAAATGAACGGACTGCATCTGAAAGAAGCCTGATGCTTCTTATCATATTAAAGGCTATAACAGGCATATATACATTGAGCTGGAAATTGCCCTGCGAGGCCGCTATTCCAACTGTAACATCATTGCCCATAACCTCGGCGCACACCATTGTAAGAGCTTCGCACTGGGTAGGATTAACCTTGCCCGGCATTATGGAGCTTCCCGGCTCATTTGCAGGGATTACAAGCTCTCCTATGCCGCATCTTGGACCTGAAGCATACCATCTGACATCGTTGGCAATCTTCATAAGGTCGCAGGCAAGGGTTTTCATTGCGCTGTGACATACCGCCACTGCATCCTTAAATGCAAGTCCGTGGAATTTGTCTCCGGAAGCCTTGAATTCTCTGCCGGAAAGCTCTGATATTTCAGCTGCCATTGCAGTGTCAAAGCCCTCCGGTGCATTAAGTCCCGTACCTACGGCCGTACCGCCTATCGGTATGTTTTTCAGCTCTGCAAGGCTGTTTTTTATTGCTGCACAGGATTTCTCCACTGCATACTGCCAGCCTGCAAATTCCTGCCCGAAAGTCAGAGGTGTGGCATCCTGCAGATGTGTTCTTCCTGTTTTTATAACGTACCTGTATCTGTCTGAAAGCTCACCGAAGGTGTCTGCCAGAGCTTTTATCTCAGGCAGCAGTCTGTCCTCCGCTTCGATAACGCAGGCAATATGAATGGCCGAGGGGAAAACATCGTTTGAGCTCTGCGACATATTGACATGATCGTTCGGGTGTGCTTTGCCGTCTGTCAGATGAGATATGACCTCATTGACATTCATATTGGTCTGGGTACCGCTTCCTGTCTGCCATACCGAAAGCGGAAACTGGTCTTCAAGACCTCCCGCAAGAATTTTATCACAGGCATTTGTAATTGACTGTGATATTTCCCTGCTCATAATACCCTTGTGAAAATTTACGGCTGCCGCCGCTTTTTTTATTATTGTAATCGCTCTGATTATTTCTGCAGGCATTTTTTCGGTGCCTATTTTGAAATTCTCAAAGCTTCTCTGTGTCTGCGCTCCCCACAGCCTGTCGCTGTCTACAAGGATTTCTCCTATTGAATCTTTTTCTGTTCTCTGTTTCATTTATCTGTTTCTCCACGCATCTGCCACAGCTGCCGCTACGGTCTGTGCAATACCTGCTTCAAAAGCATCCGGCAGAATCCTGTCTGCCGACAGTCTGCTCTCTCCCACAAAATCGGCAAGGGCGTATGCCGCCGCAACCTTCATTTCCTCTGTTATTCTCTCTGCTTTTGCATCAAGCGCACCTCTGAATATTCCCGGAAATGCCATTACATTGTTTATCTGGTTGCCGAAATCGGATCTGCCCGTACCCACTACCGCTGCTCCCGCATTTTTTGCAAGCTGCGGCATGATTTCAGGCTCGGGGTTTGCCATGGCAAATACTATAGGCCCGTCAGCCATTGTTTTTATCATGTCCTCTGTCAGTATTCCCGGAGCGGACACTCCTATAAACACATCTCTGCCGCAAAGGCCGTCGGCCATGCTTCCGCTGATGTTATCCCTGTTTGTTATCTGAAGCAGTCTCTGCTGAGCTTCATTGAGTGTCAGTTCCGATGATATGATGCCGTCTATGCCGCATACCAGTATATCTCTGACGCCAAGGGAATAAAGCATACGGGTAATTGCAGTCCCCGCGGCTCCGTCTCCCGAAACCAGAACTTTAATATCGTCAATGCTCCTCCCCGTAACCTTGCAGGCGTTAATCAGGGCTGCCGAAACAACAACGGCGGTACCATGCTGATCATCGTGAAATACCGGGATATCAAGCAGCTCCTGCAGGCGTGTTTCGATTTCAAAGCACCTCGGAGCAGATATATCCTCTAAGTTGATGCCGCCAAAGGTAGCGGACATATTCTTAACTATATTTATTATCTCCTCGGTATCCTGTGTGTCAAGACATATAGGGACAGCATCTATATCTGCAAATTCCTTGAACAGTACGGCCTTGCCCTCCATAACAGGTATTGCAGCCTCTGCTCCTATATTGCCAAGGCCAAGCACCGCAGATCCGTCGCTTATGACGGCTACTGTATTGCCTTTGGATGTGTACTTATATACATCCTCTCTGTTGTTTTTAATTTCAAGGCAGGGCTGTGCGACTCCGGGAGTGTATGCCAGCGCAAGCTCCTGTCTGCCTGTAACGGCCACCTTGCTTTTCATTGCCCATTTGCCTTTTGTCTTTGCGTGTAATTCAAGTGATTCTCTGTAGTAATCCATATCAGTCCGCCTTTGTCATTTTGCTGTGTAAATTCTGCATTTTTATATCCAGCGCCGCACTCTCCTCGGCGCACTGTTTGAGCTCTGCCATAATCTCATCCGTACATTCAACGGCTTTTTTGTATTTGAGCTTGTGCTCAAGGCTGGCCCAGAAGTCCATGGCTATGGTTCTGAGCTGTATCTCAACATTCATAAGCCTTGTCTCCCCTGCAAGAAATATAGGGATTGAGACAATGAGGTGCAGACTCCTGTAACCGTTTGGCTTAGGGTTTTCTATGTAGTCTTTCCTCTCTACAAGCACCACATCATCCTGTCTTAAAAGATGCTCCTCAAGAAAATATACGTCTTTGAGGAATGAGCATATTACTCTGACGCCCGCTATATCAAACATCTGCTCCTCAAGAGCCTTGGGGTCAAAAGGGATATCCCTTCGGATCATTTTTTCGATGATGCTTTCGGGTGTTTTGAGTCTTGTTCTGATGCTCTCTATGGGGTTTCTGTCGTGCTGCAGTGACATATTCTCGTTGAGCACTCTGAGTTTTGTTTCAATTTCCATCATGGCGCATTTGTAATACGACATAATCTTTTTGAATTCTCTCCCAGACCTTATAACATCCTCTAACTCCTCCACCGAAAACTTCTCAAGCATAGTCTCTATCGGTTTTAATTCTCTGTCCATATGTCCCCTTTCTGTTCCGGTCAAAAATACCCTGTCTGTATATATTATACGGCTTATCCTGCCTGTCAGGCAAGTGAGGTTTTAGTGAAAAATGATTTTCGCCCGATACGGCCGCCTTTACAAATGCAGGGCACCGAGGTAAATATATTGAATTCACTAACCGGCTGCACATAAAATGCACCGGCTCTCATAAAACCCGTTCAGGAGCTGCGCCTCCTGTCAATCAGGTTTGACAGGGCTGCAGATATGATCATAACTGCGACCGATATTGCAAATACGTTGCCCTTTGCTCCGTACAAAAAAAGCAGACTGCGGGACATAAGAAGTCTGTATGCAAGTGATATTACCCCAAGCGCAGCACAAAAAACCGCAGAAATCTCTGCAATTACAAATATCACATATATCAGGCGGTTTAATGCCGCTATAATTTTGCTGTAATTTTTCTCACACATTTCTGAAATTGAATTTTTGCTGACAGATTCAAACTTACACCATTATTTTACCAATTTATTGTCCAAAAAACAAGGAATCGATTAAATATGCCGCCGCTTGTCTATTTCACTCCGTATCTGTTTACCTCGCGCTTGAGCTCAATTATCCTGTTGATTATATCATCGGTGCTGTAATTGTTCTCCTGCAGGAAGGCTATAAGGCGGTCAAGGTATTCTGCACTGCTTCCGAAATAACAGTTTTTCAGCTCAGTCACAAATTCTATAAGGTTGCTGCCGAAGCTGCCGTTTTCTTTCACAGGTATGTACGCAAGCTTTATTTCCTGAGTTTCGCTGCAGTAAAATACGGTATCACAGGTAAGCTCTGCTCTGCTGTAATCAAGATAATAGCTGCCTCCTTTTACAAGCTCTTTTATGACTCTTTCAATGAGATTGAGAGGCTGGATAATATCTTTGAATCTGCACTGGCTTATCTTCAGAAACCCGTCATAGCTGTATACAGCCGTAAGCCTGTCTGTTTCACGTATAAAAGAAGTAGGTACAAACGAGCTGCAGACCCGGTCTGAAAGTATACTCATCTCAAATTCTTTCATTTCATTGTTAAAATACTCTTTTTCAAAGCTGTATGTACTGTTTTCCATATCTATTCTCCTCCGCATTTCATGCATCTGCTGTAGCCCTCCGCTTCAGCTTCATATTTTGTCATTTCAACTACATATCTGTCAACTGTGGTACATTCCGCACTGTGATATGCCCTGCCTGTTTTTTTGAAGCAGTACACTATATGACCGTTGCTGTAGTCATCAGGCCTGCACAGCCTGCATGGTGTGTATTGCCGTCTTATTTCATCCGTAAGTATGGTCTGCACAGGATATACTCTGATATATGAGCAGTTTTCGCTGTGATATCTCTCTCCTGCTACGGGAAATACCCATACCACAGTTCCGTCATCTGCAGTCTGCATCATATCAAAGCTGAATATCTGCCCTTTGTTGTCTTTGCCGACAAACCCTCTGAACAGAACCCCTGTTTTTCGGTGAAAGTCGCCTCGCATTTTAACAGGCATTCTGTTTTTAACCATATACTCCGCATCTATGGATATGAGACCGGTATTGCTGAAATCACTGTAAAGATATCTGAGCTTTTTTACATTGAAATTCTCCGCCGCCTCATCTGTCTTTACTCTTTTTTCGACTCTTGATTTTACTCCTATCCCTATTCTGTCAATATATGCATATGCCGCTATATATCTTGCTTCGTCTGCAATACCGTTTATTACGTCTTCTTCTGTTTCTATCAGCTTTACGGTATAGCTTATCGTCAGAACCGCTATTATGAAAAGCGGCAGTATTATAGTCGCCTCAACTGTAATTGAGCCTTTTTTAGTATTTCTCATCATATTTCATCTTTCTTCCGTTTACCTGCGCCTCAAACTTAAAACCGCGATAGCAGTCTTTTATGTAAAAATCCTCACTGTAGGTTCCCTGCAGATTTATCTGTATCAGGTCCATCATTCTTGTCAGCCTGACTTCCTTTTTCAGCGATGTAAGCAGCACCTTCAGATAACCTTCGTAGTCATATCCTCTCTCTGCCTTGGAACCGTTTTCTGTCTTAACCTTGCCGTGTATGTCTGTTTTCCAGCTGGCAGGGTCTTTGATCACCGGCACTTTTTCTCCTTTGTCAAGTGTTTTTACATCAAGCTCCGCCTCCGCAAGCGCCCACGCCGCAATCAGCGCAGTCTGCGTTATAACTGCCTCAGGTCCCGGAGTCATGGTTTCCGCAAGCAAAAGGGCCTCTTTCACCATATTGGGCTGAGAATAAATATATGCAGTGTTGAGAAGTGTTCTCAGCTTCAGCAGATCCGCCTTAACCGCACGCCTGTTGGCTTCATCGCTTTTTTTGCCCTCGATTATATACTCGATTTCATTTCTGAAAAAGCTGCGTTCCTCATCTGCTGCCGACATACCGCTTGTAAAAACGCTGAATATGTATACGGTAGTAAGATATTCCCTGCTTCCGTTTTCCCAAAGTCCTGAAATGCTTCCCATATTCTTTATATTGGAAGCCAGCGCATATACCGACGGTGTGTCATCCATACCCTTTGACGGCAGAGCGTTGATTGTCCTGCTGTTTCTCAAAGTACGCTCTCCTGTTTCAACAGGGCCGCCTGATTTTTCTGTTCCGATCAGGTTTTTATAGTTTATACTTTCTGTTATCTGTTCCTCGAATACCCCGCAGTCCATAAGGCAGTAGTCTTTGAGGTCAACCGAAATATCCCCCAGCCTGATGTATCTGTCATCGGGAATCGTATATTTCACATATCTTTTGAGTTCGTTTACTATGCCGCTGTTGTCTCTGCTGAATGCTATTATGCCGTATCTTGATTTTAATTCCAGATCAAATTCCGACAGCACAGACCTGCCTGCAAGGTTAAACAGATTTCCGCAATAGCTTACAGATGCCGCAGAAGCTGCAAGCTGAACGAATAAAATTACACAGCTGAGCACAGCTCCTGCAATTATTGTGAGAAATACTGCAGTAACGCCTTTTTTATCATTCCGATAATACATAGTCCGCCTTTCTTATTATCTCTTCTTCAATTATTATGTGGTTATGCCCTGTTTTCTCAGCCGCAGCCTGCCTTTTGAGAAGTCCGCCGCTGCGGCGCGCCTTGCTGCCGCTTCCCGTCACTTTGTTTTTGTCTGAGCTTAATTTAAGGTCTTTACCGTCTGCAGGCGACAGTTCAAAGGTTTCACTTCTAAGCCCTGCCTCCGCACAAATATTAAGATGGAGCCTGCTTTTGAGCTCGACAGTTTCATAAAGGTTTATTAGTATATAAAAAAGTGACATTACGGCAAGTATCACAAGAGGCATTATCACCGCAGCCTCCACAAATGTGCTGCCTTTTCTGCTTTTAAATATCGTCATTGAAACCGCTGTCGTTGAGTTTTTCAAAGGTTTCGTTTACAAAGTCAACGATCTGATCCTTAAAAACAATACCCAGCGCTATCGCTATGGCTATAAGGATTGCAACCTGCACAATCTCCATGCCCTTTTTACTGTTTTTTATTATCTTCATTTCTGCCTCCTACATTTCCAGCATTGCCGGCGCTATTGTTATCATTATCAGAATGACTAAAAGGATTACCAGCGGGAAGGTCATTTTGGTTTCTGCAAGCCTGCCAAGCTCCTCGGCTTTCTTTTTTCTTGAAAACCACAGGTAGGCGCTTTCGTTTTCAAGGCTTTCTGTCAGAGATGTTCCCTTGCAGATGTTGTCACTTATAACTGCTGCAATTCTGATAAATTCTCTTATCCCTGAATTTCTTGCAAAATCCGAAAGCTGAGCTTCAACGGGAATATTTGTTTCCTTTGAGTTGATGTATATTTCATTAAGCCTCTCATAAAAATAGTTCCCGCGCTCCCCGTTTTTCTGATGTTCGGTTACTATTCTCTCAAAAGCATCTGTAAGCACAAGTCCGCCGTTCAGAAGAAGTATGTTCTTGTTTATAAACGAGGGCAGTTCAAGAAGAATTGAAGACTGCGCATTTTTTTCTTCTTTTTCGACCTTTTCAAATCTGCTTCTGTATATTGCAATAAAGACTGCAGCAGTTGCAGCTATAATTACAAGCCATGTGTAATCTCTGGTGTAAGTCCACTCTACAGCTCTGCCGTCATCGGTATATGCCGGCAGTACAATCCGGTTTCTGGCAGGGTTTTCGGAGACAGCGTCTGCAAGAGCATTGTAGTTTACCGGATTTTCGTCCCCGGTTTTTTCTGTTGCCTCGGTCTTATCTTCCTGCACTTCTGCCGCCTCATCGCTTTTTGGCTCGATATGCACTATAACGCTCTGAGCCTCCTCACCCTTGACTTTAACCTTAAACTCATAATCGTAACTCCTGTCATCGCTTCTTATCACTGCTTTTGCGCTGCCGCCCTCAATAACTATATTTGAGGCCTCCTCATAATGCTGCACCGTCACTGCAAAAATCATCACTATCCCTGCTGCCGCAATAATCACATATCTTTGCAGTACCGTCTTTTTTCGCAGCCTTACGGTCTGCTCAATGTTGCCTTTTTCGTACAGTCTGCTGTAGCGTGAAAGAAATTCTTCCTTTTTGCCTGTAATATTATCTATCAGTTTATCTATATATGCTTTCATAATCTCTATACCTCTAAACCTTTATATCCGTTATTTTACCTGTCAGATTATATGCAAACATCATGCCCGCAAGGGCTGCCGTCATAATAATCCGCCCTTCAAAGGTCTCATACAGAGGCTCTATATAGCCTGATGATGTGAGATTAAGCCCTGCCAGTATCACAAGCGGCATTGCGGTTATTATCTTTGCCTCCACCTGTTTTTGTGATATGATTACCCTTATTTCTTTTTCGATGGATATTTTGTCGGTAAGTATATCTGCTGTTTTGGATATTACTTTTTCCATGTCTCCGCCGGTCTCTCTTATTGACAGATACACATCCACAAAGCTTTCAATGTCCTGACATCCGCTTCTTGACGCAAAATCTGACAAAAGCTGCGCTTCGCTTCCTCTGTTTTCAAATATTCCTTTGGTTATGCTCTCAAGCTCGATTACAAGAGGAGTATTCTCGTCATATATGAGCCTCAGAGCTTCAAGCCCCTCTTTGAGGCCCTCTGCCATACTCTTGCCTGTGGATACCGAAGCCGAAAGGCTGTAAAGCAGATCCTTAAATTGCATCAGCAGATAACTTTTGCGCTTTTCAGCCTTGTAGCTCCGATATTTTTTTAATAGAAGAAGTATGAGCATTCCTGCCGATGCAGAAAGAAAAATGCTTTTGTAAAAAAGGTATCCTATGGCAAAAAAGCATATGTACCCTGCTGTAATAAATCTGAGTTTTTCCTTTGCTGACAGCTCATAGGTTCTGTAATCAGTATCCATTCTCTATCCCTCTCATTTTGAATTTGAACGTGTTCTGTATTCTGTTGCCCGTCGTCACAAGACCTTTTTGAATATCGTATTCAAAAAGTCCGTTAAGCTCTATTTCATCATCTGAAATTCCTGTAAGCTCTGCAATTTCAAGAACCTTCCTGCTGTTATCGGGCATCCTGCCGAGGTGAACAATTAAATCTATACCCTCCGCTATCTGCGCCCTTATTGCGCTTACGGGAAAATCAGCAGCCTGAAGATACATGGATTCAAGTCTTCTGATCATTCCGTGAATCGAGTTGCCGTGCCCTGTGCTTAAACTCCCGTCATGTCCTGTGTTACAGGCGTTTATCATATCGGCAACCTCTCTGCCTCTGACCTCTCCGACTATTATTCTTGAGGGCCTCATACGCAGACTGGTTTTGATAAGGTCTGTCATGGTAACCTCGCCTCTGCCCTGTATATTGGAGTTCCTGCATTCAAGCCTTACTATGTTGTTGTGATTTTTAATCTGAAGCTCGGCAGAATCCTCTATCACCACAAGCCTTTCGTCTGCCGGTATATAGTCCGCAAGGCAGTTCAGAAATGTTGTCTTGCCCGAGGATGTTCCTCCGCTTATGAATATATTAAGACCCGCTTCAACGCAGGCTTTGAGAAAATCCGCAGCTTTTCTGTCGAGAGTTCCATTTGCCACCAGAGCCTCCATGGTAAGCGCTTCTTTCGGAAATTTTCTTATTGTAAGCGCCGGACCGTTAAGTGCTATGTTTTTGTATACGCCGTTGACCCTGCTACCGTCTTCAAGTCTGGCGTCAAGTATGGGATTAAGCTCGTTAAACTCCCTGTGAACCTTCGCCGCAATTCTTCTTATCAGCTCCTCCAGTACCTCTGCGCTGTAAAAGCTGTCGCCGGTTTCTTCTATGCCTGTCGTTTTTTCCACGAAGATTTTGTCCTTGCCGTTTACCATAATCTCTTTAATGTCATCATCTTCGATATATGGCTGAAGTATACTCAGATCCTTTCGCAGGTTATAGAAAATGCTGTTGATTATATGCAGATTTTCTTCACAGTCCCTGTATGCAAACTCCTGTCTGCTGAAAATGTATTTTTCGATAATCTCTCTGACCTCATCATCCTCCACACCGGTTCTGGTTCTGCTGATGAGTTTTCTTATGATGTCTGTTACCTCATAGATTTCGTTTACCATATTTCTTTTTATATCCATTATTACCAATTCCTTTTACTCTCTTTTGGTTACATAATAAAACAGTTGCCGTCAATTAGCAACTGTTTTATTTTTTAGGTTTATTCATTTTTTACATTTTTTCACAAGATTTTTGCCTCTGAGCCAAGCAATTTCAACAAGGTCTTCAGCAAAAAACTTTTTTATCAATTACCATTAATTAGTAATTATCATTGTCGATTTCGAGTACGCCGCTGAGCAGCAGCTCGTCAGCCATAGTTCTGGTACCTATAACCCAGAGCAGATCTCCTGTTTCTATGATTGTATCCACATCAGGATTTATAATCGGCAGATTATCTCTTTCGATGCCTATTATGAAGCCCTTGTAGTCCTTTCTGAAATTACAGGTGCGGATAGGCTTCTTGTTAAATGATGAATCCTTATTGGCAGGAACAGGACAGCATACAATCTGATTTTCGGCGCTCACGCCGTCAAACACCTGACTGTAAATATATTCTTTAAGGGTCACTGTTTCCTCGCCTATCATATTCATATTGCTTGTTCTTTCGAGTACAATCATAAATGCCGCAATATCATCCTCTGTGCCCAGTATATGAAGTATATCGCCTTTTTTGATGCGCACATCCGCATCAGGCATATTTATATGGGAACCGTTTCGGAGTATCTTGATGACAAGTATGCCCAGATATTTGTTGCCTGCAAGCTCTTTTACCGTTTTTTTCTTAGGTTCGCTTGTTATCTCTATCTCGCATATATGTATCACCTCATCAAGCCATATATGGTTGCTCTTGTATTTGCGCTCCTGCTGCAGCTTGGCAAGCTGTTTTTCTGACAGATTCGATATAAACTGCATTTCCATTTTGATTGCAGCACTGCTCATAAAATCCGATTTGACAGCTATACCCACAATCAGTGCGCCTATTACGATATCTATGGCTATAGGGATATTCCAGAAATGACGTATCAGTATCATTACGACGAACATAACGAACACTATTCTGATGCCGTAAAGAGCCGCAAGCGGCAGTCTGTTGGCGTTACTTCTGAGCCACAGTTTTGTGAAATAGATGCTTCGCTTGGAGCACATTATGCTTGTCAGTATCAGTATGCAGGCAAGCATAAGGATTACGGCAGCAACATCTCCGGCTTTAATGCCCATGATGCTTTCAAATACAGGCACAATAAACTTGACGCCCGCAAAATATGTCACCAGTATGCCTCCGCCGCAGACAAGTGTCCTGAGAATGTATTTGGTAATGTACTGTTTCCATTCTGATTCCTGCTCCACCGAAGCTTTGCGGTCAGATGTATATCTTCTGATGAATTTATGAGCCTTGTCAGGCAGTTTGTCATCCACAAACTCATATACTTTTTCGGAGTTTTTAATGAATATCGGAGTTGTAAATGTGGTTATAACCGATACGCACACCACTATAGGATACAGGAAATCACTGGTTACTCCAAGTGTGGTGCCCAGGGTTGCAATTATAAACGAAAACTCTCCTATCTGCACCATGCTGAAGCCGCCTCTGATGGCAGTATTAAGGGAATTTCCCGATATCAGTATGCCAAGAGTCGAGAATGTCATCTGGCCTATGATGGTAACTACAGTTATAATCAGTATCGGTCCTATGTATTCAATCAGCATTTCAGGCACAATCATCATGCCTACCGATATGAAAAACACTGCTCCGAACATATCCTTGATGGGTTTGATGATATGCTCCACCTTCTCTGCAAGCATAGTGCCGCCTATGATTGAGCCTGCTATAAAAGCTCCCAGTGCAGAGGAAAAACCGATTACATTTGCAAGTATTACCATGCAGAGGCATATGGCAAGCGAAACTATAAGCAGGGATTCATCGTTCATAAGCCCTGATGTTTTTTTGAGCAGGGTAGGTATCAGATATATTCCCAGCGCCAGCCACAGCACCAGATAGAGAATAAGAAGCCCCAGTTCTCCTACGATAGCCACTCCTCCTGTGCTGTCCTTGCTGACTGCAATAGTCGAAAGAATTATCATCATAAAAATTCCTCCGATATCCTCTATTACAAGCGCGCCCAGCACCGTTGTAGCGAATTTCTTTTTCTTGATGCCGAATTCCTCATAGGCTTTGAGTATTATCATCGTAGAGGACATAGACAGCATTCCTCCGAGAAAAATACTGTCCATCTGTCCCCAGCCAAGAAGTCTGCCCAGCAGAAATCCTATGGAAATCATCGCCGTCATTACGGTCATGGCCGTAATAATCGCACTTTTGCCCACATCTACGATTTTTTTGAAGCTGAATTCAAGCCCGAGGGCAAACATAAGGAATACTATTCCTATCTCACCCCACATTGAGATATCCTCAACCGCCACTACCGTAGGCAGAGGCTGAAAATTAGGGCTTATCAAAAACCCCGCCACTATATATCCTAAAACAACCGGCTGTTTTAATTTCTTAAAAAGAAGGGAGACAACCGCTGCTGCCAGCATCATAAGCGCCAGATCCGTTATGAATTCATCCAAATGTTCCAAACTGCTTCTCCTTTCTTTTTATTCTGCTATAATTTTACCAAAAAATCAGACTCTTAACAACAGTAACTTGTCATTTGTCTGTAATTATTTTGCCATCATCCTGCCGATCAGCTCATTTACTTTTGCGTTCACCGCCTTTTCCGGACTTATATGTATCATCTGCTCTTTCAGTAAAATACCATCGGAACAGTAATCCACATATACAGTCTCCGCATCCTCTGTTTCACTGTCGTCTGCCTCGGTGAATTTGTTGACAACATTTATAATATTTCCTGCCGCAAGCTCTCTGATATGGGCATCATAAATGCTGTCTTTCATACAGATATCAGCGTTTTTATCGCTTACTTTAACTATCGTGCTGCACAGGGAAACCGCACTGTCATAAACGCCGCCTATGCCGCTTCCTATATCCAAAACTATATGCGTAAACATACCGGACTCTGCCGTATTACTTATGAATTTCACAAACTCCCCTGCTTTTATCTGAAGCAGTCTGTTGTACGGCCTCGCATAATTAAGATATGAAACTCTATACTCGTCTGATGACAGGCAGGCCTCAAGATCCTCTTTTCTGAAACCTCTGGTAAGAAAGTTAAACAGCAGCCTGTTTATATTCATCTCACCATTTTCCCCTGCAGGAGAAAATGGTATCATATCAAGACTGACATACAGCACTCTCTCTTTTCTTGCTCTCTGCAGTTCCTGCGCTATGCCGATTGCAATTGCGGTACACCCTGTACCGCCTCTTGCCGAACATACGCCTGTAATACTGCAGGGGCTTCCCAGCACGACCTGAGTGTAGTCATCATAATATCTGCAGTATTCATAGAGAACTTTTTTGCATATCTGCTCCGCACTCTCAAAACGGTACACGATATTGCCGCCGCAAAGTTCTTTTTTGTCCGTAAGATATATAACTCCGTCCCTGCAGACTGTTTCGTCTGTGTAATCAGTAATAAAAACATTACCTTCGGCATTTTTGTCTGACAGATTGACATTAAAGCTGCTGCTGAGTGTCATGCCGAGTCTTTTTTCAAATTCCTTGTCTGTTAAATCAATATTTACTATTATCATTATCATCACCCTTTCTAACTCTTTTTTACCACTATAATACATACATTGTTACTATTTGTCAATACTTCTTAATTTTTTTATTGCGCTGCTTATTCCGCCGACTTCATCTATAAGGCCTGCATCTACCGCCTCTTTTCCAAAAAGAATTGTCCCCACATCATTTGCCATGTTATCCGTACAGTTGATAAGGCTCAGGATTTTTTCCCTGTCTGCTCTGCTGTGCTCCTCGATAAAATTCACAACTCTTTCCTGGGTTTTTTTCATATATTCAAATGTGGGACGGGCTGTAATCACCATGCCGTTTGTTCTGATGGGGTGCAGCGTCATTGTTGCGGTTTTGGTTATAAACGAATAATCCGCAGCTGTTGCCAGAGGTATGCCTATACTGTGTCCGCCTCCGAGAACTATTGATACTGCAGGCTTTGAAAGGCTTGCTATCATTTCGGCTATTGCAAGCCCTGCCTCCACATCGCCTCCCACAGTATTCAGTGTAAGCAGCAGGCCTCTGATTTCGGGATTTTCCTCCACCGCTATAAGCTGCGGTATTATATGCTCGTATCTGGTGGTTTTGTTTTCGGCAGGAAGCACCGTATGCCCTTCTATGCTCCCGATTATATTTATATACTGAATATCTGTTTTAAAGTCGCTGTACACATTCAGAACGCCCAGCTCTTTTATCAGTTCCTCTGCAGACAGGCTGTTTTCTTTTTTTTCTTCGGATTTTTCACACATAATTTTTCACCTCGTAAATATCATTAGTAATAATAGTATTTACGCTTGCGGAGGTCATTATGCGGTTAAGTGAAATAGGAAACAAAGAAATCATAGATCTGTCAACAGGCTCAAGACACGGACAGCTTTGGGATTCGGAACTTCTTTTTGATCCTGAAACGGGAGAAATAAAGGCTATACTGATATCTGATTTCAAAACATCCAAGCAGATGAGAACAGAGGATTACAGGCAGCTCCCATGGCAGTCCATACTCAAAATAGGCGAGGATATGATAATATTTCAGAGCAGCAGGTATTGATAGGGAATATCCTATGTTAAAATAAATAACCCGCTGATACATCATATATCAATGGGTTAGATATTATCTATTCATGTCACAGTAAGCAACTGTAAATGGGTAAGGCAATATTACCTGTTTCAGTCATCTCTCAGTCCATGTTCTGCTGCTGTATTTGCACTAACTAAGCTATGTCTGCCCTGCAGGAGTATATCTACAGCTTCTCTATTTCCTCTTTAGACAAGCCTGAAGTTTCAGCTATAATATCAATGGCAACGCCTTTGTCTTTTAGAGCCTTCGCCATCTCAAGAGCCTTGGAAACCTCGCCTTCGCTCCTGCCCTGCTTAAGACCTTCACTTCTGCCAAGCTCAAGGCCTTCGCTCCTGCCAAGCTCAAGACCTTCGTTCCTGCCAAGCTCCTCACCCTGTTCTCTGGCTTCCTGTATATCGAGCATTCTTTCTTCATATGCGTTCATATACTTCACTCCAATCT
>CAVDMD010000015.1:0-27398 GCA_963609975.1 bacterium | reverse complement strand
TACCTGCACTGGGCAAGAGCAGTCTTTGTAACCGGTAATTATTTCGCATCAAGAGTACCGCTGTTCTGTCTGCCATATATTCTTCTGCCCGGCCCGGAAACATAAATCCACTTGCTTCTAAGCAATTACCCCACCCCACAAAGAAAGCAAAGACGCTTTGAAGTCACATTACATCTTCAAAACGCCTCTAAAATCAAATTATTAAGTTTATATATACCTTGTTCACAGAATTTCATATATCTGATGCAGATCGGATATCTCCCAGTCTATTCTGTATTTATCAGGGGCCTTGAGCCCTTGGGGATTGTACCAGCAGGTCTTAATGCCTGCATTGTTGCCTCCCTGTATATCACTTGTAAGAGAGTCTCCCACAATCATAATGCTTCCTCTGTCGGCAGGCTCTATTGCTTCAAATACACTGTCAAAGAATTTCATACTCGGCTTCTCTGCACCTATATGCTCTGACAGAAATATGCCGTCCATAAGCTCTCCAAGTCCCGAAAGGCGAAGTTTTTTTGACTGTGCCTCCACAGTTCCGTTTGAAACGGCATACTGCCTGACTCTGCCCCGGAGAGACCTTATGATTTCAAGGCTGTCATCGTGATATACAATAGTATCTCCCAGCCTGATCTGATAAAGAGCATTGAAGTTTTCTGAAACAGAGCTGTCAATTCCCTCTGATTCAAAAAATTCCTTAAATCTTCCTATCAGCACCTCCTGCTTGGTTATCTCTCCTCTTTCAAGTTTCTGCCAGTATCCTTTGTTTATTTCGGAATAGCGCCTGATCATTTCATCTGAACATTCACCTAAATCAAATTCCCCAAACAGTGTTTTTATTGCTGCTTTTTCGGCTGCAATGAAGTCAAGCAGCGTGCCGTCAATATCCCACAGTATTGTGCCAATCAATTGGTTCCCTCCGTTTTTATTATATTCTAACTCTGCGCAGTTTTTTGCCGAAACCCTGTTATTTCCCGTGCTGCGTGTTTATCATATTCATAATAAATCTTTTTCTGTATTTCAGCTCTGCATATCTGCCGACTTTGTTAAGACAGGTCAGGTTTGAAACACCTCCCGCTGCTCCCACAACAGGAACAGTCTGAACAAATTTCATATACAGGACTTCCTTTGATACAGCCTCGGCCGCTTTATTTATCTGCTGCGATATGAGTCCGTAATAGGTATAATCCTCATTATCAATCTGATCCATAAGAGTGTTTACTTCATCATTGAGCTTCTCTGCCTCATCACCGTATGACAGCGCTGTTTCTATGAGTTTGAGCATGAATACCTGCTCTGTTTTGCTGTCGTATTCAAAGCCGTAACACTCGGCAAGCTGATATATGTTGCGCAGAAGCACCGCCGTAAATACAGGTATGTCCGGAATTCCTATGCCTGCAAGTCCAAGCCCTGTCCCCTCTGCCGCCGTAATTACTGTATCCCTTGCAAGTATTGCCCTTGCTCTGCTGTGAAGCCTTGATATATCATCATTGTCACTGCCGCCTCTGCCGTAAGTCTTTTTTATTATACCTGTGCCGTCTCTGAAAATTATTTCAAATGCCTTGGTAAATGCTGCCGTAAGCGTGCCTGCAAGTCCCTTCGGCACATATTTTTCTATTTTGATGTCTATATATGACTGCTTCTGTTTTTTTCTTCTGATAAGAAAATCCGTTTCGGCAATTCTTGCTTTTGTGAGTTCTTTTTTGAGAAGTTTTTCGTCCATAACACACCTGCTTTATTCTGCATAAGATGACAGGAAACGCTTCCTGTACTTTATATTTATATATCTGTGAACCTTGCTCAAATACACGATATCCGAGCAGCCCGCCACAGCTCCGGCTACAGGTACAAGCTGCAGAAATTTAAGATAGAGTATCCTGTTTGAAAGCTCCTCTGAGGTGTGTTTTATCTGCGCCTCTATATCTCCCTCACGATATTTATATGCGCCGCTGTCTATTTTTTGTATGAGCCTGTCCACTTCCTCGTTGAGCACCTCTGCCGTTTCACCTGAGGATACGGAAGCCTCCATCATTTTCATCATAAGGTACTGCTCCTCCTGTTTTTCGTAGTCAAAGCCGTAGCACAGTGCAGTAAGGTATATGTCGCGGAAAGCCACGCTTACAAACAGAGGTATGTCTATAAGGCCTCTGCCCAAAAGCCCCAGACCTATGCCTATGCAGCCTGCTATGACGCCGTCAAGCACTCCGAGTCTCCACGCCTTGCGGTGAAAGGACTTGACGCTCAGCCTGTTATTTGCCGCTGCCGCAAATTTTCTGTCCTCTTCAAAGGTCATTTTCATGCGTTTTTCGCTGTAGGTTTTTTTGATAACCATGCGTCCCCTGCTGAATATGAGCCCAAAAGCCTTGCCAAAGGCCGCATTCAGTTTGCTGTTAAGCTTCCGGGGTATGATTCTGCTTACCACACTCTGTATATATGAGCCTTCACTGGAACAGGCTCTGTAAAGGAATTTTTCTTCCTGTTTTTTTACCTTATGAAGTTCTTTTTTTATTGCGTTTCTGTTCATTGTCGGTCCTCTAAGTGAAAACACCCCCGGACAAAAAATATCTAAGGGTGCCGTCATCAGTTATTCTGCGGATTTATTAATCGTCTCCACAAACTCCGGAAGACTGTCTGCTTCTGCTTTGAGCATCGGCAGAGCCTCATCCTCTGCTGACGGAGCATCGTCTGCAGTCATTCTGAAACATACTCCCTTCTGTCAGGTTAATATGTCGCTGCAAACATAAGTGTCATTATCAGTACACATACAATAATTCTTTCGTTTTAATCTCATACTTCTCATATATTCAACTTATTTTGTGTTAAGAAACTCCTCTACATATTCAACATCAGACGGTGTATCTATATACTGCGTGCCGCGTTTTTGTCTGGTTTCTCTGCCCTTGCCGGTTATGAGAACCACTGAGTTTTCACCGGCTTCGTCTATGGCTCTTCTGATTGCCTCACGCCTGTCCTCGATTATGTCATAGCTGCAGTGCTGTTTCTTCACATACTGCGCTATTTCATTGCATATCTTGGTAACTGATTCCTCTCCTCCGTCTTCCTCTGTTATGAACACGTGGTCTGAATATCTGCCTGCAATCTCTCCAAGCTCTTTTCTTCTGCCCAGAGCTTTCCTGCCGGGGCAGCCGAACACTATGGATATTTTTCTTCCCGGATATTCTTTTTGGGTTGACCGGAAAAGTGTTTCAAAGCTCATTTTGTTGTGGGCATAGTCAACAATAACATCGAGGTTTCTTGCGGCATCGGTATAGACCTCCATTCTGCCGCTTACTCTTGCTTTTTTGAGTCCTGATTTAATGTACTGCACAGGTATATTGAGGCTGTGAGCAATGGCAACTGCCGCAAGAGCGTTGTCTGCGTTAAACAGACCCTTCATTGAGAGTACGAATTTTTCGTCAAAGCCGCTGCCGCAGGCTCTGAATGATATGCCGCCAGGCTCCGCCTTGACGTCATATCCGCATATATCCGCATCGGACCTGTCTATTCCAAAGGTAACAACAGCCGGCGCTTTTGCTGCGGCTTTCATAACTTCATCTTCATAGTCTGTATTCAGATTCACCACTGCTGTGCGGCACTGGGAAAACAGTCTGAGCTTGGAGTGAAAATAGTCGTTAAAATCAGGGTGCTCTATACCGCTGATATGATCCTCGCCTATATTCAGAAAGCATCCTGTCTCATAGCCCACACCCAGAGTTCTGCCGTATTTGAGCGCCTGACTTGATACCTCCATGGTGAGATATTCTATGCCGCTCTGAACGGCGTTTGCAAAATGTCTGTGAAGCTCAAATGTTTCGGGAGTGGTCAGATGCGACTCCTCGTTTATGATGCCGTCGTAATTGTCGATTCCGGAAATTATGGCACTTCTTGGTTTGCCGCAGGCTCTGAGGTAATCATCAACTATATATTTGACAAAATACGCCGTGCTTGATTTGCCTTTGGTTCCCGTAATGCCTATAAGGTGCAGCCTGTCCCAGATATTGTTGTAAAAAAGGTTTGCTGTATATCCCATGGCAGCCCTGATATCATTTACGATAACTGCTGTCACCTCCGTGTTTTCGGGAAGATTGTATTCCCTCTCACTTACATATGCAATGCTGCCTTTTTTAATTGCGTCATAAAGATATTCCGGCGAAAAATGTGCGCCCTTGCACACAAAAAGCGTGTTGTTTCTGATGTCCGCCGAGTTGTATGATATATATTCGACAGGAGCCTCGCCACTGCCGGAAACAGATATTAAAAGCCCCTGCTGTTTTAGCAGCTCTGTGTATTCTGAAATGCTGTGCCGCTTTGCTGTCATTTTAATTTACCTCCGCACAAAGGAATAACTTTTCTGGCCACAATCTCCATAGGGTCTACGAAAAAGTCGGAAAGTCCGTACTGATCCTTTACAACCGAAAGCTCTGTGCAGCCTAATATGGCGCAGCTGCATTTTCTTTTGACAAGCTCTGCCTCTATTTTGTGAAAATCATCCATGCTGATTCTGTTGCCGCTTTTGACCCCGTTATATATTATATCCATATTGAGCTTCTGCGTTTCTTCCGAAAGCTCCACAGGCACCATATCATATTTGAGTACCGCATCGTGATACATTCTCATTTTTACCGTACCGTCCGTTGCCATTATCCCTACTCTGGTGTCTTTGCCGAACTGCTCATATACCGCCTTTGCTGTCTCTTCAATCATATTTATAATGTTTATGCTGCTGAGCTGCTTGATCTGATCTAAAAGCACATGGCATGTATTGCACGGAATTATCGCATATTCCGCTCCTGCACGCTCAAGTATGCCAAGATCGTTTTTGAGCTCTGAAAACAGTACATCCAGTTTGCCCTCAAAAATCGCTTTGGTTCTGTCAATCATTGATGCATGGCTTAATATAACCATGTCTATGTGGTCCTGATCGCACTCCGCCCTGGTGTTTTCGATAACATATTTGTAAAACACATCTGTCGCAAGGGGACCCATTCCTCCTATAACTCCTAAAACCTTATCCCTCATTCTGCCTCCCTATTTACCTAAATATTTTCTGAATTTGTAGTGCTGTCCCATCAGTGATTTGAACAGTCTGAGTTTCCTCATAAATTTGTTGTCCTCTCTGTAAAGCAGAGGGTTTACATATCTGCCCTCTCTGATCAGGCGCTTCATTTTAGTTCTGTATTCTTCAGGTCTGATATAATCAAAGGCTACTTTTTTGGGGACTACCATCCACAGGTTCTCATTGTCAACAGCCTTGAATTCAAGAGGTCTGTCATAGATGTAATCCTCCACCGGATACTTCACTATGTTTGCTCCCGCGCCTGTAACATAGAAATTGCTTCTGCCCTGTCTTGTGTTTATTTCAAACACCTTGTATCTGCCGTCTCTCTGATCGTATTTGATGTCAAAGTTTGAAAATCCCACATACCCTATATCCTCCAGAAGTTTTTTGAAGGACTGCTCAAGCTCCTCATTGTGCTCTGTGATTATAACGGCGTGGTTGCCTATGCCGTGCGGTGTATGCTCCTCCAGCAGCACATGACCAAGACACATCATTTTAACCTGCCCGTTTTTGTCGGAGTAGTTTGTAAGAACTCTCATATATGTGTCATCGCCGGGTATGAAGTTCTGTATTATAATGGAGTCATCATATCCGGCATCATATATGTCGCAGAGCACCTGCTCAAGCTCGGCTCTTGTATCCACCTTGTAGACTTTTTTCTGGGTTGCAAACGGATGTCTCCAGTATTCGATGCCGTTTGACGGTTTGATTATGAAGGGTCCCTCAAAAGGCAGGGTGAAATCGTATCCCCTCTCCTTTCGATGCACAAAAGTATCGGGATAGTCAACCCCCGCTTCGGCACATCTTGCATAGAATTTTTCCTTATGTATAAGGTCATTCATAAGATCTGCGTCTATATACGGTGCTATGACATTTTGGGGAAAATATTGCTTGTTTTCGGCCATAAGCTGAACATAGCTGTCGCCGCATCCTATAAGGAGCACTGTGGTATCGCTGTGCTCGTCTGCAAATTCCGTGACAAGCTGCAGAAACGTATCTCTGCAGTCAGCTTCGGGGTTTGCCGTATAGTGCATTATCTTAGAGTCCATGCATGGTCCCGACATGAATTTGCCGTATACATAAGGTTTGATTCTATATTCTTCGTGAAAGGCTCTCGCCACACTGTATACATTAATATCTCCCGCAAAAAGCAGAGGAATAAAGCTTTTTTCCATAATTGCCTCCAAAATTGTATCTTCTGTTTGGTTATCTGAAAATCTCACTTATTCTATTATATCATTTTTACCTGTTTTTTCAATAATATCAGCGGCAAGTGCCTCCGTTTTTTCAAAATCCATAGCGGGAATATAAAACGACTCAAGTTCATCGTGTTTTTTGTGTGCGCAGCGTATATGCTCTATGCCCTGTTCGAGAAGGCTGTGGAACTGTTCTTCGTTTGCCGCCATATCTGTTTCTATTTTCTCACAGGAAACCATATCGCTTAAATCAAGCAGCATTATTTCCCCTGCGTCAAGCTCCCACGGCTCCGTGTCGTGATAATCGTTGCACGTGATAAATGCAATGCGCTCCTCCGGAAACAGCAGATGCTCTATCTTCTCAGCAGGCTTTATAGGGCAGTAAAATTCCTCCACATCAATCCCCCTGTAAACCGCCCCTTCTGACAATATATTAAACAGCATGGCGGCATTTAAGCCTGTCGGCGTATTTATAAGATACACACGTTTGTAGTCTTTTATCAGGGTTTTTATGTAATTGACATTGCCCTCCGGGGTTATGGCGCTTGCAAAGAATTTCTTACGGCTGCCGCAGGCAAGTGAAAGACTGCTGAATTCAAATTCGGCATCCAGAATCTCCGCTACGGTTTTATAGATTTCGGAATCGTTTATACATCTTTTGTACTCATTCTCCATAATCCGATATACATTTGAAGCCGCCGCCAGCATATTGTATGCCCTTGCAAAGCATCTGCCTATTTCTTCGTTCAGCCCTATAATCTCCCGCCTTGCCGCAGTGAGATCCTCGGTTTTCCATATTTCTCCCAGATTTATTATTTCATCTACCGCACCCGGATTAACAGGGTCTGCAACATGAGGACGTGTGGCGTCTATAAATGCTGTTCTTCTGTTTTTGATTATTATTCCGTCAAGGGAATTGCTGTCCGATGAGCAGTGCAGAAAATCCACATTCATGCCTCTGTCAAGAAATGCCTCTCCAATCGTTCTCATAAGGGTTGATTTACCACTGCCGGGTCCGCCCTTGATGCAGTATATTCTCTTTGCTTCCCTCTGCCCCAGTATGTGGCTGTAATATGAAAAAAATCCCTCCGGTGTATTGTTGCCCGGAAAATAGTGTCTCTGTGTTCCTATCAAAAAAATCACCTCATATTACAATATTGCCTATGTATGTACTGCGTATCTTGTCCCTGTGAAATTTTTATGAAACCTCAAAAAACAGATAACCCACCGATACATATATCAATAGATTATCTGTTATCTGTTCATGCTGCAGCAGCTAACTGTAAACAATAAGGTAATACCGTTATTTCTGATATATAAGCTCCGCCACTGCCGGTATATCTCCCGTATACGGCGTTACGTCTATTTTGAGACCGTTCTCTCCTTCCGGCAGCACGGCAAGTATTTTCTCAAACAGACTGTCAGGCTCCTCATCTGTAAACTCCACCATAAGCAGGTAGCTTTCTTTGCCGTTGTTGTTAAGCCCTGTTATATAGACTCTGCTGACATTCTGAAATTCAGGCATTTTTGCTTTTACTGCGTCAATTATATTTACAGGACGCTTTTCCAGCGCATGAACATAAAAATCGCCCGATACCTGACTTGATCTTACTGTCTTGGATTTGTTCATATCCATAAGTATGCTGATCAGGTCTTTGCTGAGTATAAACGAGCTGCTCCACGGATTTATAACTATGCCTTCAATGTCCTCGGCTGCAAAGGCCGTATCCACAATCTCTCTGACCGGCATGAACAAAGCCGCTCCCTCAGGACCTTTTTTGTGTTCGTCCATCGAAGTAAACGCTGCAAGATATTTGATTTTGCCATCCATAGTCAGATGTTTAAGCTCTATATCCTCGGCTTTAATCTCACCTTCGCCTATATCGTCAGGTATGTCTATGGGAGTGACTATCTGCCCTCCTGTGGCTATCATAGAGTTTATCACTTTCAGAACTCCGAGAAGCGATTCCATATCGCCTTCTTTGCGAAGCTGTTCAACTGCCTGTAAAAATTTATCTTCCATTGCTGTTTATAATTCTCCTTGCGATTTTGTCAAATACATCTTTCATTATATTACTGCTGTCGCTTGCTGCGGGTATTCCGAGGCTGACTGAAAAGTCAATATTGTCGTCATAAGGTATGACTCCCACAACCTTGGAGCGTATCAGCATTCCTATCTCACCAAAGGACGGTATTCCCTCTGCGTCCATCATCTGCGCCTTGACCTTGTTTATAACATAGAGTCTTTCGTCTATGCCCGCTTCTCTGAGCTTCATATCAAGCACATCCGCACCTCTGACCGAAGCATAATCGGGCGTTGCCACTATGACTGCTCTGTCTGCACCCGTCGCCGCAAGCATGGTGTTGCTCTCGACTCCCGCCGGTGCGTCTACGATTATGTAATCGAATTTTTCCCTCAGATCCTCCTGCATGGTCATAAGTCTCTGGGCTGTGACACCGCCGTCGTTGGTATGAGGCGGCGCCGCCATCAGGTACAGGCAGTCATATCTGCCGTCTCTGATCAGAGCCTGTTTCATGCGGCACATTCCCATTGCTGCATCATACACATTATATACAACCTTGTTATGAAGTCCCAGATAAAGATCAAGGTTTCCCTGCCCCATATCCATATCAATAAGAACAACTCTATACCCTCTGTCGGCAAGCACTGCTCCCATATTAACGGCAAACACCGATTTGCCTGTGCCGCCTTTGCCTGATGCAACTAAAATAATTTCTCCCACTTTATCTCCTTTAATTCATTTGTGTTTCGGTATCAAATTTATTATTGTAATTCGTTTCAGATGAAAGTTCCATATAATCGCCGATTATTTCCCTTGCTATCACACCTGCGTTAAGCGAGGTCTTGCCCTGAACCAGCAGCACGCATACTGCAATCTGCGGATCGTCTGCAGGAGCCACGGCTATCGTCCATGCGAAGTTTTCGTATTCGCCTTTCCACCTGTCCATAACATCTGCGTTGATGCTGCCGTTGCTGAGATTGTAAAGAGCCTGTCTTACCGCCACATCACGGGAGGTATATACATTAGGATACTGCTTCATTATCCTGTTCATTTCGGTTTCAACCTGCTTCCACGATATGGTGCTTGTCATCTGTGAAAGATGCGATTTGATATATGAAACCTCATCCGAAGTGTTGATTTTGCCTGCTCTTTCGGCTGTACCTGTTTTGGCTGCAACAGATACAGGGAAATCTCCGAACAGACTGGTCAGGCTGCCGCCTGACATGGTTGTTACGTTTTTCATACCTGCAAGCAGATAATCAAAATAGCTTTTTTGAACTCCGATGTCAGTGCCTTTTTCTTTTGTTTTAACGCCCTGACCGCCTACGCTCTTGACTACGCTGACCTTGTTTCTGACGCCTTTGTTGCCTATGGTTGCAGCATAGTTTGCAAGCTGCAGCGGAGTATATGAGTTTTCGCCCTGTCCGATCGAGATGTTCAGAGCGTCGCCCTCTGTCCAGCCTGCCTGATTGAAATACGAGAATTTAATCAGGTCGGCAACGGTGCTTACCTTGCTCTCTTTAATGCCGCAGTCAGGAAGTCTGTCAAGTATTGTCTCATATGAAGGATTTTCTTCTGTCCAGCCTGCAATCTCGTTGATATATTCTGTCAGCACCGCTTCGTTTTTGAGTACTGATTTTTTGAAGTACATTTCGGATCTGGTCCACAGTATGTTTCTGACTGAGGCTTCAGTGCCCGCCATCTTTGACTCTGCAGACGGCGCTGTCGTTGTTGTTTCGGTAAGCTCTATGCCTGTTGACTCGCCAAGACCGTAAAGCTTGGCGAATTTGAGAATTTCATCAACGCCGCAGCTGTAGCCCAGAGAGCCGCCTGTATAGTAGTCCCTGCCCTGCCCTATATCGAAGAAGTAATAGTTGCAGGAAACCCCTATGGCCTGAGCAAGATTTACATATCCGTGAGTGGTATGATAATCGGTATAGATAAGACAATCATAAGTCTGTTCTCCAACTTCCACCTGCCCTCCGTCCCTGAGGCTCATATTAGGGTTGAGTCCGTTTGCAAGAGCCGCCGTAGCTGTTACAGGTTTGAAGGTTGATCCCGGCTGCACAGCGCTTCTTGTCGCTATGTTGTACAAAGGCTGCGCCGAAAGCGGGTCTCTTGTGTTTTTTGACTGAAGCGAGTTCCAGTCCTCTGTGGAAATCCCCGAAGCAAACAGGTTTGGGTCAAAGTCGGGATAGCTTGCCATTCCCAGCACCTCGCCTGTTTTTACATCAAGCACAACCGCAGCACCCGATTCGCATTTTGATGAGGCTTTAGGCACATAATTGCCGTATTTGCTTGTAAATGTTCCTCCGGTACCGGTGGCCTTAATGCCTTTTTCGAGATTGGTTTCAACCGATTCCTGTATGTCCTTGTCGATTGTAAGGTACACATCATCTCCTGCAACGGGATCCGTCTCACTTATCACCTCGACAAGATTACCCATTACATCTACTCTTACTGTCCTGCTTCCGTCAGTACCCTTGAGGGTAGACTCATATTTGCTTTCGATGCCGTCCTTGCCTATCAGGTCGTTTGCGCTATAGCCTTTTTGCTCCACATATTCTTCTTTTTCACTGTCTGAGATAGAGCCCATATATCCAAGTATATGTGATGCAAGTGAACCTGACGGATAAAATCTGACATATTCCGATGCAATTTCAACATTTGTGTATTCCGTAGGGTTTTCTTCTATTTCAATGATTGTTTTTTCTGATATGTTCTTGGCAAGAACCGCAGGCAGATATCTGGTATACCCAAGCTCGTCAAGAGCATCTCTCACAATCATGATGTTTCTTGCTTTTTTGTTTGAGATTTCTTTGTCTATCTTGAAATTATCCCTTATCATATTAAAGGCTGTTTCTGCAGACACCTCCGATACCGCTATGTCTTTTTTGCCTGTTTCTTTTTCAAGAGTATCGATTATATGGTATCTTTCGAGAAAAGTTTCCTTTTCGTTTTCGTAGGTATATTTCATTACGGCGCCTACCGAAATCGGAGGATAAACGCCGTATGTGTTCTGCATTTCAAGCTGCGCCTCATACACATCCAGATCATCTGAAATACCTAAGTTTTTTCTTATCTGATTAAAAGCCTGCTCCGCTGTATAGTTTGTGGGCATATCCTGACTTTTGAGCCAGCTTTCGATTTCTTTGTCAAACTCATAATAGAATTCGCCGTTTTTGATCCTGATAGGGAAATCGTCCTCATATTCATCGCCGTTTTTTTTGAACAGCTTGATAAGCTTGTAGGACACTTCATTCAGCTCATCATCCTCCATGCCGGAGCTGTACATTCTCACATTGAATACCTGCTTGTTGGTCGCAAGGATTTCTCCGTCTCTGTCATACACATTGCCTCTGGGAGCAGATGTTGTTATGGTTTTGGTACTGAGGCTTACAGCCTTGTCAGACCACTGGCTGTGCTGCACCACAGTAATTACAAAAAGCCTTATGGCCAATATTGCCATAAGGCTCAGAAAAACAGCCATAACCTGCTTATATCTGGAATTTAATATCCTCCCCATGCCGAATACCTGTCAGACCTGTGGCTGACAACCTTTCTTATTATTATTGCGTACATTATCATTATTATAACTGTGTTAAGAACTATATATACCGGAAGCTTTTCGAGCATAGACAGATAGCTGAAGTTACTGCCCGCCAGCCTGTATATAAGCCAGAACAGATGGTAATATACAGTAACCGCGCCCAGAGAAACCACCAGCATCGACATAAAATTCTCAGAATTCAAGAGAAATGTCCTGGCGGCAATGCAGCCTGCCGCAACAAGCACAAGCACAAGTGCCGTAACTCCCATGTACTGGCTGAAACAGATATCATATAAAAGTCCCGCTGCAGCACTTATTACAATTCCTGCGTTATTATCTGCACAGGCAAATGAAATCACAACGCAGCAGCACAGCAGGAGATTTGCCGAAACTCCGAATACCGGCAGCATACCAAACACTGTAGTCTGCAGTATGAAAGCTGCCGCAAATATTAAACCTGCATATCTGTACTTCATATAATTACCGCAACCTTCCGTATACCTCTGAAATTGACAGACGGTTTGACGGTAATCATTTTGAGCTGTGTATCGCTGTTGTAATTAACTGCCGTAACCGTTCCTATCTCTATACCCGACGGATACATACCCATACCTGATGTAAGAAGCACATCTCCCTCTATAATTCCGGAATCCGCATCAAGAACATAGCCTTCAAGCTCTCCCTTGCCGTCTCCTGACAGAATCCCTAAAATTTCTGTATCTCGCGAAACCATAAAACTGGTATTGCTGTTATCATCAACTGCAGATACCACTTTGGCCCATGATTTGCCGCATTCAAGCACTCTGCCCACAAGGCCTGTGCCGTTTACGACAACTGCGTCTTTTGCTATGCCGTCAGAGGAGCCTCTGCTGATTATAAAGGTGTTTATCCAGTTGGAATTATCAAAAGATGTAATATCTGCCGAAACAAGCTCCCTGTTTTTGGCGGCTTTGTAGTCAAGCGCCTTTGAAAGCTCTTTGAGCTGGCTGAGCTGGTCGTTTGACATTTTTTCGTCAAGAAGCTGCTGCTCCAGATTTGCCACTTCTTCTCTCAGTGCCGTGTTTTCGTCTACTACAGCTCTGTAATTGAAGATGCCTGCAAATATGCTTTCAAGCTTTGACATACCTCCGGTAACAGCGCCCTCGCCTGTGGAAACAACGCCGTTTGTCCCCTTGCCTGCAACGCCGGATCCGCCGCCTCTGCTGAAAGATATACAGCATATTACGGCAAGGACAATTACTGCCGCTATGATTCCGACTATTAATTTATGCTCACGAATCCAATTCATACTCCCTGTTTCCTATCCTGATTATCTGCGTGATTTTTTAACGTAGATTTTGAGTTTCTCTACATCATCAAGCGCCTTGGCAGCGCCCATAACAACACCCTCAAGAGGATTTTCCGCCATTGTAACCTGCATACCTGTTCTTTTGGTGATGACTTTATCAAGGTTTCTTAAAAGACTGCTGCCGCCGGAAAGCACAAGGCCGTTTTCGGCAACGTCCGCCGCTATTTCAGGCGGAGCTTTTTCGATGGTTGCCTTGATACCGTCAACAACCACGTCCACCGATTCGGACAGTGCTTCTTCAAGATCCCTGCTCGTCACATCTATTGTCTTAGGCAGGCCTGAGATTATGTCTCTGCCGCTTGCCTTGGCGGTATATATGATTTCATTGCCGTTTTCGTCAATGTCAGCCAAGGCGCAGCCTACTTCTTTTTTGAGCTTTTCGGCTGTTTTGGCTCCTATCAGCAGTGAATATTTCCTTCTTACGAACTGCATTACGGCATCATTGAATTTGTCTCCTGCATATCTGATGGAACTGCTGGCAACAACTCCTCCCAGCGTTATGATCGCAATATCTGTGGTGCCGCCGCCTATATCTACTATCATGCAGCCTATAGTGCCGTCAACATCCATGCCCGCACCTATTGCTGCAGCCATCGGCTCTTCAAGTATATATACCTCCTTAGGTCCGAGGTTCGTTACAACTTCTTCTACGGCTCTTTTTTCGACCTCTGTCACACCGCTTGGAACACCTATAGCAACTCTTGCCTTGATCTTGCCTCTCTGGCCCATCATCTGCTTGAAAAAAGTGGCAAGCATATCAGCAGCCATATCAAAATCCGATATAACACCCTCTTCAAGAGGCTTTACAACCTTGATATGCGCAGGCGCCTTGCCAAGCATATCCTTTGCGGACTGACCCACTGCAATAACCTCGTCTCTGTCTGTATCCTTTGCTATAACCGATGGCTCATTAAGAACTATTCCCTTGCCGTCTACTGAAATAAGCGTGTTGGCTGTTCCTAAGTCCACTCCTATGTTTGTTCCGAAAAAGCTTCCCATTTTTTGTCCTCCGTTGTTCCCTTTGATATATGGATTATATCAGATTTTTGTCTTTCATGCTTGTAAATGTGCCGTCGCCTATGACTATGTGATCCAGTACTCTGATGCCTATGATTTTACCTGCCTCGACAAGACGCTTCGTGGTGCTTATATCATCTGCGCTGGGAGTGCAGTCGCCGCTGGGATGGTTGTGCGCAAGAATAATGCCTGCAGCGCTTTTGCGTACTGCCATGGCAAACACCTCTCTCGGATGTATCACCATGGACATTATGTCTCCGATTGCAATCTCCTCGTTTGAAATCACACCGCCATGTGCGTTTATGAGCACGGCATGAAAATGCTCCTCCTGATAGTAGCGCATTTTTTCCATAAACAGATCCGCCACATCGCTGTATGAGTTTATCATAAACCTGTCTGCTGCGGATTTGGTGGCGATTCGCCTGCCAAGCTCAAACGCCGCAAGTATTTTGCAGGCCTTGGCGCTGCCTATGCCGTCGATTGAGGAAATTTCCTCAAGTGTGCATCTGCCGAGAAAGCTGATGCCGCTCTCGTCCATAGCCAGTATGTCCTGAGCCACTTCTATTGCGGATTTGTTGCGGGTGCCGCTGCCTATAAGCACAGCAAGAAGCTCTGCGTTTGACATGGCGCCGCAGCCGTACCGAATCATTTTTTCTCTCGGTCGTTCGGTGACCGGAAGTTCTTTAATTATCATTTTGTCCTCCCTGAGCTGTTCAGAGAAGGTTTTGCTTTTATTTCATCAAAAATCTAAATATTATTTTAACATTTTTAGCCTTGACATACAACATCTATTACTGATATTTTTGCCCGTCTGCGGCAATAATATATCTGTAATCAAAATTCAAGGAGGTAGATTATGAGTAAAATCAACGAAAGTGTAAAGTGTTCGGTATCAAACTGCAGGCATCATGCCGGAAGCCGGAATTACTGTTCTCTAAACTGTGTATCGATAGGAACCCACGAATGCAATCCTTCGATGGACCAGTGCACAGACTGTCTGTCTTTCACACTTAAATAGTGACAGGCCAATTTAATCCGGCCATGCACTTTAGCCCCTTCCTGTGCATATAGTAAAAAACACAAGAGGGGGTTACATATATGAGCAGTTCCTTTCCCATGCCGCTGACCGAAGAAGCTGAGGTATCATGTCTGAAAAGGCTTGGCAGCGGTGATATGTCTGCCAGAGAAACTCTGATAAAACACAATTTAAGACTTGTTGCACATATAGCCAAAAAATATACAGGTGCCGGGCAGCCCGCGGATGACCTTATTTCCATAGGCACAATAGGTCTGATAAAAGGCATCGACACCTACAGCAGCAGCAGAGCCACCCGTCTTGCCACCTATGTTTCAAGATGTATAGAAAACGAAATACTCATGTGTATAAGAAGCACCAAAAAAATCAAAGCCGAGGTTTCACTCAACGTGCCCATCGGTGTTGATAAAGACGGAAATTCCATAAGTTTTGATGACATCCTGGGTACAGACCCCGATGATATTCTTAACAGACTGAGCCTTAAAATTCAGATTTCACAGCTTTTGCAGTCTCTTGATATGGTTCTTACAGAGCGTGAAAAACAGATAGTGGTTATGCGCTACGGCATCAGAGGCAGTGAGGCTAAAACTCAGCGTGAGATAGCCTCAGAGCTTGGAATAAGCCGCTCCTATGTTTCACGCATAGAGAAAAAAGCTTTGCAGAAACTCAAGGATTATCTCAGGGTGTCTGCAATCTGATCGAATACTTTAAGCGCTGAATTTCCGCCGGATTTACCGTCTTCGCAGAAGACGGTAATTGTATATTCAGGCGCGTTATAAGGGAAAAACCCCGTAAACCATCCGTGTATCATACTGCCTGCCTCTGCAGAGCCTGTTTTGCCTGCGCACATGGAAGCAGTGCTTCCCGCTCCCGTGCCGTATACCATAACGGCTCTCATCATTTCTGTTATCGTCTCTGCTGTTTTTTCTGAGACTGCCCGCCTGTTTTCCTGTTTTGCGCTTATTATATGAATACCTGTATCAGTTCCCCCGTTTGCAATTATATTTGTTATCCTCGCCACCTGAACCGGCGAGGCAAGCAGGGTTCCCTGTCCTATTGCCATATTGGCAATGCCTGCTCCCGCAGCCTCCTGCTCTATCGTTATATGTCCGCAGGATTCTTCACTGAAGTCCAGAGCCTTTGCTCCCATCCCCATTTTTTGAGCCATGATTTTTACGGCTTCATAGCCTGTGCTCTGCCCAAGCTGTATAAACGCGCAGTTGCAGGATTTTGCAAAGGCCTCCTGCAGACTGAGTTTCCCATGAGCTGCCATACATTTTATCCTGATGTCGCCAAATAGCTCCTCTCCGCTGCAGTAAAATTCTGTTTTGTCTGTAACTGTTCCTGCCTCAAGAGCCGCCGCAGCTGTTACTATTTTGAATACCGAGCCGGGCGGGTAGCTTTGCAGTGCCTTGTTGACAAGGCAGCCGCTGCTGCTGCCTAAAAGCTCTGCCATCTGCCGGGGACTGTATGACGGAGTGCTTGCCATTGCAAGTATATTGCCTGTTCCGGTTTCAAGTACAACGGCCGCCGAATCGTATTCACATTCTTTCAGTATTTTTTCAGTACTTTTCTGGATCTGCAGATCAATGGTTGTAAGAAAAGCATTCTCCGCATAGGACACATACGGACCGGTTCCTTTTAATATGTTTCCCTCACCGTCAGTATATACAAATGTGCTGTTGCCTGCGCTGTAAAGTCTGCTCTGATATTTCAGCTCGATTCCGGCTGCGCCTGTGTTTCCGCTCAGGTAGCCCAGAATATGAGCTGCCGGCTGGTTCAGACTGTATCTGCTTCCTGTCTCTATCACATATGCGTTATATGTGTTTTCGAGTTCCTCTCTTATGTTCTGATTTTTGTTTTCGGTATGATATATTGCATAGGTGTCATTTGTCTTATCACCCTCGACCGCATCAGCTGCCTCAAGCAGCTGCCTTGCATTCATATCAAGCATATTCCGTTTTATTATATATACATAATCTGTCGAAGCGTCTGTTATTCTGGCGCCGTTTCTGTCATAGATAATGCTTCTGGTATCTGTGCCGTTTATTTTGAGGCTCTGCTGCATTCGCGCAGCCTCCCCAAGCTCCTCGTGACCCTCTATCTGTATATATCCGGCCTTGACTGTCAGTGCCGCAAGGCACACCGAAAAAGCGGCTGCCAGAATTTTAATTCTTTTTTTCATATAAAAAACACCCCTGCAGTAGTTTTTACTGCGGGGGCTTGTGTTATTCAAAAAATATATGTCTAAAGCATATGGATAAGAAGTCCGCTTCCGAGCTTTGGTTCAAACCATGTTGATTTCGGAGGCATTATCATGTCGGCATCCGAAACCGCCAGAAGGTCTGAAATGCTTACAGGATACACCGCAAACGCAACCTTCATATCCGAGTTCACTCTTTTTTCAAGCTCTGCAAGACCTCTGATACCGCCTACAAAGTCTATTCTGTCGCTTGTCCTCGGATCATCTATGCCAAGCACCGGTCTTAGCAGATTGTTCTGAAGCACTGCAACATCAAGGGAGTCTATCACATGATCCGGTATTATGCGCTCTGTCGCTTTTAGCCTGTACCATTTGCCGTCAAGGAACATTCCAAAGAAATGCTTTGCCTCCGGCGCATATATGCCAGTGCCTTTTTCTTCGATTTCAAAGCCTGCTTCGCTGATTTTTTTGAGAAAATCTGCCGTATCAAGTCCGTTAAGGTCTCTGACAACTCTGTTGTAGTCAAAGATATGCAGATCGCTGTCAGGGAATATCGCCGCCATGAAGAAGTTGAACTCCTCATCACCTGTAAAATCAGGATGCTGCTCTCTGCGCTTCATACCCACCTTGAATGCAGATGCGCTTCTGTGATGTCCGTCTGCAATATACAGCGCAGGAATCTGATCAAACAGTCCAGTAAGTGTTGCTATGACATCCTCATCTGTCACAGGCCACAGTATATGTCTGATACCGTCAGCTGCCGTAATATCGTATTCGGGTTCGTGGTTTGCCGCCCAGCCTTCAACTATGACTCTGATGCGTCTGTCGTCTCTGTAGGTCAGAAATACAGGCTCCGTATCGGCATTGCAGACATCGAAATGATTGATTCTGTCTATTTCTTTTTCGACTCTTGTAAGCTCGTGTTTTTTGATGATGTTGTCTCTGTATTCATCTACGCTGACACAGCCGAATATGCCTGTCTGCACTCTGCCGTCCATAATCTCTCTGTATACATAAATCGCCGGAGTCTCCTCCTGCATGAATATGCCTTTTGCTCTGAAATCGGCTATATTGTCTCTCGCTTTTTCGTATACTTCCTGTGAATGCTGGTCTGCCTGCGGCAGGTCTATTTCGGCTCTGCAGATATGAAGAAAGCTGTATGGATTGCCCTCTGCCATCTGTGCAGCCTCATCTCTGTTCATTACATCGTAGGGAAGTGAAATAACTTTGTCCGCATACTGTTTTTGCGGTCTTACTGCTCTGAATGGTTTTACTGTTGCCATAGTCTATTTTACCTTTCTCAGTATATATTCTGTAACCTCATCTATGCTCATGCCTGTAGTGTCAAGCTCTATTGCATCATCTGCCCTGCACAGAGGAGTTATCTGTCTGTGCATATCATTATAGTCGCGTTCCTGCATATCGGCAAGAACTTTTTCGTAGGATATGTCCTCACCTTTAAGAAGCAGTTCTTTGTGTCTTCTGTGCGCGCGCTCCTCTGCCGAGGCTGTAAGATATATCTTGAGCTCTGCGTCTTTGAGAACCACAGTGCCTATATCTCTGCCATCCATTATAACGCTTTTGGTGCTTCCCATTTTTTTCTGAAGCTCCACAAGCTTGGCTCTGACAGGCGCCAGCGCCGAGCACTCCGAAGCCCTGCGGGATATTTCCTGAGTTCTTATCCTGTCGCTTATGTCCTCGCCGTCAAGGATTGTGCTGTCGCCCGAAAAATCTATGTCCGTAGCGTCAAGCATTGCCTGCAGTGCGGTCTCATCGTACATATCGATATTATCTCTGACGAGCTTGTAGCCCACCGCCCTGTACATTGCGCCCGTATCTATATAGTCTATGTCAAGCGCTTTTGCTACTTTTTTGGCTATTGTGCTTTTGCCCGCTCCTCCGGGTCCGTCTATCGCTATTCTTATCATACTAATTGCCCTTCTGTTTTCCTAATAGTTTTTCGATTTCGGCCACAAATGTGTTCACGTCGGTAAACTGTCTGTATACCGAGGCAAATCTTACATATGCAACCTGATCCACGTCCTTGAGCTGCTCCATTATGAGCTCCCCTATGAACGAGCTTTCGATTTCTTTTTCCATCATGTTATTGAGGCCTCTTTCGATCTGGTCAACCATATTCTCTATGGTTGCAACCGTAACAGGCCGTTTTTCGCAGGCTTTGAGAATACCGTTCATAAGTTTCATTCTGTCAAAGGCTTCTCTGGAACCGTCTTTTTTTACGACCATAAGAATTATTTCTTCTACTTTTTCGTATGTGGTAAATCTCCTGCTGCAGCGTTCACATTCCCGTCTGCGTCTGATTGCATGTCCGTCCTCTGTAGGTCTTGAGTCTATAACTTTGGTTTCCTGATTGTCACAAAAAGGGCATCTCATAGTGTGGTTCCTCCTAAGTAAATTCCTTAAAATACAGTATACCTGCATATTGCGGCTCTTGCAAGCATTTTAGCCAAAAGCACCTTTGACATCAACAAGTATCACATCCTCTCCCACCGTTCTGACATCGGACCATCTGATTACGATATCCTCTTCTCCCCTGCCGAAAAGATTGAATATACCTCTGCTCCCCGGAAGCACTATGCCGTCGATGGTGCCTGCCTGAAGATTAATCTCTATATCACAGACATACCCCAGACTTTTGCCGTCAAATATGTTTATAACCTCTTTGTTTCTTATCTCGTCAGTATTAAGCATCTTACCCTCCCTGCATATTTTTTATAATATATATGCCGGCATCACAGGTTTAATGCATATTTCGGACTATATATCAAGGCTCTTTCCGTCAAGTGAGGCATATACAAGTGTGTCGCCTCTGTATTCAAGCCTCATTTCAAAGTAGGCTCTGCCCTCTAAGAGATATTTCAGAAACAGCCTGTCGCCCTCCCACAGGCTAAGGTTAAAGATTTCGGATGCGGGGATCCATTCAAACTGTCCCTCATCAGATACCGGGCTGCATATCTGCTCAAAATCATCTGAGGTATATATATGCATCTCCTCATCTTCAAATGTGTCGGATATGAACTGTACCACAGCTCTTTTGTCGAAGCTGTTCATTTTAAGTCCTGTTTCCTCTATAACTTCTCTGACCGCGCATTCGTCTATGCTTTCGTCCGGCTCCAGCTTGCCTCCGGCCGCAATCCACTTGCCTGCATTGGGATCATCCGGTTTTTTGTTTCTGTAAAGCATAAGCCATCTGCCGTCAGCTTCAAGATAGCACTGTGTCGATATTATCATGGCAGCCTCCTAAAATATACCTGCTGTTTTGAATACAAACAGCCACAAAAACATTGTAACACACGCAAAGGCCGAGGTGAAAATCACTGCGGCTCCAGCCAGCACTCCGTCAGAATCCATCTGCTGCGCCATTGTAAACGACGATATTGCGCAGGGCGCTGCAAATATTCCCACAAGAGTTACAAATTCAATGCCTTTTATCCCCGCAAGAGCAGCTGCTGTAAGCACAATACCCGGCACAATTACAAGCCTTGAAAGCACCACTATTATGAGATTGCGCCTGCAGTCTTTGACCGAACCAAATTCAAATGACGCACCCAGTATCATCAGCGCAACCGGTGTCGCCGTAGAGCTGAGGCTGTTTACCGTATCATCAATAACCTCCGGCAGAGTAATTCCCGCAAGGGAAAACAGAATACCTGCGGCAGCCCCTATAATCAGAGGGTTTCTGGCTATGTTGGCAAGCAGTCTGCCCGCTCTGACTTTGGAATCTCTGTAAACTTCAAGGGTTGTCACTGCAAGTATATTGTAAAGCGGCACTACTATCGCAATCATCACCGCCGTAACGCCGACATTGCCGTGTCCGTATATATTGGTGGCTATAGGAAGCCCCATTATAACGAAGTTGCTTCTGTATATAGCCTGTATCATAGCGCCTCTTGAAGCGCCGCTTTTTTCTATTTTGAGTGTAACCGCAGTAGCCGCCGCATATTCTATGCCTATTGCCGCAAGGGTAAACACTATAAGACGTAAGTTTACGATTTCTACGATATGTGAGCTGTATATGTTTGAAAACATCAGAAACGGAAACAGCACATCAAATGCAAGTCTGTTCATTTTTTTCAGCTCCGCATCGTTTACGATGCCTGTTTTTCTTACGGTAAAACCTATGGCAAGCAGTATGAACATAGGTATTACCGCCTCTATGCAAATCTTAAAATTCTCTGTCAAAATGTCATCTCTTTTCTATGCTGTGTTAATGTCTGATTACCCATGAGCCACAGTCTTCGGCTATTTCATTTCCTTTTCGATCCATGCCATCAGCATATTGACTATGCGTCTCTGCTGATCCTCTGTAAGCTCTATACCCTTTGGCACATGATACCATTTTTCAAGGCAGCCTCTGCAGCAGCAGGCACACGCGTGCTGTGCCTTGAATACAGGGTGGCCTCTCATTGGAGTCTGTCTGCCGTCGTTTGCAATATATGCAGGCGCAAGGCGTTTTTTTATGAAGTCCTCCGCGTGCTCTCTTATCTTGTCTGTTCCCTTTGCCGTGACATATTCTCTGTCTTTTGGGTCAAGATGAAATCCTGCTCTGAATCTGGATTTTTCAAGTCTTTTGAAAGTCTGTTCTATTGTTGCCATACTACTCCCATTCTTTCCACACATCAGGCATATACCCTGCTGTAGCCTGCCTGCCGTTTCTGACTATCGGGGTCTTAATTACCTGCCGGTTTTCAAGAAGTGTTTCTTCCCTGCTGCTGTCTGAAATGTATCTGACAAGAGCAAGGGCCTGCCTGTCTTTGCAGTTTTCGTCCAGTATGTTTTCAAAGCCGCCAAGGGCTCTGATAACGCCTGCAAGCTCGCCTCTGCTCATGCCCTTTTGCTTCATATCGACAAACTGGTATTTTATCTTTCGCTCCTTGAAATATCTGACGGCTTTTTTGGTGTCATTGCATTTGTTTGTCCCGAATATCTGTATGTTCATAAATCTCCTCCCAATATATAAAGGGCAGAAATTCCGCCCTTTTGTAAATTATCTTTTTTTCTTTTTTTTCTTTTTGCCGGCGCGAGCCACATCATACTGTGCTGTAGCGTTTCTCTTTGCTCTTTTGGCGTCTCCGCTTCTCTTGATGAAGTAAAAGCCTGTAAACGCAAGTCCGAATATGACAAACAGTATGATTACCTGTTTTGCGGGGGTGTTCGCCGAAACCATCCCAAACAGTCTCAGCATAACAAATGCCGAAATCTGAAATATCCAAAAATATATTACAAAGCCTATTACACTTGATTTATTGTCCATTTTTGCTCTCCCGAAAAAATATGTTTTTTATATTATATAATTTTTTTTGACAATTGGCAATTTATTTCTTGACAATCACATCTATATGCGTGTACGGTATCTCTATTCCCGCCTCGTCAAGCGCCTTTTTGGATTTTTCTCCGAGATAGTATTTCACATCCCAGTAGTTCTTCGGCTTTGTCCATACCTGAAAATCAAATATCACAGCGCTTTCGCCATGCTCAATCACTCCTATGCAGTATCCTCTGTCTTTGAGCACAAGGCTGCAGCTGTCCGCTGTTCCTGCAAGCACGGTTTTTACTTTGTCAATATCGGCATCATAGCTGACTCCTATGCGCAGGTCAACCCTTCTGGCATCAGTTCTTGTGAAGTTGATCAGAGGATTGCCGGATATACTGCTGTTTGGTATCGATACCACTTTGTTGTCAACGGTTTTAAGCGTAGTATTCAGTATATCAATTTTTTCCACGGAGCCTTCAACATCGCCGGTCATCACATAATCGCCCTTGCCAAAAGGCTTTGTAACAAGAATTATAATGCCGCCTGCCACATTGGCAAGGCTGTCCTTGAGGGCAAGGGCAACCGCAGCGCCTGCGGCGCCTATTACCGCTATGAATGTAGAGGTGTTGACACCAAGCTCCGAAAGCACCGAAACAATTATGATTATCAGTGCCGCAACCTTTACCGTATTGATCAAAAGTGTATGCAGTGCTCCGTCCACAGTGCTCTTTGACAGGATTTTTCTTATCAGCACTGTTACTATTTTCAGGATCAGAAGTCCTGCCAGCAATATAATCAGAGCGTTTATGCAGCTCGCCCATGAGCTTTGAAGCAGCTTGTCAACTATATTCATTATACTTCCTCATATATTCTGCCGCTTCTTCTTCTCTCGATTTCGTGAAGCAGCTTTTTCCTGAGACGTATGTCATCCGGTGTGATTTCAACCAGCTCATCATCATTTATAAATTCAAGAGCCTCTTCAAGAGTAAACTCTCTGTGCGGAGAAAGTCTGATTGCCTCATCACTTCCCGCAGCTCTCATGTTTGTGGCTTTTTTGGCCTTGCATGGATTTACCACCATATCGTCGTTTCTGGAGTTCATGCCGACTATCATGCCTTCATAAACCTTAGTGCCCGGCGCTATGAACATCTGAACTCTCTCACCTATGTTAAACAGCGCATAAGGAGTCGCAACGCCTTCCTCCTGAGCTATGGCAACACCGTTTATTCTCTGAGGTATGTCACCCTTGTATTCTCCGAAGGAGTCAAAGCGTCTTACCATTGTACCCTCGCCTCTGGTATCGTTTATGAATTCTGTTCTGTATCCGAGAAGCCCTCTTGTCGGCACCAGATATTCTATCTTTGAAAATCCGTTTTCACCGGACATCTGTGTCATTATGCCTTTTCTTAAATTGAGCTTGGATATAACCGAGCCGGCATACTCGTCCGGAACGGAAACAACAACCTCCTCAATAGGCTCAAGTGTTTCATGGTTCGGACCTCTCCTTAATATAACCTCAGGCTTTGACACCGCAAGCTCGTAGCCCTCTCTCCTCATATTTTCGATAAGTATTGAAAGATGAAGCTCGCCTCTGCCCGAAACCTTGAAGCTGTCTGTGCTGTCAGTAGGCTCGACAAGAAGCCCCACATTAACTTCAAGCTCTTTTTCAAGTCTTTCTTTGATATGTCTTGATGTTACATATTTGCCCGATTTGCCTGCAAACGGTGATTTGTTTACCATGAAGTTCATCGAAAGCGTAGGCTCCTCAATCTTAATCATATCCATTGCTTCAGGATGCTCCGGATCGCAGATGGTTTCGCCTATGGAAATATCGGATATACCTGATATTACGGCAATATCTCCCGCCTGTGCCTCTTTGACTGCAGTTCTTTTGAGTCCTCTGTAGGTAAACACCTGGTTTACCCTGCAGTTTTTGACTGTGCCGTCATCTTTGGTGACTGCAACGGTCTGTCCTTCTTTTATCGTGCCTCTTGTAATACGGCCTATGCCCAGTCTGCCTATGTAGTCATCATATCCAAGGGTTGAAACCTGAAGCTGCAGAGGCTCCTTCGTCCTGTCGGGATATATGTCGCAGTGCTCAAGAATTGTTTCAAACAGCGGTTTTATGCTGAGTCCGCCCTGTCCTCCCGCTGTGTTTTTTCTTACCTTGCTGTTTCCCGACTGCACGTTGATATTCTCCGCCTCCGCAGGATCTCTCACTACTATTCCCTGCCTTGCGATTCCGTACAGAATAGGGAAGTCAAGCTGTCTGTCACTG
Source organism: bacterium (assembly GCA_963609975.1). Classification (GTDB taxonomy): domain Bacteria; phylum Bacillota; class Clostridia; order Peptostreptococcales; family Anaerovoracaceae; genus UMGS973. The sequence goes on along the minus strand of CAVDMD010000015.1, from coordinate 2,415 downwards.
GCTTCAAGATCCATAAACAGCTCGTATACCATATCTACAACCTCGTCAATTCTGGCGTCTCTTTTGTCTATTTTGTTGATAAGCAGGATAGGGTTTATGCCCTGCTCCAGAGATTTTTTGAGCACGAATCTTGTCTGAGGCATAGGTCCCTCCGATGAGTCAACCAGAAGTATGACCGTATCAACAGTTTTCATTATGCGCTCAACCTCTGAGGAAAAGTCAGCGTGACCAGGTGTATCAACTATATTTATTTTTACGTCATTGTACATTACAGAGCAGTTTTTGGAGTAGATTGTAATTCCTCTTTCTCTTTCGATATCATCGGAGTCCATTACGCAGTCAACGACCTCCTCGTTGGCTCTGAACACTCCGCTCTGGTTCAAAAATGCATCCACCAGAGTTGATTTGCCTGCATCTACATGAGCAATAACCGCTATGTTTATTATCTTTTGTCTGTCCATCAGTAAAACACTCTTTCCATAAAAATTTATAACCAAACAATTATATCACAGATAAGTGTTCAATGCAAATTCAATGCCATGACAGAAAAAGACAATCAGATAAAGATTTCAGGCTCCGCTCTCCTGCTCCACTGCTGCTCAAGCTCATGCTGATGGTACAGATACCCTTCATCATCGTAATATTTGGCACCGGCAGGACATCGTTTGATGCAGGCACAGCACTTGATGCATATTCCCGTTACCTTTGAAAAATCTTCGGCATCAATAGAGCCCATGGTGCAGATTTCTGCGCATTTGCCGCATCTGATGCATTTGTTTTCGTCTGTCTTTGGCTTCACCTTGCGTATATCTATATGCACACCCTGTCTGTCCCTCGGCTGATAATATCCGCTGTACGGCTTCGGTGTGCCTTTGACTTTTATCATCTCAAAGCTGTCTGCCGAAGATAATTTGCGGAATATGTCATCGGCAAAGCTGCAGACTTTATTCATGTCCTGCCTGTCGGGTCTGCCCGCTCCAAGCACTCTCGAAAACGAATGCTCCCCTACAAATGCTCCCGCAGCTATTGTCCTGATGCCGCCCGCCTCCATTATATCTCTAAGCTCTATCAGCGCATCATCATAGTTTCTGTTGCCGTAAAGCACCACAGGCACACCCAGTGCGCCGTCGCCTCTGATGTCAGCAAGATATTTGAGAAGCACATTCGGTACTCTGCCTGCAATTACAGGTGTACCGAATATGACAAGGTCTCCTGCCGAAAACGCCATAGGCTCTGTCCTTGCCGCAGGGAGTGAGAAATCATATGTAAGCCTGCCACAGCACAGTCTGTCCGCAAGCTCATCCGCAATCTTTCCGACTACCTTTGAGGTTGTCTGCGTCCCTGTAAAATATACTGCCCACACTCTGTTTATTTTCATGGCTGCCTCCTTAAAAATTCCATAAATCCGTCTATACCTTCCGTTATATCGTCATAGGTCGCATCAAAATTGCCTGTATACCACGGGTCTGCTATATCTCCGCCTCTGTCTGTAAAATCGAGCAGCTTGTATACCTTGCCCTCTGTATCTTCGGGTATGATGCGTTTAAGATTGTGCAGATTGTTCTCATCCATTGCAATTATGTAGTCATATATATTATAGTCTTCTTTTGTAATCTGTACAGCTTTTTTGGACCTGTCAACGGGAACATTCACCTCACGGAGTTTGCGAAGTGTGCCGCTGTGGACACCGTTGCCGATTTCCTCTCTGCTGGTTGCGGCAGAGGCGATAAAAAACTCTGCCTCCGTATGGTTTTGGCGTACTACGTCCTTCATAACAAACTCTGCCATGGTGGATCTGCAGATGTTGCCGTGGCAGATAAAAAGTACTTTTATCATAATCTCTATAATCCTCCATAAGTCTCGAAAACACTGATATTACGGGCATTTTCGGGCTTTCGGTTTTTCTTCAAATTTTCATAAGTCTCTGTAAATCTTTGCAACTACACCATCAAGTGGTGTAGTAAATGTCGCAGTAATTTTAAGATATTATCACCATATCCGCTGCTCATACAGCAGTCAAATCTCCGTATATGCAATTCTAAAATAATCCAGGTATGCTTTATATCTATCTTGTGCTGTCAGGCAAGTGTCTGTCAGATACCCTTTTTCATTATTCCATTCTTTCAATCCTCGATAATAAAATATTTTCAAATTATCCTCGATAATGAATGGAACAATATTGTATTTCAGACATTCCTTGAACATAATCAAGCGCCCCACACGACCATTTCCATCCTGAAATGGGTGGATACATTCAAACTTCACATGAAAATCCAGAATATCTTCAAAGGTCTTTTCTTCCTTGTTGTTATACTCCGATAGCAATTTTTTCATCCTTTCTGCAACTTCTTCAGGAAGTACAGTTTCCATACCGCCGACTTCATTTGGCAGTTTCTTGTAATCACCGACAGCAAA
>CAVDMD010000014.1:0-28591 GCA_963609975.1 bacterium | reverse complement strand
CCCTTGGCAACCTCCTGTTTTCTTTTTTTCATTGCCTCAGCCAGCTCGCTGTCCATAGCCTCTGCTCTTTCTTTTTTGATGGCGTCAAGCTTTGACTGCGCCTCGTTGCCTTTTTGAATGATTTTTTCGACAGGAGTTTTTTCGTACTCTCTGTCAAGAGCTGCAGACTCTGCAATACCCGAAACAGTGCTTTCTCTCTCATCGTCTCCGGCAACGGCCTCGGCTTCTTCTTCAAGCTGTTTTCTGATGATAGCCATTTTTTTGCGGTATTTGTTGGCTCCGGCTTCATCTCCCGCCGATGAATATATGGCATAAAGCTCTTCCATAGTTTCAAGATGACTTCCGTTCATTTTGAGAACCTGTTTGAATCTCTCTACGGCATCCTCTGTCCTGCCGCATCTTTCGTATGCCACTCCGAGATAATAGTGAAGCGGCCACCATCTGCTGTATTCATCGTCAAGAAAGGCTTCGAGTTTTTTGATGCCGTCATCGAACCTGCCTGCCATAATATCATTGCAGCCTTCTTCTATGTATACCGGCTTTGCAATCTGTTCTATTCTTTTGCGTATTTCTTTTTTGTCCTTGTTGTTTTTGCTGAATCTGAGGAAGTCATTCCATACAAGTCTTGCCTTGATGTACTGCCCCATGTTCAGATACGCATAGCCCAGGTAGTAGTACGACTGCGCGTGTCTTGGATGCACCGCAACCATAAATTCAAAGAAATCAAGAGATTCGGCTTTCATTCTGCCTACATATTCCCGGTTTTTGCTGCTTGTGTACATTACTCTGCACACTCTGGCATATGAATACATTGCGTGCAGATAGTCAGGCTGCATACAAAGTGATGCTCTGAAATGTATGCAGGCATTGTCGTAGTCTTTGAGCTCTGCCGCATCTCTGCCTTCTTTGAGAAGTCCCTCGCATATTTTTTTGCCGTACAGTCTGTCCATACAGTCAACATAGCTCTGTGTGTATTTGAAATGAGGATCGCAGCCGATTACCCATGCCATATTCTCAGCAATATGAAGCATCGAAAGACCTTCTCCTCCGTTGAATTCTTTGATGTCCTGTTTTCTCAGCGGAATCGGCACACCTCGCATAATATCCGCAGCCTTGAATGTGCTCAGAAACTCCTCTGAGAACTCGGCAAACACAAACTTGTTGAGATACTTTTTGAAGTACCTGCCTATCCTGTCCTCTCTGATTTTAAGATCCAGCTCCTCCATAGGAATTTTTACCGTCTGTTTGATCCCTATTCTTGCTGCAAATGATCTTTCCTGTCTTAAATCCTTATATTCTCTTGCCATCTTCTCTCCTGAGGGAATTCCCATCCTTTTTTCATAAATTTTCTGACTGCATCCTCATTGAGCCGCAGCCTGATGTCCTGCTCCAGATACCTTATGGCTTCTTCGCGGTCAACCCCGGAATTCTTGCATTTCCACATGGCATATCCGTAGAGTATCCTGTACATATCCTCTTTTGAATGGCTCCTGTGCTGATAGCCTTTGATATAGTAGTAGTCCGATAATTCCGTATAAAAATCAAACGGAGTCATTTCCGAGCCGGCAATAAGGTAATTGAGGGTAAACTCAAAACCTCCTTTATTGTAAAACAGGTCCAGCACATTTTCAAGCTGTTTTACTCTCACAACCTCTCCCGAGGTCATAAATGAATTTGATATTACCTCATACGGCGCTCTGCTTCTGTATATGTAGTTATAGAATTCCTCGTGATATCTGACAGCGGTGCCTTTGAGGAGTTTCAGAAATCCCACCTGTATACAGTCTGCTCCTACAGGATATATGTTGTTAAACGATGTCCGAAGCGAATTCATGTCCTCAAAAGGAAGCCCTGTAATCAGATCCACATGAACGTGCGCCGCCCCGAGAGCTGAAAGCTTTCGTATGTTTTTGAGGCAGGTTTCGATTTCGCTTTTTCTGTTTATGGCTTTCAGTGTAAGCGGGTTTGTGGTCTGTATGCCTATTTCAAACTGAAACAGATCGGCTCTGACGCTGTCTGCAAGCTGTATCAGGCGATTGTCTATAAGGTCGCCGCAAAGCTCAAAATGGAAATTGGTCACACCGTTATCCATAAGCGCCAGATATTCAAGTATCTCAATGCACCTGTTTTTGTCCCAGTTAAATGTCCTGTCGATAAACTTCACCTGCTTCACACGCTTGTGTATGAAATATGACAGTTCATCCTTCACTCTGTCAACAGGCAGCGACCTCACCGTCTTGTCTAATGACGAAATGCAGTAGCTGCAGCTGTACGGACATCCTCTTGAGGATTCGTAGTAAACGACTTTGTCCTCCTCTGCAGGCAGCACCGCATACGGAAACGGCAGACTGCTGAATTTAACGGGCGGCATAGGGTCGTTTACGATTATGTCGCTTCCCGCCCTGTAGGCAAGACCTTTGATTTCGGGAAATTTAGGGCTTCCCTTCGTCAGCGCCCTGCACAGCATACTGAAAGCATATTCGCCCTCTCCGAAAATAACGGCATCGACTGCAGGGTTTGCCAGAAGAAATTCCCGCATATCATAGCTTACCTCGGGTCCTCCGCATACAATGCGTGTTTCAGGCTTTGCTTTTTTGAGGTTCTCACACAGATATTTAATTTTCTCTATATTCCATATGTAGCATGAGAAGCATACCACATCATATTCATTTCTGACAAGCTCTGTATATATGTAGTCGTCATCGTTGTTGATGGTAAACTCCCTTATCTCAAGACCGGCGCAGTTGGGAAGCCCCGCCGCATAGAGATATTTGAGCGCCAGATTGGAATGAACATATTTGGAATTAAGCGTTGTAAGTAATATCTTCATATCTTTAATCTAAAGCAGTCTGAACCTTTCATCCTTTAACATACCGGTGTTTTTCATTGCGTTTTCAATCTGCGCCAGAAATCTGTCTCTGTCCTGAGGCAGATCGCCTTTGAGTGACAGATAGTTGGAGGCGTGGTTGCTTCTGAAAACACAGGTCTTCTCCGGATTTGCATTCTCAAGCATCAGATGTGTTTCGGCAAGCACTTCCTGCGGTGTAAGCAGTTTGAGTCTGCCGCTTTGTATATCGTCATACATGGGAGCCTGCGGATCTACAAGAAGTGTCAGGAGGCTTACATAGGAGGCGTTCATCTCAGTAATCATAGTGCCTGTCTGTATGGCGTGATCCTCCCAGCCGTCTTTGCCTGCAAGCCCGCTTATAAATGTTACTGAGGCCTTGATGCCTACCTTTTCAATTCTTTTGACAGCATCAATAAGCTGCCGGCGTGTTTCGCCCTTATGGCACATTTCAAGCACCTTGTCGCTGCCGGATTCGGCGCCTATATATACCATTGTGAGGCCATGCTCTCTTAGCATAGCCAGTTCTTCTTCTGTTTTTCTCAAAATATCCGACGCTCTGCCGTATATAGTAACTCTTTCACATTCCGGGAAAGTTTCTTCTATATATGTCAGTATCGGCATCAGTTTGTCTGTCTTAAGACACAGCGCATTTGCGTCCGCTAAGAAAATTCTCGGCACGCTTCTGTATCTTTTTCTTGCCCATGCAAAATCCGCAATAATATCCTCTGTAGGTCTTGTCTGAAATCTTTTTTCCTTGAACATTTTGCAGAAAGAGCATTTGTTATGAGTGCAGCCTATGGTAGCCTGAACTATCAGGCTGTACGCCTCACTTGGCGGTCTGTATACATCACCAACGTATTTTATCATTTAATTACATCCTTTCCGGACACTGAATTCCCAGCAGTCCAAGACCATTCTTTATAGTATTCTTAGCAGCCTGTGCAAGTGCAAGTTTTGCTGCCTGCTCTTCGATGTTTTCGACTATGATATGCTCATCGTGATAAAATCTGTTAAAGCTCTGAGCAATATCAACTATATGTCTTGTCACAACAGACGGTTCATATTTTTGCGCAGCCTCAACAACAACCGCAGGGAATGCTTCTAAAAGCTTCGCAAGCTCATATGCCGCATCGCTTCTGATATATGACACATCTATGTCACCTGCCTGTGCCTTTGCAAGAGCTTTTTTATCGGCTCTTCTCATAAGGCTTGCGGCTCTTGCATATGTGTACTGCACATACGGACCTGTTTCACCGTTGAAGTCAAGCACCTTGTCCCATGAGAACACATAGTCCTTGATTCTGTTGTTTGATAATTCCTGGAATATAACGGCGCCTATGCCCACCTGCTTTGCTGTCTGTTCTATATTGTCTGTTGCAACGCCTTTTTCCCTGATTATTTTTTCTGTCTCCTCAACGGCTCTGTTGAGAACATCCTCGAGGAATACGACTCTGCCGTGTCTTGTTGACATTGTGCCCTCTTCAAGAGATACAAGTCCGAACGGAATATGAACACAGTCTTTTGCCCATTCATAGCCCATAAGCTCCAGAATCTTAATCCACTGCTGGAAATGCAGATTCTGCTGCGATGCGACTATATACAGGTTTTTGTAGAAATCATAGGTTTCTTTTCTGTATACTGCTGCGGCAATATCCCTTGTTATATACAATGTGGAGCCGTCTGATTTGGTAATAAGAGCAGGTGACATACCGTACTCTTCAAGGTTTACAATCTGCGCTCCCTGTGATTCCTCGAGCAGCCCTTTTGCCTTCAGCTCCTCCACAAATCTCGGCATCTTGTCCGAGTAGAAGCTTTCTCCGTTGTAGGAGTCAAATTCGATTCCCAGCATTTTGTATACTCTTGTAAACTCCTTGAGAGATTCATCTCTGAACCACTGCCAGAGCTCAACCTCCTCAGGCTCACCTTTTTCAAGCTTTGCAAAGATTTCTCTTGCCTCATCGTCAAGCTCAGGGTGAGTTTCAACCTCAACATGGAATCTGGTGTAGTAGCTTAGGAGCGTCCTGATAGGCTCGTTTATGACATCCTCTTTGCTGCCCCAGTGTCTGTAGGCGCATATCATCTTGCCAAACTGTGTGCCGTAATCTCCCAGATGATTTATTCTGAAAGTGTCATATCCCAGAAAGTCATATATCTTGTATATCGAGTTGCCTATAACCGTACTTCTGATATGTCCGATATGAAACGGCTTTGCAATGTTAGGCGAGGAGTATTCCACTATTATCTTCCTGCCTGCTCCCTCATCAGATGAACCGAAAGCATCGCCTTTTGCGATTATTTCTTTTACCACATCACCGATAAACGCATCTCTTGACAGGAATATGTTAACATATGCGTTGACGCTTTCGACTTTTTCAAACATCTCATCTGCGGCAATCTGCTCCGCTATTGATTTTGCAATTAAAGGCGGCGCTTTTCTCAGCAGTTTTGCAAGTTTGAAGCACGGGAACGCATAATCTCCCATTTTGCTGTCCGCAGGAACCTCTACCATTTCTCTGATTTCGGAAACTTCAAGTCCCTCCACGTGCGGTGCGATTGTTTCAGCTATAAGCTGCCTGTAATCTTTCATCTGTTGTCTACCTCTCTATTTTAACTGTACTATTGTAACTCCGTCTCCGCCCTCATTGTAGGCGCCCTTGCGGAAATCTTTAACGTGTCTGTGGCGCTTCATCATCTGCTGAAGCCCTGTTCTCAGTATGCCCTCGCCCCTGCCGTGAATGACGGTGACTTCTTTGAGGCCTGCCATAAAGGCATCGTCAAGATATTTGTCCACATTCATAACGGCATCGTCAAGGCTCTGGCCTCTGACATTGATGGTCGTGCTCATATTCATAGCCTTGGCCTGATACATACTGCTGTAGTTTCTCTGTTTAGGCGCAGGCTTTGGTTTTTTGATATCGTCTATAAGCATTATGTCTCTGATATTGACGGTTGCCTTGAGTATTCCCATCTGCACCGTCACATTGCCCTTATCGTCGGGAAGCGATGTAATCTCGCCGTTCTGGTCAAGAGACAGTACCTTGACTCTGTTGCCGATTTTCAGATCGGAGGCCTTTACCGGCCTGCTGTTTACCTGCTTTACTGTTTTTTCACGATACCTGCCTTCAAGGTTTCTGACCTTTCGTCTGCCCTCGTCAAACACCCTGTTTCGCTCTGCGATGCTGTCTATTCTGTTTAATTCTCTGAGCTCTTTTTGAACCTCTCTGGTGGTGTCCTTTGCCTCTCTTACTATTTCTCTTGCTTCTTCTCTTGCCTTTGCAAGTATTTCTGATTTTTTCTGTTTTATCTCGGCCTCACGCTTCTCAAGCTCCTGTTTCTGTTTTTTCATTGCTATATTGAGAGCTATAGCCTGATCGCGCTCCTCCTCGGCTTTTTTGCGGTCGTCCTCAAGGGCTGCTATTACATCCTCAAACTCTATGTCTCTGCCCTCAAGAAGCTCTCTGGCCTTGTCTATTATGCTCTCTGAAAGTCCCAGCTTGCGTGATATTTCAAAGGCGTTTGACTTGCCGGGGATTCCTATTGTAAGCCTGTAGGTCGGACTCAGGGTTTCAACATCAAATTCCATCGAGGCATTCTGAACGCCTGCAGTGGATATTGCGTATTTTTTGAGCTCCGTATAATGAGTCGTCGCAAATATCAGCGCTCCGTTTGCCCTGAGTTTTTCGAGTACGGCTATTGCAAGCGCCGCGCCCTCTGTAGGGTCTGTACCGGCTCCAAGCTCGTCAAGCAGCACAAGGCAGCCCGGCCCTGCTCTGTCAACGATATTAACTATATTGTTCATATGCGATGAGAAGGTCGAAAGGCTCTGCTCTATGCTCTGCTCATCGCCTATATCTGCAAATATATCCTCAAACACAGGAATTATGCTCTCTGAGGAGGCCGGAATGTGAAGTCCTGACGCCGCCATCATCGAAAGAAGTCCCGCTGTTTTGAGGGTTACGGTTTTGCCTCCGGTATTGGGACCTGTTATTATCAGCGTGCTGTAGGTTTTGCCCAGCGAAGCATTGATAGGAACCGCTTTTTTCTGATCCAGCAGAGGGTGTCTTGCCTGTTTGAGATCAAGTATGCCCTCTTCACTGATGTGAGGCTCCTCGCCTCTGTAGGAAAGCGACAGTCTGCCCTTTGCAAATATATAATCAAGCTCCACCAGCAGCTTCTGGTTGTTGTAAAGTCCGTGATAGTTCTCGGCCACTCTGCCCGAAAGCTCTGCAAGTATTCTGTCGATTTCTTTTTTTTCGTCGAGAAAAAGCTGTTTGAGTTCATTGTTCATGTTGACTATGACCTGCGGCTCTATAAACAGGGTTGCGCCTGTTGCCGACTGGTCATGAACTATCCCGGGAAATCTGGAGCGGTATTCCTGTTTTACAGGGATTACATATCTGCCGTCTCTCATTGTAACGATGGAATCCTGCAGAAGTGTTTTGTTTTCGGCAGAGCCCAGCATATGGCTCATCTTTGCCCTGATGGCTTCGTTCTGCCTTACTATGCTTCTTCTGATGCTGCGCAGCTCAGGCGAGGCGGTGTCTGCCATTTCGTCCTCTGACAGAATACATCTTGTTATTTCGTTTTCGAGAGCTCTGTTTACGGAGATTACCTCTCTGATTGCATCGAGCGCAGGTATATCGGTCAGATCTTTTTCGAGAAATGCGCTCATAGCACCTGCAGTCCGCATATTATATGATATCTGAAGCAGCTGCTGCATTGTCAGGGTGCCGCCCTTCCTGGCCCTCATAAGAGCAGGCGCTATATCATAAAACGCGCTCATAGGAGGGTTGCCCCTGATCATAATCACCTTTACCGCCTCTGTGGTCTGCTGCAGCAGGCGCCTTATCTCATATATGTCAGTAAGAGGTTTGAGCTCTGATATGACCTGCCTTGTCATTTCGGAAGCAGCTCCTGTTTTGAGCATCTCAATTATTTTGTTGTATTCCAGAATTTTTATGCTTTTGTCATTCATAGAGCCGCTTCTTAACCTCTTGCTGTTTATTTTTGTGTCTTGTCCAGTCTGCTTTTGAGCTGTACGTTTTCCATCTGAAGATCGAAGAAGCTGCTTTCGAGTTCTTTGTATCTTCTCTGTATTTCTCTGAGCTGTGAATCGTCTGACGCTTTGCGGCGCAGATCCTCCATCTCGTTTCTGTACTGTATTACGGTTTTTTTGGCATCATCCCACAGATCCACGTATTTTTTGGCGTCAGCCTCAAGCTGGGCGTTCTGTGTTCTGAGCAGTTCAAGCTCTTCTTTTGCGGCAAATATCTCATCGGCTATATTAACCGCCGAAAGCACCGCCAAAGATGTGGTGGAGCCCAGATTGGAGTTTCTGCCTATAAACTGCATACGCTCGTCAACATACTGCGCCGCCTTGATAATCTCATCCCGGCTTCTTTCGCCTACTATAGTGTATTCCTGTCCGTATATTCTTATTTTAACTCTGTTGTTTTCCATAACCGCACTCCTCGTTTAGATTTCACGAAGAACCGCTCCCAGTGTTTCTTCAAGAGCTTTAAGTATATTGCTGTGTACAGGAGCAACATCATCGTCTGTAAGGGTTCTGCTCTCATCCTGATAAGTCAGTGTGAAGGCAACGCTCTTCTTGCCGTCTGCAACCTGCTCGCCTCTGTATATGTCAAACAGTCTGACGTTTTTGAGGATTTCAGAAGCCGCAGCCTTTATAACCTTTTCGATTGTTCCGACTTCCATGCTCTCATCAACAAGCAGCGCGATATCTCTTGATGTTGACGGATACTTAGGAAGCTGTCTGTAAGCCTTGTCTGTATCTGAAATCTCGCATACAGTATCAAACAGCAGCTCGCATATGCAGCATCTTGTTTTTATCTGATATTTTGCCGTAACCTCAGGGTGAACCTCACCCATGATGCCAAGCTCCACATCTTCATAATCTCCCATTGCAACAGGATCGCTGTTTTCGATTATATCTTTGAGCTTGTTGTATTCCTCTGTGCCTTCAACCTCTCCCGTCAGGATAAGTTTTTTGAGGTCGTCAACCTCCGGCATTGCTTTTTTGGGGATTCTTGCAACTATTCTTGCACATCTGCCCGGATGATATACTCCGTATTCGGACTCTGCGATAAATTCAACATCTCTGATGCCCATTATCGAAAGCAGCTCTGCTATCATGCCTTTGAGCGTGTAAAAGTCCGCGTCTTTGCCGTACATACCCACGCACATCGAATAGCTTTCTTCAGGCAGAGCTTTTTCGTCAAACAGGTCTGCCATAAACGTGTTGCCTATTTCAAACGCTTTTACGGATTCTATGTTTCTTGTGTAGTTTCTTGAGAGAACCTCCAGCATATTAGGTGTAAGGATAGTTCTCATCACCGAGTTTTCCTCTCCCAGCGGGTTGATGATTTTTACGAAGCATCTTTCCCACGAATCCTCGTCGATTCTGCAGTTGTCAACACCCTTAGGGCTTACGAACGAATAAGTCTGGATTTCGGTTGCTCCCATTGCGACCATGGTATCTCTTGCAAGATCTCTGAGGATCCTGTCGTCAGGCTTCACCGCCTCGCTGTTGCCTCTTGGTATTGTCACAGGCAGTTTGTCAAAGCCGTATATTCTGCCTACTTCTTCAACTATATCCTCTTCAATATGGATATCCTGTCTGACTGTAGGAGCAGTAACATACATATCGTCGCCCTCGCCTGTAACAGTCATTTCAAGGCTTTCGAGAGCCTTAACCATAAATTCTCTTGTAAGCTCAACTCCCAGCACCCTGTTGATTCTTGAAACTCTGGCATGAACAGGCTCTGCCTCAACTGCATTTGGATAAACATCAACGCTTCCTGCAACAGGTGTGCCAGCTCCCGTAAGCTCTATGAGTTTTACTACTCTGTCCGCGGCTTTTGCGCACAGGTTAGGGTCTATGCCCTTTTCAAATCTTGACGATGCTTCTGTACGAAGTCCCAGTTTTTTGGATGTCGCTCTGACGCTGTCACCTGCGAAGTTTGCGGATTCAACCACTATGGTTGTAGTATTGTCTTTGATGTCTGAGTCAAGTCCGCCCATAACTCCTGCCACTGCAGCGGGTTTTTCGGCGTCGCATATCATCAGCATACCCTCTGAAAGAGTTCTCTCTGTGCCGTCAAGTGTTGTGAATTTATCGCCCTCGGCTGCAGTCCTGATTACGACTTTGCCGCCTGCGAGAGTATTGATGTCAAATGCGTGTATAGGCTGACCGTATTCAAGCATTACGAAGTTTGTAATGTCAACGATGTTGTTGATAGGTCTCATGCCCGCTCTGATAAGGCGTTTTTGTATCCACCACGGCGACTGCTTTATTTTTACGTCCCTGACTATTCTTGCAGTATATCTTCTGCACAGGTCTGACCTGATGTCAACTGCGATATAGTCGGCTGCGCTGCCTTCTTCGTGTTCGCAGTCTGTTTCGGGATATTCAAGTCTTGTGCCGAATACTGCCGCCGCCTCTCTTGCCATTCCTATCATCGAAAGGCAGTCGGGTCTGTTGGGAGTTATTTCAAAATCAACTACGGTATCTTCAAGTCCGAGAGCCTCCGAAAGCTCCGCGCCGATTTCAAATTCATCGTTAAGAAGCCATATGCCGTCTTTGGAGATGTACGGCGCCACCTTGTCGTCAAGACCAAGCTCCTGCGGTCCGCAGAGCATACCGGATGATTCGACTCCTCTGAGCTTGCCTTTGGTAATCCTGACTCCGCCCTCCGTCTTAGGCTGTCCGTGCAGAGGACCCGGAATTCTGCTGTTGTGAAGCGCTACGGGTACTGTCGCTCCCTCATATATATTGGTAGCTCCTGTAACTATCTGCACCGGCTCACCGGTTCCCACATTGAGCTGACACACCACCAGCTTGTCCGCATCGGGGTGTTTCTCTATTTTTTCGATTCTGCCGACAACAACATTTGAAATCCCGCCGCCTACGTGCTCGCAGGTTTCAAGGTTTGAACCTGACATAACCATGTCGTCGCAGAATTTTTCGTCTGAAACGTTAACTTCTGTATAATCTTTTAACCATTCTAATGATACTAGCATCTTTACCTTACCTCCTATTTGAACTGACTGATGAATCTCATATCGTTTTCGTAAAGAAGTCTGATATCATCAATTCCGTATTTAAGCATTGCTATTCTTTCAACACCCATGCCAAAGGCAAAGCCTGTGTATTTTTCTGTGTCAACATTGCCTACTCTGAGTACGTTAGGGTGTACCATACCGCAGCCTAATATCTCAATCCAGCCGCTGCCCTTGCACACTCTGCAGCCCTTGCCGCCGCATTTGAAGCAGGATACGTCCATTTCGGCGCTGGGCTCTGTGAACGGGAAGTGGTGAGGTCTGAATTTTGTTTTAACCGATGAGCCGAACATCTGCTTTGCAAAGCTGTCTAAAACTCCTTTGAGGTCTGCCATGGTAACGCCCTCGTCCACGAGAAGTCCCTCAACCTGATGGAACATCGGCGAGTGGGTGGCGTCGGGAGTGTCGCATCTGAAGCATCTGCCCGGTGAGATAACCTTGATAGGAGGTTTCTGAGCCATCAGCGTTCTTGCCTGCACAGGCGAAGTCTGAGTTCTCAGAAGCGTCTCATCTGTAATATAGAAGGTGTCGCTCATATCTCTGGCAGGGTGATTAGGCTCTGCATTGAGCGCATCGAAGTTATAGAATACTGTTTCGACCTCAGGACCTTCGGCTATCGAAAATCCCATGGACATAAACACTCTTGAGATTTCCTCGATTGTGATTGTGATAGGGTGCTTTGAGCCCAGCACTACAGGTCTGCCCGGCTCCGTAACGTCTATCTTCTCCGCTTCAAATCTTGCTGCCTGCGCCTTTGCCTTCACTTCGTCAAGCTTTGATTTGAGCATTGTTTCGATGGCCGCTCTGGTTTCGTTTGCCGCCTGTCCGAAGTCTTTTCGCTCTTCCGGAGCCATATCCTTCATTGAGCGAAGGATTTCGGTCATCTTGCCTTTTTTGCCCAGAAGACTGACTCTGATTTCTTCGGCTTCAGATATTGAAGCGGCTTTTGCAAGTTTTTCTTTTGCTTCTTCTAAAATTGTAGTAAGCTTGTCACGCATTTTTATCTCTCCTGTCTTATTGATTCATATATTAGTATCCCTGCCGCAACGGCCGCATTGAGCGATTCAATGCTGCCGTGCATGGGTATTTTTACGATTCTGTCGCACAGGGCTTTCATTTCATCTGAAATGCCGTTGCCCTCGTTGCCTATGACAACTGCGGTGTTTTGTCTCATGTCCGCATCGTAATACATAAGCTCCGTATCAAATCCGGTGCCTGTAATATTAAGTCCTGCACCCTTCAAAAGTTTCACTCCCTCGTGAGCTCCCGCCGTATAGTATGCGGGAATCCTAAAGACTGAGCCTGCCGCGGCTCTTACGGCCTTGGGGGAATATATGTCGGCTGTGCCTCTGATCATCAGCGCGCCTCTGTAGCCTGCTGCATCGCAGGTTCTGAGGATAGTCCCTATATTGCCCGGATCCTGCAGCCTGTCTAAAACTATCACATTGCCTCCCGCAATCCTCTCCGCAAACTGCTTCTCCGTAAACTGCGGTATTCTGACTGCCGCCATAATGCCCTGGCTGCTCTCCGTCTCCGCAAGCTGATCAAACAGCTTTGCGGGCATCACATAACCTTCTCCTATCCTGTTGCCAAACAGATTTATATAATAGTCAAGTCTGTCACTGTTTATGGCGATAAACTCTGTCTCCGCGTTGTTTTTGAAGGCCTCCTCCATGAGGTTTTCGCCCTCTATCAGGTAAAGTCCCAGCTTCTCTCTGTGTTTTCTGACGCCAAGCTGCCGTATGGTTTTGCATATTCTGTTGTCCTGAGATGTAATCTGCCTCATACTTTCAAAATGCATAAAAAGCCGGTCTTAAAAACCGGCTCTTATTCAAAACCCTTCTCTGTCTTTAGTTATTCCTTCCACTTTTTGAGGAATGGTGGAATTTCAAATCCGCCGTCTGTTTCAAGTGTATCGTCTATTGTTATTTCTCTGGTTTCGATGCCTGTGTCATCATCAGTGCCGGAGATCTGTTCGGAATCTCCCTCATCAGATGCCTCCTGAACCGGCATCTCCTGAGAATCAGGTCTGCCCTTGCCGTCCTCCTTAAAGCCTGTGGCTATAACTGTGATGATGATCTCGTCCTGTATATCCTCTCTTACGGTTGCGCCGAAGATAATGATAGCGTCAGGGTCTGCGGCTTTTGCAATCTGCTCTGCGGCTTCATTGGCCTCAAGCATACCGAGGTCATATCCGCCTGTAATGTTGAGGAGCACCGCCTTGGCTCCCTTGACATCTGTTTCGAGAAGCGGGCTCTTGATGGCGCTTTCGATGGCTGTGGCAACTCTGTCGTCGCCTGTACCTCTGCCTATGCCCATATGCGCAACGCCTCTGTCGCCCATTACTGTCTTGACGTCTGCAAAGTCAAGGTTGATAAGCGCAGCATCCGAAATCAGATCGGATATGCCCTGCACACCCTGTCTCAAAACATCATCCGCCATATTAAACGCATCAACCATTGCCGTATTCTTGTCCGCTATATCAAGAAGTCTGTCGTTTGGAACTATGACAAGAGAATCCACATATCCCTCAAGGAACTGAACTCCAAGCTCCGCATGGGCTCTTCTTTTTTTGCCTTCAAATGTAAACGGCTTGGTGACAACTCCTACCGTCAGCGCTCCGAGATCCCTGCCTACCTTGGCTATGATAGGGGCAGCTCCGGTACCTGTGCCTCCACCCATGCCTGCTGTTACAAATATCATATCCGCTCCCGCAAGGAATTTGCGGATGTCCTCTATGTTCTCCTCTGCGGCTTTCTGTCCTATTTCCGGATTTGCTCCCGCTCCGAGTCCCTTGGTAAGCTTCTCTCCTATCTGAAGCTTGGTCTGGGCTTTTGATTTGGCAAGAGCCTGCTTGTCTGTGTTAATGGCTATGAACTCCACACCGCCAAGCTCTGAATCTATCATTCTGTTAACAGCATTGCAGCCTGCGCCGCCAACTCCGACAACTTTGATAACCGCCGCTGTGTTTTCTTCGCTTTCAAACTGTAAGATTGAATTTGTCATTCTTGTTTCCTCCTCGGAATATTATCTATAGAATTGTACCATATTTCCCGCATAAATGCACTACTTTTACTGCTGTTTTTCTGATTTTCACTTAATTTTTGGACTGAATACGCAATATTGGTCGTCACCTACGCTTATCATACCGTTTTTTATGCCTTTTTCGTAGAGGTCATACAGCACAGCTTCGAGCTTGCCCGATGCTATGCACTCGGAAATATTACCCGCAGTACCTCTGACTATAAGGTGGTTGTATATATATGCTCTCAGCACTGTATTGCTGACTTTGATTTTTTTGAAGGACACAGTCCCCTGCATGGCTCCCGTAAGCATATCGAGGGTTGCCGTCAGCATACGGCTCTCTTTGACCTCAAGAGCCTCGCCCTCCTCGCCGTTTTTGACGGTAAGCCCCGTAACTCTTGTCACATCGGGCTTTTCGGCCGTAACTTTGAGTATATATCCCGAACCGTCAATGACATAATAGTTTTTTTCGTAATATACCGCTGCGATTTCGGTTCTTTCTCTGACTGTAATCTCGATTACATCGGGAAGCTTTCTTCTGATCTCGGCCGACGCTATATATGAATCGTCGCACAGGAGTTTTTCCATGTTGCCAAACCCTGCCGAAAACGTGTTGACGCCTGTCTGCGCGCCTGACATTGATATTATCTGCTCATCTGTGTAGTAATTGTTGCCTTTGACCTGTATTTCATCAATGTTAAAATATGATGATCTGCCAAACAGCACCAGCAGTACCACAGCTGCCGTAATTATCAGTATCCGCAGCCCCAGCCGTTTTTTGCGGCGTTTTTTGCGGTTTCGTTTTTTGCGCCGTTTTTCTATGCTGCCGCCTGCAGCTGCGCTGTAATCTTCAGTATCCTCCTGCGGCGGGTCATCGTAATACATATTTTCGTAATCCGCATCCGCTTCAAAGGATATTGTGTTTTTTTTGCTTAAATCGTCCATATATCTCCGCCCAGGGATCTGATGGTCTCATCAAATCCGCAGTAACCTCTCTGTATGTATTGTGAGCCGTCTATGATGCTTTTGCCGGAGGCCGCAAGGGCTGCCGTCACAAGCGCGGCGCCGCCTCTCAGGTCAGGCGCCTCCATATGAGCGCCTTTTAATTCATGCATCCCTTTAATTATAGCTTTTTTTTGAAAAACTTCAATATTTCCGCCTGTTTTTTTCAGCTCATTTATGTATTTATATCTGCTTTCAAATACCGTTTCCTCTATTTCACAGCTTCCTTCGGATGCGCACATCATAGCCGCAAACTGCGGGTGCAGGTCTGTGGGAAATCCCGGATACGGCTCCGTCCTTATTCTGACGTCTCCTTTGAGCCTGCTGTTTTTGCGAAGCAGTATACTGCTGTCAGAATATCCGAAGCTGCAGCCTGCCGCCTCCATAGCCTCCGTAAAGCCTTTCAGACATTCCGGCTTTATGCCCTCCGCCAGAAGCTCTCCGCCTGTTGCGGCTGCCATTGCCAGATATGTGCCGCATTCTATACGGTCAGGCAGCAGTGATATGTCCGCCGCTTCAAGGCGCCTCACCGCCTCTATCTCTATGGTATCAGTCCCGTCTCCTGCGATTTTTGCTCCGCAGTTTCGCAGATAATCCGCAAGGCATACTATCTCCGGCTCTCTGGCGCAGTTTCGTATACGACTTGATCCGTCTGCGCATACTGCCGCCATAATCGCATTTTCGGTGGCTCCGACGCTTGGGTATCTGAGGACAGCATCCGCTCCGCAAAGCCTGTCAGTACGGCAGATTATTTTTTCTCCGGTCTCCCATACCTTTGCGCCGAAGGCCTTCATAACATCGATATGTATGTCAACAGGTCTTCTGCCTATATGACAGCCTCCCGGCACAGGCACCGAAACGCTGCCCGTCTTTGACAGCAGCGGTGCAATAAAAAATACCGAGGCTCTGAGGCTTTTGCCAAGCTCCGCCGGAATACTGCTTCTGCAGATGCCACTGCAGTCTGCCGTCACAGTATCGCCGTCTGCTGATACCTCAGCTCCGAGCACTGTCAGAATATCTGCCATTACACGCACATCGCTTATGTCCGGGCAGTTATGTATATGATTCTCACCCTCCGTCATTATACCTGCTGCAAGAATCGGGAGAGCCGCATTTTTGGCACCTCTCACCCTGTACTCGCCCTGTATGTGATTTCCGCCTTTAATTTGATAGGACAAAATCAAACGCACCTCCATAACATATTTTATAATATGCCGAAGGTGCGTATCGGTTACCTGAATATCGCCTCATATATTGTTTCCGCTGAATCGTCAAAAGCGCACTTTCTTGCGGCCTTCCCCATGGTCTTTACTTTTTCGGGGTCTGCTCTGAGCTCTGCAATCGTTGAAACCAGAAGCTCATCTGTAAGATCCTTTTCCTCTATGAGAATCGCTCCGCCCCTGTCTGCAACTGCTTTTGCATTGTGGTACTGGTGATTGCCCGTAACATTGGGCGAGGGTACGAACACCGCACATTTGCCGCATACGCATATTTCTGCTATGCTCAGTGCTCCCGCTCTTGAAACCACAACGTCTGCCGCCATCAGATGATTGTCCATATCGTCTATATATCTCATAATATGAACATTGTCTGAAATGGTGCAAAGCCTGCCCGCCTCGCGGCATATTTCATCGTAATAGACGTCTCCGGTGCCGAAATACAGGCTTGTTCTGTCCATACCGTTTACTTCCCTGAGGACAGACAGCATCGCGCTGTTGATACGGCCTGCGCCTCTGCTGCCGCCAAAGGACAGAATCATAAATTCTTCCTCCGCTATGCCAAGCGCCTCTCTGGCCTGCTGTCTTGTTTTGGTGAAGAAGCTTTTTCTTACCGGATTTCCCACAACTATATGCTTTTCGGGATGCCTGAAATATTCTCCCGCTTTTTCAAAGCCCATAAACACTTTGTCAACATAAGGCTCCAGCATTTTGTTGGTCATGCCCGGAAACGCATTCTGCTCGTGTATGTATGTTCTGATTCCGGCTTTGGCTGCAGTCCTGACAACAGGCCCGCATACATAGCCGCCTGTGCCTATAACCACATCGGGACGAAATTCCCTTATTATTTTTTTTGCCTGCAAAAGTCCTTTGCCAAGATCTGCCGCGGTTTTGATGTTTTTGAGCATATTGCGCCTGTCAAAGCCGCTTACCGTGATAAACTCTATCGGATAGCCGTTCTTCGGAACCAGAGTTTTTTCAAGGCCCTTCTCTGTGCCCACAAACATAATCTGCGCATCGGGCTGTTTTTCTCTGATTTTATCCGCAATGGCAATGGCAGGATATATATGTCCGCCCGTGCCTCCGCCTGTCATTATAACTTTCATAGTATCAATATTCTCCTGATGTATTTATCTGGCTGAATGGTGTGATATGTTCAGCATTATTCCCATCGAGCCTGTAAACAGCAGCAGCGCATTGCCCCCGTAGCTTACAAACGGAAGTATGATTCCCGTAGGAGGCATTGATGAGGTTACAACCGCAATGTTTAATATTACCTGTATTGCAAGCATCGCTGTAATTCCCGACGCCAAAAGCATACTGAAACGGTCGGGCGCATTGATGCATATGTGAACGCATCTCCATATAAGCAGCAGATATGCCGCCATAAGAATCAGCACTCCCACAAATCCAAGCTCCTCGCCTATTATGGCGATTATAAAATCGTTCTGAGGCTCCGGCAGATACAAGTTTTTTTGTATGCTCTTGCCAAGACCAAGTCCGAAAAGTCCGCCTGAACCAAGCGCCAGAAGCGACTGGCATACCTGATATCCGTCACCCAGAGAATCTGCAAACGGATCCGTAAAGCTTATGGCTCTTGCAAGTCTGTAGCCGTCCTTATCCATAAAAATCAGCAGACATCCTGCCACAATTCCAAGAACTCCCGCAGCGCCGAGGTATTTAAGTTCAAGTCCCGCCACAAACATTACAGCCACTATAATTCCTACAACGGTAATGGCCGTAGACATATTAGGCTGAAGCATTATCAGTCCCCCTAATATACCGCACAGCAGCAGCAGGAGCAGTATTGATTTAATCTGATATATTTTCTCCGCGCTTGTGCTCAGGTATGAGGATACGAAAATTATAGCCGCTATTTTGGCAATCTCTCCGGGCATTATCGTTATCGGTCCTACGCCTATCCATCTTGTCGCGCCGTTAACTTCCGTCCCCACGCCGGGTATCAGAACCGCAATAAGCAGTGCTATACTTATAATCAGTATGGGAAATGCCCATTTTCTGTAGGTTTTGTAGTTGATCCTTGACAGACAGAACATGAGTATAAGCCCCGCAACAGCCCATATTGCATCTCTTATCAGATAATAATATGCGCTGCCTGTTTTGGAAAGAGCACTGTAATAGCTGGCGCTGAATACCATTATCACTCCGAATACGGTAAGCGCCAGTGTCAGAAGCACTATAACAAAATCTCCGGTTTTTCTCGCTCTTTTAATAGTTTCCATCAGCGTCCCAGTCTCTCCACAAGAATTTTGAAGTGGTCTCCCCTCTGCTCGAAGCTGCTGTACATATCCCAGCTTGCACAGGCAGGTGAAAGCAGTACCGCATCACCGGGCTGCGCAGTTTCAAATGCCAGATTTGTCGCCTCTTCAAGGTTTCTGACCATGGTATATGAATCAAAGCCTGCCGCATCGGCGGCTTTACGGATTTCATCCGCATCTCTGCCGTAGAGCATCATTTGTTTCACTCTGCCCGAAAGCTCTGCCGCAAGCGGCGTGAAGTCCTGTTTTTTGGCATCTCCTCCTGCCAGAAGTATTATGTTCTTTTTGAGGGCTTTGAGCGCCGTAATCGTAGCGTCTGTGTTGGTGCCCTTTGAATCATTGTAAAACTTAACGCCGTCAACCTCTCCGCAGTATTCTATTCTGTGGGCAACGCCGCCAAATTCCCGCAGGGTTTTTGATATGATCTCAGGCTCTATGCCTGCAAAATAGCTTATGGCTGCCGCCGCAAGAGCGTTTTCGAGGTTGTGATCTCCTATAATTTTGAGTTCCCCGGCCTTGCATATGTTTATAATCTCACCTTTTTGGTTTTTTATAACTATATTGCCGTAGCTGACATATGCACCAAAGTCAAGTATTTCTCTGCGGCTGAAAGGAACCACTGCAGCTCTGCAGTCCTCTGCCAGTTTCATGCACAGAGAGTCATCGTAATTTACAACAAAATAGTCGCCCGCAGTCTGATTTTTGAATACATTGGCCTTGGCTCTGCCGTAGTTTTCCATTGTTTTGTGTCTGTTAAGATGATCCGGCGTCAGATTCAGAAGAGCCGACACCGCGGGCTTGAAATATTTAACGGTTTCAAGCTGGAAGCTGCTGGTTTCGGTAATAAGCCATGAATCCTCCTCCGCCTCAAGTGATTTGGAAATTACGGCAACACCGATGTTGCCTACCACATATGTTTTTTTCTTTGCGTTTTTGAATATCTCTCCCACAAGAGCAGTGGTCGTAGTCTTGCCGTTGGTGCCTGTTATGGCTATATAATTGCCTCTGCCTACTCTGTAGGCAATTTCAAGCTCGCCTATTATCTCGGCTCCCGCCGCCCCTGCTTTTTTTATGAAATCAAGCTCCGGAGATACTCCCGGACTTAATACCACAAGGTCAAATTCCTCCGGATTTTCGGGGTCTGTGCCAAAAAAGCCTCTGATGCCTCTGTCTTTCATAAACGACAGAAGCTGCGGCTCCATATCCTCCTCCGGCTTTGAATCCTGAACCCATACCTTTGCTCCCAGTTTTGAGAGAGCCTGCATTGCAGCCTTGCCTGATCTGCCAAGCCCCACCACAAGCGCTTTTCTGTCTTTGAAATTATCCTGATTCATAACTACATCTCCTCATAAATATCTACAGTCCTACAATCACAAGCCCTGCTGCGCAGCATACAAATGTAAATGCCCAGAACATCATAACCACAGCTTTTTCGGACATACCGCCAAGCTCGAAGTGATGATGTATAGGTGACATTCTGAACACTCTTCTGCCTGTTGTCTTGAAGCTTACAACCTGTATCACAACCGAAAGAGCCTCTATAACATATATAAGCCCCGCAACAAGAAGCAGAAGCTCCATTTTCATAATTATCGCAGCCGCTGTTATTGCGCCTCCAAGAGCCAGCGAGCCTGTGTCTCCCATAAACACCTTCGCAGGATTTCTGTTAAATACAAGAAACCCAAGGCAGGCTCCCGTCACCGCAGC
Organism: bacterium; assembly: GCA_963609975.1. GTDB lineage: Bacteria > Bacillota > Clostridia > Peptostreptococcales > Anaerovoracaceae > UMGS973. Next base: position 8,435 of record CAVDMD010000014.1, on the reverse strand, counting down.
GCAGAAAGCCGCAGGGGAACTCATGCCGTACATACCCGCCGTAAGCGCAAAAAACAGCGATGTGAAGGCTGTGCAGCCTGCTGCCAGACCGTCAAGTCCGTCCGTAAGGTTGACGCTGTTGGTCATTGCAACGACAGTGAATATTATAAACGGTATATACCAGCCGCCGAAATCAACATACATATCCGCAAAAGGTATATATACAAGCGTGCCGTCAGGCGTCGCAAATGCCGCCCAGCACGCTATGGCCGCTGATATTGCAAGCTGGAACACAATTTTCTGCCATGCTCTGAGGCCGAGATTGTGTTTTTTGATGACCTTGATGAAATCATCCAAAAATCCCACAAGTCCGAAGGCTGCCATGACAATAACCATTGCCGCAGTCTCTATATTGATACCGCCTGTAATAAATGCCGCAAGCGCCGCCGCTATTATTATGGCAACACCGCCCATACTCGGCGTACCCGCTTTTGCCTGATGGGATTTGGGGCCTTCCTCTCTGATATTCTGCCCCATCTGTTTTTTTCTTAAAACAGGTATTTCAACTGATGTAAACAAAACAGCTGCCGCAAACGCCACCGCAATGGCAATTATAATCTTTACCGTATACATAATTTCAAACTACTCCATAATCCTTTTTACTATCTGCTCCATTGCCATGCCTCGTGAGCCCTTGACAAGAACAACATCACCTGATCTAATAATGTTTTTTAATTCTTTGAGAAAATCGTTTTTGGTTTTGTAATATCTGACGTTTTCGGCGCTCATTCCTTTGAGGGCGCCTTTTTTAATATACTCCGCATCATCCCCGATTGCAATAAGCATATCAACGGATTTGTCTGAAGCATATTCTCCCACTTCCTCATGGTATGCGCGGCTGTGCTGTCCCTGCTCGAACATATCTCCGAGGATTGCCACCCTGCGAAGTCCTTTTGCTGACATAAGCACATCTATGCTTGCTTTCACCGATGCGGGACTGGCATTGTAGGTATCGTCTATGACCTTGATGCCGTTTTTGCCCTTGATTGAAAGCCTTTTGTCTGTAAATTCAAGGTTTTTGAGTCCCTCTGCAGCCTCCTGCACCGAAACGCCCGTCTCAATGCCCGCCGCTATGGCAAGCGCCGCATTAACTGCATTGTGCCTGCCCGGAACAGGCAGATGTACCCTTGTTGCTTTTTCCTCGTATTCGAGTGTAAATTCCACACCGTTTTCGACGCTGTCGCTGATGTTGTAGACATAGACCCGGCTGCCGCCCGCCGCGCCTACCTTCACAAGTCTGTACTCTGTATCGCAGAGGCTTCCGAGAAAATCATCATCGCCGTTGACTATCAGGACATTGTCTTTGCCGAAGTATTTTGTAATTTCCATTTTGGCTCTGAATATGTTTTCTCTGCTGCCCAGATATTCTATATGCGCCGTACCTATATTGGTTATTATCCCTATATCCGGCTTTGCAATACCTGCAAGAAATTCTATTTCACCGGGCCGGTCCATGCCCATTTCGAGTATGCCTACCTCGGTATCCGGATCAAAACCCAGAATACTCAGCGGAAGTCCTATATGGTTGTTGAAATTGCCTCTGGTCTTGGCTGTTTTGAATTTTGTGCCGCATACGGCCCTGACCATATCGCTGGTGCCGGTTTTGCCTACGCTGCCTGTAACTCCGATAATTTTTATATTCATGGAATTCCTGTAATACGAGGCTATATCCTGCAGAGCCCTGACGGTATCCGTCACCAGCACCGCGCCCATCCCTGCCGGTATTTTATCGGCATATCCGGCATCGTCTATCAGGGCTGCGCCGCAGCCCTTTGCAAAGGCCGCGTCTATAAATCTGTGCCCGTCGGTGTTTGCTCCGCGCACAGCGGCAAAGAGATTGCCTGCCGCCGCCTCCCTTGAGTCTATCGACACACCTGTTATATATTCTGTTTCACCTGTCTGAAGCAGATTGCCGCCTGAGGCCTCCGCTATTTGTCTTAGGTTCAGTCTGTTCATTGTTTTTCCTCTAAAAACTCCTTTAGTATCTTTGCATCGTCAAAAGGCACCCTGCGGTCTCCTATTATCTGATATTTCTCATGCCCCTTGCCCGCTAAGATTATGAGTGTGTTTTTTCTTGCAAGCAAAGCTGCTTTTCTGATGGCTTTTTTTCTGTCGGGTATGACAGAGTAGGAAGCCTCCGTACTGTATACGCCCTCTTCTATTCTTGCGGTTATGTCCTCCGGATCCTCACATCTCGGATTGTCGCTTGTCACTATCACATAATCGCTGTAGCGCCCTGCGATTTCACCCATTCTGAAACGTTTGCCGATGTCCCGCTGGCCGCCGCAGCCGAATATACATATTATCTGATCGTCTGTCAGACTCCTCGCTGTTTTGAGAAGCCCTTCGAGAGCATCTGGCGTATGAGCAAAATCGACTATCGCTGTGATGCCGCTTTGGTTCCATACCGTCTGCCATCTTCCCGGCACGTTTTTGAGGGTTTCGATACCGGCTCTGATCCTGCCGGATTCTATACCGTATTCATGCGCAAGCCCTATGGCTGTAAGAGCGTCATATGCAAACTGCGCTCCCGGCATGGGAAGCCTTACGGAGCCTGTGTATTCTCCTCTGATGTATATTTCAAGCTCCTGTCCCGCTATATTCGAGGCTGCAGCTTTACCGAAATAGTCACAATGCCTATCACGCATTGAAACAGAGGCGAGATGATCTTTGCTGCCGTAAAGATTCAGTATTTTTTCTCCGAAGCTGTCATCTGCATTGACGGCTCCGCCTTTTAGGTTTCTTTCAAACAGCAGGCATTTGCATCTGAAATATTCCTCCATGGTTTTGTGGTAGTCCAGATGATCCTGTGTCAGATTTGTAAACGCTCCGTAGGAAATCTCCGTATCGTCAAGTCTGCCCTGTGCAAGACCGTGAGAGGAGGCTTCTATGACGCAGCAGTCAATGTCTTTTGATTTCATTTTGTCAAAGTAGCTGCGAAGCTCCTGTCTGCCCGGAGTTGTGTTCAGGGGGCTGTATTCCTCATCACCTATCTGGTGGGTTATCGTGCCTATCAGCCCTGTTTTTTTGCCACTGTAGCATAGTATATTTCTAAGCATATAGGATGCTGTAGTTTTGCCGTTGGTTCCCGTTATCGCGAAAACGTCTGTCAAATTCTAGTCACTCCCGTAAATATACACTGTGCTGTTCTTGTCAACCTTTGTGCCCGCCTTAGGATACTGATCCTTAACCTTGAAATCCTCATCCTTATCGCCGGACTGAATTTTGTATTTGAGGGAAGAACCGCCCAGAATGCCTATTGCATCACTTAAACTTTCGCCTGTAATATCAGGCACTTCTGTCTGATTTGCCTCAATTTCTTTTTTTTCTTCATCGGAGTACTGAGGCTCTATGCCCATGTATCTTACCACCTCTGAAATTATTTCCTGTGCGCCCGGCGCCGCCGTCTGGCTTCCGTATCTGACACCCTGCGGGTTATCTACTATCACAAGCACCGCCACCTTAGGATCGTTCATAGGAGCCATCCCTATAAACGACGAGTAGGTTTCGTCAAGATAGCCGCCGTTTACGGTATCCGGTTTTTGCGCCGTACCGGTCTTGCCGCCGACTCTGTAGCCCTCCACCTTGGCTGTGCCGGCGCCGCCGTCCGATACAACATATTCCATGATTTCGCACATTTCGTCTGCTGTTTCTTCGGACAGTATCTGTCTTACTGTTTCGGGTTCATATTTTTCGACCGTATTGCCGTCCTTGTCTTTGAGCTCCTTGACTATGCGCGGCTTCATCATAACACCGTCATTGCCTATTGCCGATATCGCTGTAATAAGCTGTATCGGAGTCACCGCAATGCCCTGACCGTATGACATTGTTGCAAGTCCCACAGATCCTGCGGTATCCTTGTTCTGAAGCAAGGCACTGCCCTCTCCCGGATAGTCTATGCCGGTCTTGCCTGTTATTCCGAACAGATCCATATATTCATAGTATTTCTCGATTCCTATTCTGAGTCCAAGCTGCATGAATACAGGATTGCATGAGTTGCCCACAGCTTCCTTGAGGCTCTGGGTACCGTGAGGGTTGCCTGTTCTCCAGCAGTGCAGCGTTGTGTCCGCAACCTTGTAGCTGCCTGTGCATACAAAGGATTCATTTATGTTTGTAAGCCCCTCTTCAAGAGCTATCGAGGTTGTCAGAAGCTTGAAGGTCGAGCCCGGCTCATAGGTGTCCGAAACCAGAGGATTTCTCCACATTTTGTTCCAGTATTCGAGTTTTTCCTTGTCTGTCATTTCGGCAAGCTTTTTCTGCTCTGATTTTTTGGTCGGAGTTCTCGGATCGTTAGGATCATAGTCCGGTGTTACCGCCATAGCCAGCACATCACCGGTTTCGGGATCCATGACTATGCACATGACCCTGTCTGACGAGGTTTTTTTCTGAACCTTTGCTATTGCGTTTTCGACATAGTTCTGTATCACCTGATCCACCGTCAGCACAAGACTCAGTCCGTCCTCCGGCTCATAGTATTTCTCAAGCCCGTATGACAGACCGTTGCCGGCAACATCTGTGTTTTTGATCCATCTGCCCGAAACACCCGTCAGATATTCGTTGTACTGAAGCTCTATACCCGACAGACCCACGTTGTCATCTGTAACGCTGCCTATAAGGTGGGATGCAAATGAGCCCAGCGGATAATATCTTTTGGTGTCTTCCGATATTTCTATTCCCGAAAGTTCTTCTTCCCTGATCTTGTCTACCGTTTCTTTGTCAATACCTTTTGCAACCCTGACAAGGGACTGTTCTTTTGTGATAAGACTTCTCACCTCGTCAGCCTCCATCTCAAGTATGGTAGAAAGTGCCGAAACGCAGGTGTCAACAGAGGCCTGTTTTTCTTCTTCGGTGCTTCCCGATTTAACGTTTGAAGGTCTTGCCCATATGGAATATGATGAACCGCTTACAGCAAGCTCTGCTCCGTTGCGGTCATATATGGTGCCGCGTTTGGCTTCAACGGGTGTATCTCTGGTCTGCTGCTCGACAGCTTTTTCTGTCATGGCCTCCGCCTTGATAATCTGCCAGTAGCCGACGCGAAAGCATAGTAGAACCAGCAGCGCGCACACGATACCGAAGGCTATTATTAATCTTTTTCTGTTTAATCCTGATACCTTTAACATAAATACTAAAAAGCCGGATTACTCTGCCTATATAATTAAGTTATCCAGCTTCTCCTTTCACTATGCAATTCTTTTATCGTTATATACTAGTATATTTACTGCAATCAGTTATATGCCTCTTCTTTTACTGTAGCTGCGAAATCCTTTGGAGCTGTAATATCACTAACATAGACGATCTGGCTGGCGGAAGGATATTTCATTCCCAGCTTGCCGCTTGCCTTTTTTTCCAGAACAGTAACACTGTTGGCTGTCTGGAGCTTGATATTTATATCTTCAATCTCTCTGGATATTTCAGTGTTTTCCTGAGTGATTCTGTTTATCTGGTACTGCAGTGTGGCCGCAAATGCCACCGATATTATAATTGCAATACACATAGCTCCCAGAATAACCGTAAGCGCCAGCAGTCTTTTTTTGTCTTTGGCTGCTATGCCGATACCTGCCGCAGGCTCTGGTTTCGGTTTATTAATTTGTTCAGGTTTCATATCAAAGCCGTATTTTCTGTAGCTTTCTTCGTACTGATACCAGTTTGCTGCCTGCATTATCCTGTTCCTTTCTATAGTTTTTGTATGATTCTTAATTTGGCGCTGCGCGCTCTGTGATTGTTTTCGAGTTCATCTGCCTCCGGAGTCAGCGGCTTGCCCGTTATTTTTCTGACATCTGCCACCTTGCCGCATACACAGATTGGAAACTCCGGCGGACAGGTGCACGGATTGGCTCTTTTGTTGAAGCATTCCTTGACGATCCGATCCTCCAGCGAATGAAATGTGATTATGCAGAGTCTGCCTCCCGGAGCAAGCACATCACAGAATTCCTCACAGGCTCTGCGAAGCTGCGCCAGCTCATCGTTTACCTCTATTCTGATTGCCTGAAACGTTCTCTTGGCAGGGTGCGGTCCGTCTCTTCTGGCTCTTGCCGGAATCGCCGCCTTGATGACATCTACCAGCTCGCCTGTGGTTTCAAGAGGCTTGTCCTTGCGGAATTTTACAATGAAATCGGCTATTCGCGACGCCCATTTCTCCTCGCCGTATTTCCTGATTATATTCGTAAGCTCTCCGGCGCTGTAGCCGTTGACAACATCGTATGCCGTAAAGCTGTCCGACCGGTTCATACGCATATCAAGAGGCGCATCATTCATGTATGAAAAGCCTCTCTCGGCATTGTCAAGCTGAAACGAGGATACTCCCAGATCCAGCATTGCGCCGTCTATTGACTCTATTTCAAGCTCTTTCAGAACATCTTTGATGTCTGAATAGTTGCTCTGCACAAAATGCTTCCTGCAGGGGTAGTTTTCGAGTCTTTTGCCTGCCGCTTCAAGCGCGTCCCTGTCTCTGTCTATTCCTATGAATACAGCCTCCGGCGAAAGCTTTGAGCAAAGCTCCGAGGCATGTCCGCCTCCGCCGAGCGTGCCGTCCACATATATTCCGTCAGGCCTGACTGCAAGCCCGTCTATTGTCTCCTTCAAAAGGACTGATGTATGCTTAAATTCCATACTCGACCATCTTCTGTGCTACCTCAGCAGGTGAAAGCTGGGTCATATTGTCCTTGCTGTCCCACTCCTCCTTGCTCCAGACTTCGATTTTGTCCAGATTGCCTATTGTGACAAGCTCCTTGTCTATATTGGCATATTCTCTGAGATCGGCTGTAAGAGTGATTCTGCCCTGCTTGTCTATCTCGCTTTCGACCGCATTTGAATAAAAATGACGGATAAAAGCTCGGGCATTTGCATCAGACATAGGCAGCGCCGACAGCTTGTTCATGAATTTTTCCCATTCAGCCATAGGATAAATATACAGGCATCTGTCAATACCCATAGTCAGAACGCACTTGTAGCCCAGCTGTTCTCTGAACTTTGCCGGAACTATCATTCTCGACTTGGCGTCTATTGAGTTCTGATATTTACCCATTAACATCAGATTTGTTTCCTTTCGGCTGACTATACTACACCACTCTCATTTTATGATGTAACACCATATTACCCCACTTTGCCCCACTTTACAACCACCGCCCGCCACTTTTTGTGTTTTACTCTCCACTTTTTTTCAAAAGAAAAAGGCGATTTTGCTGTTTTTTTCAAATCCAAACCACATATTGTGTCTCAACTTATTTTCAGCATCTTTCGCCACTATATATTGTTTTGCTTTAATTTGAACCTTTTTCGGGGGTTTTTCATAATATGAATCAAATACAATCAAGAAAGGTATTGATGAATAATGTTAAAATCACGCTTTTTCGCAGGCGGTATGTGCAGCCGCTGCGGAACAAAAATAGATACTGACAGTCCGGCTTTCAAAGCCTCTAAATCCAGCCTTGCATATATGGATAAGGTGTTCTCCTACAATGATGGCATGTCCTGTCCTCTGATTTACGCCTTTAATTCCACCACTGCAGTAGCCACAAACAGCATCATTACGGCAAGAGGCCCTCTGCCGCCTCTTGACCCATGCATCAGGCCCATGCACAGACCAAAGCCCCACATACATGAATGCTGTCCATGCTGCTGCGGAGGCGGCGATAACTGCCAGATAACAAACAGTTCCGTGTTCACTGCGGAGAGGACTCTGGCAGTAGTGTCATCCCTTGTACCGGCAGCCGCCATAACAGCCTCAGACATTACTGTAAACGGCAGTACCGTAAATGGTGTTACAAGTGAAAACGGCATATACACCGTTGATATCTCAAATCTTGAAAATGAGATATCAAAAACAGAATGTGAATGTAAAGGACTTCCGACTAAAAACTTTTTTATGATAAGCGGTATCACCGGCTGGAGCTTCACAGGTCAGCTCATTGTTGAGGGAACAGTAAATACAAACGGCTCAATCTGCAATTTCAGGCTCACGTCGGAAGTAAGCACTCCCGTTTCAATCACGGGCAACACAACTTTTGCCGTGCCAAATGTAAGTATTCCTTGCAGTGTTAACGGAATATCGCCTGTAATCCAGTTCACTCTGGGCGGTACAGCAAACATACTCAAGCCTGAAATCACAGTGGCAGACGATGTTGTGACCTTAACCGCATCTCTGATAGCAGAGCCTGCCGTAAGTCTTGAGGTTACCAGAAAAACTCTTATGTGTATGTCAGGCTGCGAAGCCGATATTCCTTGTGATAATTCCGTAGAATATGCTCTTGAGGAGGCCTGCGGCAGCTGCGGGGAGGAATTTGAATGTCAGTGCGGCAGCGCAGAGCCCATGCCGGCAGACTGCGACCGCGCCTGTGAAGAAGACGAAGGCTGCTGCTTCCAGTTTAACGGCACAAACGGCTGCAGCTGCGGATATT
>CAVDMD010000013.1:0-29111 GCA_963609975.1 bacterium | reverse complement strand
GTCTCCGGATATATAAATTACCTTTACCAAGGAATTTATATAAAAACTTTGGGGTTCACAAAAAGCAGGCACCCTGCCCAATCAGATAAATGCCTGCCTGTTATCATTAATTCAGTTGTTTATCATATCCACCTTATTAAGGTAAATTATTTGCTCCGGATTCTGCAGCCGTACCTGCACTGAGTAAGAGCAGTCTTTGTAACCGGTAATTATTTTGCATCAAGAGCACCGCTGTTCTGTCTGCCCTATATTCTTCTACCCGGCCCGGAAGCATAAGTCCACTTGCTTCTAAAAATTTTAAGCGATTGCCCTAGTTATTTCGTTAAAACCGTTGACTGTACAGTAACTGTATACTTTAGAATGACTAAGTTGATAGATTTTAGCGAAAAAGGAGAATAAATTGGAACAGAAAACAAATAAGAAGCCTGCATATATCCTTATGACGGTTCTTGTAATGTTATGGGGATTTGATTATGTTGTGGCCAAAACAGGACTTGAAATATTCAGGCCTATGAGTCTGCTTTTCTGCAAGTATTCCATAGGCTTTGTTACTATACTGTCAATTAAGCTGCTAAGAGGCAATTTTAACGTGATAAGAGCAAAGGACATACCTGTGTTTCTGCTCTGTTCCCTGTGCGGAGAGGTGCTGTATTTCAACTGTGAGTACAATGCTTTGAGTTATATACCGGCATCGCTGATTACAATTGTGCTTGCATTTGTACCGGTGGTTTCGATAATTGCAGAGAGAGTAATATTCAGGAAAAAGGCAAACGGAAGAATTGTTGCAGGTATGGTTTTGTGCCTGTGCGGAGTGGTGCTTGTAATCGGCGCGGATTTCAGCGAGCTGTTTCAGGGAAAGGCGCAGGGATACCTGCTGGCTCTGGGCGCGGTGTTCTGCTGGAATGTATATAACTATATAACATCGTATCTGAAAGACTATGACAGCATGACTCTTGCATGTACGCAGATGCTTTGCTCACTTTGTATAATGGCGCCGTTTGCGCTGCGCAGTATGCCTGATTTCACACAGCTTCAGCCAACGATTGTTGCGGGCATCATATATCTTGGAATGGGTTCTGCAGGGTTTGGGTTTTTGATTATGGTGTACGGACTCAAAAAACTGGGACCTACAACCTCGGCACTCTATTCGGATTTTCTGCCGGTGTCGACATCTGTGTTCGGCTGGATATTTCTGAAAGAAAGCCTGTCGCCGCTGCAGATGCTGGGAGGAGCCGTTGTTATTGCAGCAGGCTATGCGGTAATCAGAGAAAAAGGCCGACTTGAAAGTCTGGAACAGAGTACAGAACAGATAGAATCAGAACAGGACAAACTGCCGTCGGAGTGATAATGCCCGGCGGTTTTTGATTGCTGCAGACGGCAGGAAGCTTATACAAATTTGCGGTCTGGCGGTACTATTCTGAGCGCTTTAATTCCTTTTACATTAGCGCCGGATAGTGATATAATAGATACATAACTATACACTTTAAACAATTACGGTACTTGTTTGCACAGTCAGAGTAATTGCAAATAATGAAAGCAGAGGATGAATCCAATGGGTGACAATGAAAAAATCAATTTAACCATGCTGACAGATTTTTATGAGCTTACTATGGCCAATGGTTATTTTGAAACAGGGATGGCAGATGATATCGCATATTTTGATATGTTCTTCAGAACCGTTCCCGACGGCGGCGGTTTTGCCATAATGGCAGGTGTGGAGCAGATGATAGACTATCTGGACAACCTGAAGTTTACAGACAAAGACATAGATTTTTTAAGAAGCAAGGGGATATTCTGCGAGGAATTTCTTGAATACCTCAGAGATTTCAAATTCTCCTGTGATGTATGGGCGGTTCCTGAGGGGACACCGATATTCCCGCAGGAGCCTATAATTACAATCAAAGGGCCTATTATTCAGGCTCAGTTTGTAGAATCTATGATTCTCCTCCTTATAAATCATCAGAGCCTTATTGCAACCAAGGCAAACAGGATTGTAAGATCTGCCAAGGGCAGAGGCGTGATGGAATTCGGAACAAGAAGAGCGCACGGCACGTCGGCGGCAGTTTTTGGCGCCAGAGCTGCGTACATAGGCGGCTGCATAGGCACAGCCTGTACCATCTCCGACAGGGAAGACGGTATCGCGGCGCTGGGGACAATGGCTCACAGCTGGGTGCAGATGTACGAAAACGAATACGAGGCATTCAAAAAATATGCCGAAATCTATCCGGACAACTGCGTGCTGCTTGTAGACACCTACAATGTGCTTAAATCCGGAGTTCCGGCGGCAATCAGAGTTTTCAAAGAGATGAAGCCGTCAAAAATGGGAATAAGAATAGATTCGGGAGATGTGACATATCTGACCAAACAGGCAAGAAAAATGCTTGACGATGCGGGTCTTGAGGACTGCAGTATAGTCGTATCAAACTCTCTTGACGAATATATAATCAGAGATGTGCTCCTTGAGGGAGCCTGCATTGACTCTTTCGGCGTAGGCGAAAGACTTATCACTGCCAAGTCAGAGCCTGTTTTCGGCGGGGTATACAAACTGGCCGCCCTCGAAAAGAACGGTGTTATGACCCCTAAAATGAAGATAAGCGAGAACGTTGAGAAGATTACAAATCCGGGTTTCAAGAGCGTGTTCAGAATTTACGACAGGACGACCAACAAGGCGCTTGCCGATGTCATAACCCTGGACGGGGAGACAATACCTGAACAGGACGGCTATGAAATCTTTGATCCAAAAGCAGTATGGAAAAAGAAAAAGCTGTGCAATTTCTATGTAAAAAACCTCAGAGTCAAGCTGTTTGACAAGGGCGTTAAGGTATACGAAAGCCCGTCAGTAGACGAAATCAGAAGCTACTGCGCACAGCAGATCGATACGCTGTGGGACGAAATGCTCAGATTTGACAATCCGCAGACCTATTATGTGGATCTGTCACAGAATTTATGGGAAATGAAAAACCGCATAATAAGCGAGCATACTTTTTAATTTAAGGAGATGGATTGGTTATGAAGATTAAGTTTTGCGGAGCAGCAACAGGGGTAACAGGTTCATGTCATATGCTTTCGACGGAGAACCACAAAATACTTCTTGACTGCGGACAGTTTCAGGGCGGTAAAGCACAGGACGCATTAAACGAGGAGCCGTTTCCGTTTGATCCGGCAGAAATCGAATGCGTAATACTCAGCCATGCGCATATAGACCACTGCGGCAGGTTGCCGCTTCTGGTAAAAAGAGGATTCAGAGGAGCTATATACTGCACAGACGCTACGGCGGATCTGCTTGATGTAATGCTCAAAGACAGCGGATTTATTCACGAAAAAGAAGCCGAATGGCAAAACCGCAAAAACGAAAGAGCAGGCAGGAAGCCGGTAGAGCCTCTGTATACGGTCAAAGACTCCGAGGAGACCCTCAAATATGTCAGACCTGTTATGTACGATCAGCTGTTTGAAATCAACGATGAAATGAAAATCGTCTTCAATGACGCAGGGCATATTTTAGGCTCTGCCATAACAGAGCTCTGGGTGACTGAGGAGGACAATGTCTACAAGACAGTGTTTTCGGGAGATCTGGGAGTGATGGACAGACCGATACTGAGGGATCCTACAATAATCAAAAAAGCCGATTATGTGATTATGGAATCCACCTATGGCAACAGGCTTCACCCCGAAAACTCCACAAGCATAGAGCAGCTTCTGGATATAGTCATCAGAACCACCGGACGGGGCGGCACCGTTGTTATACCGTCATTTGCGGTAGGCAGGACGCAGGAGCTTATCTATGAATTCAACAGGTTTTATCTCGAAAGACCCGAATACAAGGACGAGCTCGAAAAGCTGACTGTATATATAGACAGCCCTATGGCAACTACGGCAACAGAGGTGTTCCGCAAAAATGCGCAGGTATTTGACGAGGAGACCAAGGCATATATATTAAAAGGTGACAACCCGCTGGATTTCCCTAACCTGAGATTCACAAGATCTACGGCAGAGTCACAGGCGCTCAATGCAGACAGAAAGCCTAAAGTAATCATATCCGCAAGCGGTATGTGCGAAGCTGGCAGAATCAGGCATCATCTGAAGCACAACCTCTGGGATCCCAAATCAAGCGTTGTCTTTGTAGGCTATCAGGCGGAGGGAACTTTGGGCAGGATGCTTACAGAGGGACAAAAGGATATTGTGCTTTTTGGCGAGGCGGTTCATGTCAATGCCGAAATATACAACCTTGAAGGCTTTTCGGGTCATGCGGACAAAGAAGGCCTTCTGAGCTGGCTCTCAGGTTTTCAGGTTAAGCCTAAGCAGCTGTTTTTAGTTCACGGCGAGCCGGAGTCAAAGGAAGCCCTTGCAGCTTCAGTCAGACAGAGACTTGGCTACGACCCTGTGGTTGTTACAGGGGTTTCCGAATTTGAACTCAAAAAAACAGAGATTGTAGGCAAAGAGGAGATCTACGAGGACGCTATAGACAACGAGGCTGTGGAGGCAACAAAACAGAGAATAGTAGAGATACACAACCAGATGGAAAATCTGCTTTACAATACGGGGCTTGTCATGGGCGAGAATATTTCGCCCGAAAAAATGTCAAAGATAAATGATCTGGTGCTGGCTCTCCAAAAGGACTCTCTGAATCTCGGCTCGGTCATAACCGGCAATAACGACTGATTTGTCATATTAGTAAGGCAAAGTCAGCAAGTTTGTCATTTGAAAACATATATATAAAAGGATATAATAAATTCAGGTACGGTAATATTAAAACGTTAAGTTTAATATATAATAATCAGGAGGAAATTAAAATGTCATTAAGAGAAGCATTACCTAAAATCGTAACAGGCACACTCCCTGGACCAAAAGGCCAGGAAATCATGGACAGAAGAGCAAAGGCTGTTCCTAACGGTATCGGAACTGCTTACAAAGCAGTAATCAAAAGAGGCGAAGGCGCTATGTTCGAAGACGTTGACGGCAACATCTTTCTTGACTGGATCGGTGGCGTAGGCGTATTAAACATCGGATACAGCAATCCTGAATGTATCGCAGCAGTTAAAGAACAGGCTGACAAGTTCTTCCACTCAATGTTCAACATCACAACTCACGAAGGATATGTTGCACTGGCAGAGAAGATGAACGAAATCGTTCCTGTTAAGGGCGACCAGAAAAAAACAATGTTCGTATGCTCAGGTTCAGAAGCAGACGAAAACGCTGTTAAGGTTGCAAGAAACTACACAGGCAGACCTAACATCATCGTATTTACAGGCGCATTCCACGGCAGAACCTCATTAACAATGACAATGACTGCCAAAAAAGCATATGCAGTAGGCATGGGACCTTTCCCTGACGGCGTATACAGAGCAGAATTCCCTAACCTTTACAGAGCTCCCGGCAACATGACAGAAGCAGAAGCTATCGATTACTATGTTAAGAAATTAGAAGAAGTATTTATCGAAGCCACTCCTTATGATGCCTGCGCAGCAATCGTATTCGAGCCTGTACAGGGCGAAGGCGGATTCGTACCTGCTCCAATCGAATGGGTTAAGGCAGTAAGAAAAATCTGTGACGAGCACGGTATCTTAATGATTTGTGACGAAGTGCAGTGCGGATGGGCAAGATCAGGCAAGATGTTTGCTTCACAGTATTTCGCAGATGCAGGCGCAGCTCCTGATATTATGACTACAGCCAAGTCAATCGGTGCAGGATTACCGTTATCAGCAGTAACTGCAAGAGCAGAGATTATGGACGCTGTAACAGGCGGTACAATCGGCGGTACTTTCGGTGCCAACGCATTATCAGCAGCATCAGCATTAAAGGTTGCAGAAGTAATGCAGAGAGATGACTACCCTGCAAAGGCTATGCATATTGCAGAAGTTGGCATGAAGAGATTCAACGAATGGAAAGACAAATACGAAGTAGTAGGCGATGTTAGAGGTCTTGGCGCTATGATGGGTGTTGAATTCGTTAAGAGCAAGGCAACTAAAGAGCCTAACGCTGAGCTGGTAGGCAAGATCGTACAGACTGCTATGAACAACGGCTTATTACTCGAAGCAGCAGGAACATACAACAACGTAATCAGATTCCTTTGCCCGCTTTGCGTAACTGACGAACAGCTTGAAGCAGGTCTTAAAATCTTTGAGGATGCTATCGTAGCTAATATGTAATTACATACACACAAAAGGACCCGAGCAGGGTCCTTTTGTTGTGGAGAATTATCTGTATAAAGATCCAAGGAGATCCTCAACAATTTCTCTTTGCCTGCTGTCCGGGTCTGATTCCATTTTCCAGCTGTCAAGCTCTATCATCATAGTGTTGCGATCTGTGCTGTCATAAATTGTCCAGTCTGCATCGTCGATTGACGGATTTCCTGTCTTTGCAAAGTTTGCCCATGCAGTATGTGTACGTTCCACTGCTGTCTCATCAAGATTGGTGCCGGCATATGCTTCATCACTTATATTGTTAAAAACAAAAGCCAGTTCAATTGCGTGGCAGGCACTTCTGTAATATTTGTCTTTTGATGATGGTATATTCCATAGATACATATACTGCTCACCGCCTGCTTCGCTGTATACGTCAGCCATCTGGATATGTGAATATCTCCATTGTTCTGTTCTGAATGCTGATTTAACCAGAGCATCTTTTAATTCCGGATCCTCTGCATATTCTTCATCAACATCTGCTGCTTCCAGCTTATAAAACTCATCCATAAGAGCCTTGTCCTCATCAGTAGCGCCTTCATACCAGCTGTCCCACATATCGTCTAAATCGGATTTCCAGCTGTCAAATTTTTCTTCGTCAGTATCTCCATCCGAGTCGGTCATAAAATAGTTCCATTCGTCTGCATTGGTGCCGTGCATGAATTTTATACCTCTTTCGGCGGCTGATTTCAGAGCATCGGCCATATCTTCAGGATAAGGGATGACTTCTCCATCCGCTACAAGAGCGCATGACAGATCCCCAAGACCGTAATCCCAGTCGAGTTCCATCAGATCTTCTGCGCTAAGTTCAAGAAGCTCGTCCATAGTTTCACAATCTGCTGCATCTGCAATCTCTTTCGCATAAGCTTTCGCATCATCTCTTGATGCGACATATGGCCCGACTGTACCTTCTTCTTTTGTAACTTTATTGAATACACCGTCTGCTGAAGTTGATGTTGAACCACTTTCGGCGATTACTTTATTAAAAAGCCCTTCTGTAAGAGGTGACATAAGCAGGGCTATTGCCGAGCCTCCTCCGGCTGATTCTCCAAGCAGTGTTACATTGTCAGGATCTCCGCCGAAACTTGCAATGTTCTGCTGAATCCACTCAAGAGCCATGATGTTGTCACGAAGACCAAGATTTATATCAGTGTATTCCTCACCGCCGGGGATATCTGAAAAATCAGCCCATGACATCATGCCGAGACGATAGTTTATTGTTACAAAGACAACATCGGGATGCGCTGCTACGAAGTTGTGAGCATTGTATGACGGATCTGTTGTGCCTCCCCATGAGTGAGCGCCTCCGTGAATCCATACCATGACAGCTTTAGGGTCATCTCCCGCATCTTTGCCTTTCCAGATGTTAAGCGTCAGGCAGTCTTCGCTCTTTTTGTAATATGATGCCGGCTCGGTCGGCCATTCATATTGAAGTGCAGTATCGCCGAATTCATCGCAAATTATTTCCTCATCGCTCTCCTCTGCCGCTACTGGAGCTTTCCATCTCAAATCACCTGCAGGAGGTGTTGCATAAGGAACTCCCAGGAACGAAATAACTCCGTCGTCTTCTTCCTGCCCTACCATAACACCGTTATGGCAGTCTGCTTTTAGAGGGTCTGCGCTTTGCTTGCCGCAGCCTGTCATCGCTATTGCAAGAACGCATATCATAGCAAGACCAAATATTAATTTCTTCTTCATATTCTCTCCTTCCTGTATATATAAATGAAGTTCTTCCATATATATATTAGGCGATATGCAAAAAGTTTTCAATTGTTTCTTTCTCTAAACTTTCAGACTTATTAAAACGGTTTTGCCCCTGACAATACTGTGCTGTAAATTATAATAAAAGGCTATTGTTTTACTGCCCATAGCCTTCGGCAGCAATGTATCGGGAGCAACAAAGACTGCTGTTTGGCTTTTATAGATATTGCCTGTATTTCCACTGTTTTATAACCTTTCCCGCGCAGACCATATCGGCAAACCTGTTGATACCAAAGTGCTTGACGAGCTGCTCAGGAATTTTGCCAAATAATTCTGAACCAAATCAGCGGGATTTCATACACAATAAAGCTTTTTAGCTGAATTATCTTGTTCTAAATCAAAAAGTGTTGTCGAAACAACAGAAATTAAAAAAAGAAAAGGTTAAAATACAGATAAGCATAAATTTAATTTTTTATTGGAGGTAAAAAATGAGAAAGAAACTATTATCATTAATCGTTTCGGTTGCTATGGTTATGACAGTATTTGCCGGCATGACAGTAACTGCAAGCGCAGACGAGGCAACCACAGCCACACCGGAAGCAGTAGCGTTCACAGTATACAGTGCAACTGTAGACGATGAGGGAAAAGTAACAGTAGGCGATGCCATAAAAGAATACACTGCAGCTGACTTTGAAAAACTTGCAGAAACAGGTTCAATCGGCGGTTTCTACTACAAGGGAGATGTATGGAACGGCATCACTTCAAATACATATGTAACAGTAGAAAATCTTCTTGCAGATGCAGGTCTTAACAAAGATTTCGTTAAAGCTTTATATGCAACAGAAACAACTGACGAGGGAACTGCTTCAGCATACGCTAAGTGCGAGTACAAAGAGTATCTTACAGGACCTGTTTATGTTTATGGTGAAACCAAGGGTTCAGATACAGCATTTACAGGAGCAGCAACAGAACAGCCGCTTGCAATTTCAGTAACAGCAGCAAAGGGCACAGTTGCGGCAGATCAGACTATAGATGAGTATATGGCAGCAGCAAAATCAGCAGATGTATCATACAATGTAATTGCAGGCTCAAAAGATGCAGCTGACAATGCAGGCAAAAGACTTGCACAGGGAATATCAGGAATAGCAGTATCGGTTGACAAAACTGCTATGGACACAGCAACTGCCAAGGCATTAAAGGTCAGCAGCCTGACAGTTAAGGGTTCAAAGAGCAAAGCTGTAGTTAAATACAAAAAAACTGCAGGAGCAGACGGCTACAAAGTAGTTTACTCAAAGACTAAGAACTTCAAAAAATCAACAGCAAAAGCTACAACTAAGACTTCTTATACATTAAAACTCAAAAAAGGCACTTACTACGTAAAAGTTGCTGCATACAAAAAAGTAGACGGTAAAAAAGTTTACGGCAAGTACACTTCAGTTAAGAAAGTGAAAGTAAAATAGCATTTGATTTATTTATGGACAGGGTTTACACTTGATGTAGACCCTGTTTTTAAGTGAGGCTGATATGAATACTGATTTATGGGACAAATGTATTGAATACCATGGGCACACCTGCGGAGGTATGGCGCTTGGATATATGGCGGCTCTGTATGCCGGAGAGCTTCTCGATGTCAGAGACGGGGAGGATGTCATGTGCTTGCGGCAACCTCACAGTGCCCCCGCAGATGCGTTTGCGGCTTTGCCGGGCTGCAGCAGAGAAAACGGCAGACCTGAAATTGATGACAGAGGCAGGAGGCAGTTTGAAATAGAGAACAGAACCACCGGCAAAAGTGTGGTGCTGCTTGCAAAGCCTAAACCGAAGGGCAGTGATTACCGGCTCAACAGCAAATATGAAGAACTGTTTGACATAAAAACAAAAGAGCCGGCAGACGCCGGACTCTTTTGCAAATAAGAAAGTCTAATGAAATGTGAGAGTGACTAATATATATCATCAAGCTGCTTCTTCACACTTTCAAATGAAGTAGAGCCTGCTGATAACTTGGCTCTGATGCACGCTGCAGGAGCTATGTGCTCATAGATGTCCTCATCAAATCTGTCCGAGAATGTTTTCAGAGTTTCAAGAGGCAGATCCTCTATTGCGGTGTTTTCGTTGATGCAGTAGAGTACCAGCCTGCCTATTATTTCATGGCAGTCCCTGAAAGGTATTCCCTTTGAAACCAGATAATCGGCAGCGTCTGTAGCATTCATAAATCCGTTCTTTACGGCGGATTTCATTCTGTCCTTGTTAAATGTGACAGTTGAAATCATCTCTGTAAATATGGACAGCGAGGCCTTTAGCGTATCCGATGCGTCAAACACCGGAGGCTTATCCTCCTGCATATCCTTGTTATATGCAAGAGGCAGACTTTTCATAATAGTGAAAAGCGTAATCATATCGCCGTATACCCTGCCTGTCTTGCCCCTGATAAGCTCAGCCATATCGGGGTTTTTTTTCTGCGGCATAATACTGCTGCCTGTAGCAAAGGCATCGTCCATTTCAACAAACCCGAACTCGGTTGAATTCCAGAGGATAAGCTCCTCACAAAACCTCGAAAGATGCATCATTGAAATCGAGCAGGCCGAGAGAAATTCCAGAGCAAAATCTCTGTCGCTGACAGCATCGAGGCTGTTTGGGCAGATTCCTGCAAAGCCCAGCTCCTGAGCGAGGAAATCTCTGTCTGTATTGTAGGTTGTTCCTGCAAGTGCGCCGCAGCCGAGAGGAAGCATATCGGTTCTGCCAAAGCAGTCGGCAAAACGCTTCTCGTCTCTGTCAAACATATTGTAGTATGCCAGCATATAGTGCGCCAGTGTGACAGGCTGCGCTCTCTGCAGATGCGTGTAACCGGGCATTATTGTTTCCTGATTTTTGTCTGCAATATCATACAGTGCCGATTTCAGTGATTTAAGAAGTGACTGTATCTCGTTAATTTCCTGTTTGAGGTACATTCTGAAATCGACGGCCACCTGATCGTTCCTGCTTCTTGCAGTGTGCAGCTTCTTGCCGACATCTCCTGTTCTTTCGGTGAGGATACTCTCTATATTCATATGAATATCCTCCTGCTCTATAGTAAACTCTATTTTGCCTGCCTCTATATCCTCTTTAATCTCTTTGAGAGTGCCGATTATCCGGTCAGCCTCATCTTTTCTGATTATGCCCTGTTTTGCAAGCATGGCTGCGTGAGCGCAGCTGCCTGCAATATCCTGAGCATACATTCTCTGATCAAAAGGAATGGAAGCGTTGAATTCATTAGCAGATGAAGTCGCTGTTTTTGTAAATCTTCCTTTCCAGAGCTTCATTAGGCTTGTTACCTCCTTCTTTTATCTGTTTCTGTATTGCACGAATTTTCAGAGGCAGTGAGAACAGGTTGATGAAACCTTCTGCGTCGCTCTGGTTATATACTTCATCTTTGCTGAATGTAGCAAATTCTTCATTGTACAGCGAGTTAGGCGACTGAGTTGCAGCCGGAATTGCAGAGCCTTTGTAGAGCTTCATTTTTACAATACCGTCAACATCAGCTTCGATTGAATCAACAAATGCCGAGATTGCAGCTCTCAGCGGTGTGAACCACAAACCGTCATATACAAGCTGTGCGAATTTCTGTGAAACGATGTTCTTGTACTGGATTGAATCCCTGTCAAGTATCAGCTTTTCGAGTGCTGCGTGAGCCTTGTAGAGAATAGTTCCGCCCGGAGTTTCGTACACGCCGCGGGATTTCATACCTACAAGTCTGTTTTCGATTATGTCTATAGTTCCGACACCGTTTACGGAGCCTAATTCGTTTAATTTTGTAAGCAGCTCGATAGGTCCCATTTCCACTCCGTCAAGAGCTACAGGAACGCCTGCCTTGAAAGTGATGTCAACATAGGTTGCCTTGTCGGGAGCCTTCTCTACGGGAACCGATTTAACATGAATATCGTCAAGATGTTCGTTCCAAGGGTTTTCGAGATTGCCGCCCTCGTGACTGATGTGCCATATGTTTTCATCTCTGCTGTATATCTTTTTAACTGTCTGCTCGATAGGAATATTGTGAGCCTTGGCGTATTCTATACATTCTTCTCTTGAACTTAAATCCCATTCTCTCCAAGGTGCGATGATTTTGATTGACGGGTCTAATGCCTTGATGGTTGTTTCAAATCTTACCTGGTCGTTGCCCTTGCCTGTGCAGCCGTGCACGATGTAGTATGCGCCCTCCTGATTTGCAATTTCAACCAGTTTTTTTGCCATCAGAGGTCTTGCCATCGATGTTCCCAGCAGATAATCGTTTTCGTATATTGCACCGGCTTTCAGTGTAGGCCATATGTAATCTGTTATGAATTCCTCACGGATGTCAAGAACATATGATTTGGAAGCGCCTGTTGCCAGAGCCTTCTGGTTGATTTTGTCGAAGTCATCGCTCTGACCTGCATTGCAGCATACGCAGATTACGTCAAAATCGTAATGCTCTTTTAACCATGTAACTATAATTGATGTGTCAAGTCCGCCTGAATAAGCGAGTACAACTTTTTCCTTTGCCATTTTTCTCTCTACCTTTCTTATTTATATAAATTATTTAACTTTGTTAACCTGATTGTGATTATACACCGTTATAAATAATTATGCAATAGAAAATGAATAAATATTTATAAAAAAGTTAAAAAAGTTGTTTTCCGTGCATAAAACCTGTGTTTATACAACGAAATGTGCATAAAGCCTACTGATGCCGCCGTGCTGAGGCCATGTGAGGCAGGGCAATTGCTGTGATTATCAGGAGGCCGCCGAGTATACCCGCTATGGTTACGGCTTCATTTAGAAATATTACTCCGAGACTTCCTGCCACCAGAGGGTTCAGGGCGCACATCAGACCTGCTGTTTCTGCGGTGGTGCCGCTTTGGGCGACAGGCTGGAGAGTAAAGCCAAAGCCCGTGCATACTATTGCAAGAATAATTATCATAGCCCACTCATTGCTGCTTTGAGGCAGGTGAGGCGTTTCAAATATGAAAGAAGAAACAAGTCCGAGAAATCCCATGGTTCCGACCTGAACTATGCCTGTAAGCAGGGCGTCTCCTTTTTTTGAAAGCCTGTCGGTTGCGATTATGGCGACAGCATAAAGAACTGCTGCAAGCAGGCACAGAAGCTCTCCGAAGGTCAGCAAAAACGCGCCTGACTTCAGCGTCAGAAGCCCTACACCGGCAAGCGCAGCTGTAGCGGAAATCATAGAAACAGGCTTCGGAAGCCGTCTGCACAGGGCTGCTTCAAACAGCGGCACGAATACTATCGCTGTGTTTTCGAGAAATGAGGTTGTAGACGAGTCTGTAAATTTCAGCCCGAACAGCTCGGCGCACATGACAGCGAAGAATATACTGCCCAGAATTACTCCGTTTTGAAGTGATGTTTTATCTATACTGACAACCCTTTTGAAAAACAGTACGAACAGGAATACGAAAGCGAGAATAAATCTTACTGCCATAAGATTGAGGGGATCCAGACTTTCCATTGCTATTTTTGAAAAAATATACGATGTGCTTCTTGCGATTATCACTGCAGCAAGCAGCAGCTCCGCAGCTTTTCTGCTCATATATATCAGCTCCTTTGGTTTGTTGACAAAATTATACTTCAGGCATATACTTTGAGTAAAGCGAGAATAAATCAAATGATTGTTGAGGAAATATCAATGGATACAGAAAAATGCAAAGCCCTCATAACCACGATTGAAGAGGGCAGTCTGTCGGCTGCTGCGGACAGGCTGGGCTACACGCCGTCGGGAATCAGCAGAATGATGGCGGCGCTTGAGGAGGAGACAGGTTTCAGACTCCTTGCAAGAAGCAGAAACGGAGTTGTGCCTACGGCCGAATGTGAAAAAATGATGCCGGTGTTCCGTGAGCTGATATACTGGGGAGAGCAGTACCGTCAGTATGCTTCTGAAATCTGCGGTCTTGAGAGAGGTACTGTTACGGTGGGAACCTCCTACAGCTCGTACTACAGATGGCTGTCTGAGCTTGTGGCAAAATTCTGCAGCAGATATCCGGGCATAGAGGTCAGGACGCTGCAGGCAAACAGCAGCAATCTTTATCTTGCAATGGAGGAGCATCGCGCGGATTTTTGCATAGTCAGCAGGAGAGAACCGGATTTCAGATGGATACCGATAAAAGAGGATCCCATGGTGGTGTGGGTGCCCGAAGACCACAGGGCTGCCGGGGCAGGCTTTTACAGAGACACTGACCTTGAAACCGAGGGCTATATAGAAACCTTTCCCGAGGAGGAAACCGACAATGCCAGACTTCTTGCGGACAGGCATATAAAGCCCGTGGTGAAATTCAGCACGACAGATAATTATGCCACCTACTGCATGGTCGAAAGCGGACTTGGCGTAGCCCTTATGAACGGTATGTCAATGGGAAGCTGGCAGGGCAGGGTCAGGGCAGTGCCGATAGAGCCGCCCGAGATGGTAAGCATAGGCTTCATCTGCCAGAGGGATGTGAATATTTCACCGGCGGCAAGGCGGTTTATAGATTTTGCTTTAGAATATTCTTCAGAAATGAAATAACGGTATTGAATTATACTCCGAAAAACAAGTATAATATAGGTAAGAACAGGCAGGAGGTGGCGAAATGAAAAAACAGGTAGTTACAATAAGCAGAGAATACGGCAGCGGCGGCAGAGAAATCGGCAGACTGCTGGCGGAGAGCATGGGAGTTCCGTTTTATGACAGAGAAAAAATAGATGAACTGACATCAGGCAAGGGCTATTCCAAAGAAGTGCTTGACAAGGCTGAGATGAAAGCCAAAAACAGCTTTTTATACAACCTCACAACCGCGCTTGGCGGCAGCGGCATAGAAGGCAGCGGCATAGACGGACTTTCACTCAACGAAAAGGTTTTTCTTGCGCAGTTTGATACAATCAAAAAACTGGCATCCGAGGGTCCATGCGTGATTGTAGGCAGATGCGCGGACTATGTGCTGAGAGATATTCCTGAGGCTACCAACATATTCATATATGCAGAGCTTGAGGATCGTATCGAAAGAGCGATTAAAGAATACGGAGTTTCACCGGACGAGGCCAAAGGATGGGTTGCCATATGTGACAAGGCCAGAGCCAACTACTACAACCACCATACGGGCAGAAGATGGGGCGAGGCTGTAAACTATCATATGTCAATCGATTCGGGCTATATATCAAAGGAAAATATAGTCAGACTGATTGAAGAATATATGGAATTAAGAAAGTAATTGTGATAACATAGAATTTAGTCCGGTCATCATAAGACCGGCAGTATATTTGCCGCTTCTCATTCGAGGCGGAGATGAAAGGAATGATTGATATGGCAGACAAAAAAGGCACTTATTATATAAGTACCCCTATTTATTATCCAAGCTCAAACCTGCATGTGGGACACACATACTGCACCGTAATGGCGGATGCAATGGCAAGATTCAAAAGAATGACAGGCTATGATGTGATGTTCCTGACAGGTACGGACGAGCATGGACAGAAGATAATGAACATAGCGCAGGAAAAAGGCGTATCTCCTCAGGAATATGTCGATGAGGTTGTTGCAGGCATCAAAGAGCTGTGGAAAACCATGGAGATTTCCAACGATGATTTCATAAGGACTACAGAACCAAGACACATCAAAAGAGTTCAGGATATATTTATGAGACTGTACGAAAAAGGAGATATATACAAGAGCGAATACGAAGGCCTCTACTGTACTCCTTGCGAATCGTTCTGGACCGAGAGCCAGCTTGTTGACGGCAAATGTCCGGACTGCGGCCGACCTGTGCAGTCAGCCAAGGAGGAAGCATACTTTTTCAGACTTTCAAAATATGCGGACAGGCTTCTTGCGCTTTATGAGGAGCATCCTGAGTTCCTGCAGCCTGAGTCCAGAAAAAACGAGATGGTCGCCTTTATAAATCAGGGGCTTGAGGATCTGTGCATTTCCAGATCGACTTTTGACTGGGGAATCCCTGTGCCTATTGACAATAAGCACGTAATATATGTGTGGCTTGACGCTCTCACAAACTATATCACAGCGCTGGGCTGGCCTGATGAGCCGGAAAAATACAACAAATACTGGCCTGCCGACGTACACCTTGTAGGCAAGGAAATCGTCAGATTCCACTCAATTATATGGCCTGCAATGCTGATGAGTGCAGAGCTGCCGCTTCCAAAACAGGTAAGAGGCCATGGCTGGCTGCTGCTGGGCGGAGAAAAAGTAAGCAAATCCAAAGCAGCCAAGGGCGCTGATGTTGTCGATCCTGTAGTTCTCATAGACAGATACGGTATTGATGCGCTCAAATACTTCCTGCTTCGTGAATACACTTTCGGACAGGACGGCGTGTTTACCAATGAAGTGATGCTCAAGAGAATGAACTATGATCTTGCAAACGATCTGGGCAATCTGGTATCAAGGACAGTTTCGATGATAGAGAAATATAACGGCGGATTTGTACCTGAGGCTAAAGGCGAGGAAGCTGTCGATGCAGATCTTAAGGCTGTTGCGACAGGAGCTGCTGCAAAGGTTGAGGAGCAGATGGACAAATTCGCATTCAATATGGCTCTTGAGGAAATCTGGGTTGCAGTAAGAAGAGCCAACAAATATATAGATGAAACAACTCCTTGGATACTGGCCAAGGACGAAGCGTCAAAAGACAGACTTGATACTGTTATGCACAACCTTGCGGAAACCATCAGAATTATATCGGTTCTGATATATCCGTTTATGCACACCACCTCCGAAAAAATCAGAAAACAGATGGGACTGTGGTATGCGGAGCCTGTATGGGAGGATACTTCCGTATTTGATATGATGAACGGCGAACAGGTCAAAAAAGGCGACGCTATATTCCCAAGACTTGATATCGAAAAAGAGCTTGAGGAGCTGGCAGCCCTCGGCACGCCAAAAGAAAAAAACATCCCTCTGGAGTTAAAAGACGAGATTGTCTATGATGATTTTGACAAGCTTGACCTAAGAGTAGGTACGATTCTTGAGGCGGAGAAGCACCCTAAGGCAGACAAGCTGCTGGTATTTCAGGTGCAGATGGGAACCGAAAAACGGCAGATTATATCAGGCGTTGCAAACCATTTCAAGCCTGAGGAATGTGTCGGCAAAAAGGTTGTGGTTGTTGCAAATCTTGCGCCTCGCAAATTAAGAGGACTTGAATCCAAGGGCATGATACTGTTTGCAGATGATGTTGCGGACGGCAAAGAAACACTGCAGTTTGTCACAACAGCGGCAAATGACGGCAACCCGGTAACATAGAACTTACAGCCATTTAAGGTGCGGGAGGCCCGCACCTTGTTTTTACGGAGGAGCAAATGCTATTTGATGCACATACACATATAAACGAAAAAAGTCTGAATGACAGTGAGAGGGCGGACTTCATAAAATCGGTTGAAGATGCGGGTATGGACGGAGTGGTTGATGTCGGCTATGACCTCGAAAGCTCGGCACTTGCGGCAAAGCACGCGGATATGTATGACTGGTGCTATGCGGCGGCAGGCTGTCACCCTCACGATGCGGACAGCTTCGATGAGCTGCAGCTTGAGATGGTAAGAGGACTGGCTCTCAAAAAAAAGGTAGTGGCAATAGGAGAAATAGGGCTTGATTTTTACAGAAACCTTTCAGACCCCGAAACGCAGGAATACTGGTTCAGGAGACAGATACAGCTTGCCAACGAGCTCAGAATGCCAATAGTTATCCACGAAAGAGATGCAGTGCAGGCGGTTATGGATATTCTCAAAGAGGAGGGAGCTTTCAGAGATGAGAGAAAATCATGGTTCCCTGTGAGAAAAGGTCCGGGCGGTGAAACGGCGCCTGATGCCAGAGTTATGATACACTGTTTTTCTGCCGGCAGAGAGGTGGCAATGCAGTATGTGGCACTGGGAGCTACAATATCGGTAGCAGGCCCTGTAACCTACAAAAACAACCGCAAGACAGTCGAGGCGGTAGAGGCGGTTCCGATTGAGTATCTGACAGTTGAAACGGATGCGCCTTATCTTACGCCGGAGCCGCTTAGAGGCAAAAAAAACGTGCCTGCCAATGTCAGGTATACGGCGCAAAAAGTTGCGGATATCAAGGGTATGAGTTTTGAAGATGTGGCGGAGATTACAGGCCGCAATGCCAAGGTGTTTTTTGGGATTGAAACCAGATAGGTGTTTTGCGAGAATAAATCCTACAACTGTTGAAACTTTTAATGATTCAGAATTAAAACGTTTTTATATCAGAGCCCCGATAAAAAAGATCCTGTTGCCTAAAATAAATAATTGAACAAATGTTCGATGCGTGGTATAATATAGAAAATCTCACGATATCGTTAGAATTTAAATATGTGATTTTGGAGGAATAAAGTGGCTGTATGCTATCAGAAACTATGGGATATTCTTGATAAAAAGAATATGAAGCGAACAGATTTAAAGGAAACTGCTGGAATTAGCTTTAATGTTATAGCACGTTTGGGAAAAGAAGAACCGGTATCGCTTGAAAGCATTGAAAAAGTCTGCACAGCTCTTGATTGTAATATTGGTGACATGATGGATGTTATTACAGATAATTGTTATAGAAAACCTACCACAATAGAACTGTTTGCCGGCGCAGGAGGTTTGGCACTGGGAGTTGAAGAAGCAGGTTTTGAAACCCTTGGACTTATTGAGTTTGATAAGGATGCAGCAGACACATTAAAATTAAATAGGTCAAATTGGCGTGTAATTCATGACGATGTTGCGAATATTTCAAAATTGGATTTAGAGGAGTACTTCTCCATAAAAAAGGGGGAGTTAGATTTATTATCTGGGGGAGCTCCCTGTCAGTCTTTTTCATATGCGGGGAATCGTTTAGGTCTTGAAGATGCAAGGGGAACCTTGTTTTATCATTATGCCAAGTTTTTAAATAAACTTCAGCCAAAGATGTTTCTTTTTGAAAATGTAAAAGGATTAAGAAGTCATGACAAAGGAAGAACTTATAAGACAATATTAAGTATCTTTGAGCAAGAAGGATATACAATAGCGGACAACCAGATTAAAGTGCTGAATGCATGGGACTACGGAGTCCCTCAAAAGAGAGAAAGACTGATTACTATTGGAATCAGAAATGATTTGGTTAATAAAATCCATTTTGAATTTCCACAACCGCATGACTATAAACCGGTATTGAAAGATGTTTTGCTTGATTGCCCCAAAAGTCCGGGTGCCAGCTATTCAGAATACAAAAAATCTATATTCGAATTAGTTCCTCCCGGTGGATATTGGAGAGATATTCCGGAAGATAAAGCAAAAGAATATATGAAAAGCTGTTGGAATATGGAAGGTGGAAGGACAGGAATACTGAGAAGATTAAGTTTGGATGAGCCTTCTTTAACTGTGCTGACATCGCCAAGCCAAAAGCAGACTGACAGATGTCACCCGCTGGAGGCAAGACCGTTTACAGTTAGAGAAAATGCAAGATGTCAGACATTTCCTGATGAATGGGAGTTTTGTGGAAGCATAAGTCAGCAGTATAAGCAAGTCGGTAATGCCGTTCCTGTGAATTTGGCTTATGAAATTGCATTAAAGATCAAAGAAGGATTGGAGTGTTTGAAATGTGGACATTAGACTTTATAACAGAAAAAGACTTTGAAAGTCATGTTAAGGCGACCATCGAAAAGTATGGTGAAAAACTGGATTCTTTCGACTTAAAGCGTTTTAATAAGAATCTAATTGATCCTGTGAAATTGATTTTTGATAAGACAGTATATCGTTCCTCTTGGGAAGAAATCGTCAGCAATGAAATATTTCGTCAAAGGGATAAGTCCAACAATAATGACATTGGATATTTTCATCAGAGAATCTTTCAGTACATTAATAATTGTGAAGTTCCACCAAACGGCGAGAGCGGAGGATGGGATGTAATCTATAAAAATCCTGATGGTATAGAAATTCCCGATGCAGGAAGAGTGAGTACTGTGTATGTGGAAATGAAAAATAAACATAATACAATGAATTCTGCTTCTGCAGGGAAAACTTTTATAAAGATGCAAAATCAGTTGCTTAATGATGACGACTGTGCATGCTTTTTAGTAGAAGCGATTGCACAGAAATCTCAAAATATTAAATGGGAAACTACTGTAGACAAGAAAAAGGTTGGACATAAACTTATCAGACGTGTGAGCATGGATCAATTCTATGAATTAGTAACAGGAGAAGAGGACGCCTTTTATCAAATGTGTATGGTTCTACCAGAGGTTATCGAAAGGGTTGTTAATACCATGGATGGTGTTAGAGTCCCTGAAGATACAGCTATGTCCGAATTAAAAGAATGGGCACAACATCTCAATGGGGCAACAGAAGATTTGTCTATTGCTATGGCAGTATATATGCTTGGCTTTAGTGGATACAACGGATTTTATTAATTTTTGGTTAAGAAAAATGATTTACAAAAGTGCAAAAGAGAATGATACAATAATTTGTGTGGACAACGATGGCTTTTTAGATGAAAAGGATTATCAATCTTTGATAGGGGCTTTTTACTCTTCGGATTTTGAAGTTGCTCGTGCTATCAATCAATCAATCAATACATATATGAGATATATGATTCGATTACTGTTTATAAAGAAGATATAATTGATAAATTCATAATTAGTTCATTTAATAAAGTTCATAAGTCTTTTTAAGCTGCTGTTTTGTGCTGCAGTAGAGGATTGGAAGAACAAGCAAGAGCTTTGGTTAGGACGATGTTAGATAAAATGATGATAGCAATTGCTGTAATAAAAAATTCTGATAATTATAATAAATGGGTAGAAATGCAATTGCATGAAAGAAATAGACTAATCAAAGACATAAAAAATAAAAAGCCGGGGTTGGATCATTTGAGCATAGACGAAAGTATACAAACTGATGCGAGAGGAAAGTATATCAAACAAAAAGATTGGGCTGATATGGCAGAAATGACAGCAGACTATAATTTTATTTACAGGTTGTTTTCTGGAGAAGTTCATTTGTCGATTGATTCAGTAGATTGGGATTACGGACTGGATGGCAATGAGAGTTATATGAATATAGCTCCGAGAATAGAGAAAACAAACATTATCGTATTGACATTAGCTGACTATATGATGTGTTTTATTAAGCAACTGATAGATTATTTTGATATAGAAAATATGCGCTATTTGGAAATAGATAAAAAACTTGAGGTGTGTCAGAAAAAGTGCTTAGATAGGACAATGTGTATAAACAAGTGATTGAACATCAAACACCAAAAGGAGTGAATTGTTGATATATGTAGCTGACGAATATATAAAAGATTTGTATAAAACAGATATAGCTGTATGCAGAACATAAAGTGGATAAACAGATGCCAACAAAAGAAATTAATGAATTAATGAATAGTTTTGTTAAAGACCTGCTCCCGGTGCGGATTTATCTGTTTGGCTCCTTTGCAGAGGGAAAGCAGAATGCGGACAGCGATTTTGATTTCTATATTATCGTTGATGATTCGCAGGTGGATATGCCGGGGCTTACTGCAAAGGCATATAAGGCGATAAGACATAAACAAAAACGGCCTGTTGATATTATAGTAAATACAGAAAAGACATTTGAGGATAGAAAAGGTAAATTTTCATCTGTAGAAAAAGAGGTTGCAGAAAAGGGGGTGTTGCTGTATGGAACATGAAGAAATAATGTGGATTGAGTTTGCAAAAACAGATCCTGGAGTAGCGAAGCACCTTACTTCGTATTGATAAAACACAAGAATAAGGTATATAATATAGTAACGACAACAAACAGAGAGGAATATGTTAAATGAAAGAAGTATACATAGCCCATCTTAAAACCGATCAGGAATTTATGGACTTTTTTATGGTTAAGTCCATAGAACTTAAAATAGGCTCAAACAAAAAACAGTATCTTGACATGACGCTGGGAGATAAGACAGGCGACATCAATGCCAAGAAGTGGGATGTTTCGGACGAGGAGGCCGAAAACATCAGAAATATCTCACCCGGAGATATTATCAAAATCAAAGCGTCCGTAAACGAATGGAACGGCACCAAGCAGCTCAGAGTTGCAAGAATACGCAAGGCTGTCAAAGAGGACCAGATGGAAATCAAGGATTTCATCAAGGCTGCGCCTGAGGATTCGGAGTCTATGTGGACCTACATTCACGATGTTGCAAACGGTATAGGTGATTCCGACCTCAGAACCATATGCCTCAGTCTTATGAAGGACAACAAGGCAAAGCTTATGTATTACCCTGCGGCGCAAAAAAACCACCATGCCGAATACGGCGGACTTCTCTATCATATGAAGCGAATGCTTATGAACGGCGAGAGAATGTGTCAGGTATACAAAAATCTCAATCCTGACTGGGTCAAGGCCGGAGTGATAGTGCACGATATTGAGAAGCTGAACGAAATCGAATCAGACGAAATGGGGGTTTCGCCGGGCTACTCCTTTGAGGGCAATATGCTGGGACACATAGTTCAGGGCATCAAGCTCATCGAAAAAATGGCAGGCGAAATCGGCATGAGCCACGAAAAAACAGTAATGCTTGAGCATATGATACTGGCTCACCATTACGAACCGGAGTACGGAAGTCCCAAAAGACCTATGTTTCCGGAAGCGGAGATACTTCACTATCTGGATATGATAGACGCCAGAATGTTTGATATGGAAGATGCCCTTGTGGGAGTGGAGCCGGGAGAGTTTTCGGAGCGCATATGGATTCTTGACAACAGAAGACTTTACAAACCAAGCGGACAGTAAACACGATAGGAACAAAATGATTCAGGAAAAAAAGGGAACAATCGCAGAGATAATATTTCGCAACGAAAAAAACGGCTACACCATAGCCGTTTTTGAAACAGAGGAGGAGCAGTTTACGGCAGTAGGCAGCATGGCGGCCTGCCGCAAGGGACTGAGCCTTGTTTTGCGAGGCAGATTTACGGTACATCCCACCTATGGAGAGCAGTTTGCGTTTACTGAATATGAAGAGGTTGTTCCCGAAAGCGTGCAGGGCATAGAGGAATTTCTTGCAACAGGGACACTCAAAGGCATAGGCAAAAAAACAGCGGCGGCCATAGTGCAGAAATTCGGCAAAGACACCTTCAGAATAATGGAGGAGGAGCCGGGGAAGCTTACACAGGTTTCGGGCATAGGCAAAAAAAAGGCTGCGGCAATAGGAGAAGCGTTTGCGCTGCACAGAGAATTTGCAAAAGTCACAATGTATTTTCAGAAATTCGGAATTTCCGCGGATTATTCACTCAAACTGTATAGGGCATACGGCTCACAGACAATCAGCATAATCGAAGAAAACCCGTATGTTATGATTGATGATGTTTTTGGCATCGGATTTCGCAAGGCGGATGCCATAGCTGCCAAAATCGGAATTTCTCCGGAAGATCCCGCAAGAGTCAGAAGCGGCATCAGATATGCCCTGTGGTACTATATCGGAGAGGGAAACACATACTGCCCTCAAAAAGAGCTTTGCGAAAAAACAGCACAGCTTCTGGATATTTCAAGCAGCGTTATATATGACTGTCTGACCGAAATGGCTTTTGCCGGAGATATTGTGATGGAAACCTGCGAGGGCAGAGTCAACGTATATATCACCTCATACTATATGGCAGAGCAGAACATCACAAGGAGTCTTATGGTGATTAATACCGCCTCGCTCAAGCCGGTAGATGCGGACATCAGGAGCCTGATTGAGTTCACCGAAAACGAAACAGGAATCAGGCTTTCTGACAACCAGAAATACGCAGTCGAAACATCACTGCAAAACGGTGTCTCAGTTATAACGGGAGGACCGGGGACAGGCAAAACCACTATTATAAATACTATAATCAACGTGCTCAATCAGAGCGGACTCAGTACAGCCATAGCAGCGCCTACAGGCAGGGCGGCCAAACGCATTACAGAAACGTCGGGAAGTGAAGCTGTGACGATACACAGACTCCTCGAATACTATTATTCGGAAGCGGAGGATTCCATGCGCTTTGGCAAAGACGCAGGCAACCCTCTTGACTATGATGCGGTGATTATAGATGAGGCCTCCATGATAGATCTGATGCTTATGAACGGACTTGTAAGCGCGATTAAACCCGGCACCCGCCTTATAATTGTGGGTGATGCAGACCAGCTTCCGTCCGTGGGGGCGGGCAATGTGCTCAGGGACATAATCGAAAGCGAATACATATACTCGATTAAACTGACGGAGATTTTCAGGCAGGCCAAAGAAAGCCTGATAGTTGTCAATGCGCACAGAATCAACAGAGGAGAATATCCCGACTACAACGAAAAGGGCAAAGAATTTTTCCTTATGAGGCAAAAAACCGAAAAAGAAATGCTTGCTCTGATTAAAGATCTGTGTGCAAGAAGGCTGCCCAATTACTATACACAGATTGACCCGCTCAAAGATATACAGGTGCTTACGCCGGTGAGAAAAGGCACCCTTGGGACTGTCAATCTTAACAGACAGCTGCAGGAAATATTAAATCCTCCCGCAGCGGACCTTGAAGAAAAAACCTTTGGAGAGAGAACTTTCAGAGAGGGCGACAAGGTTATGCAGATCAAAAACAATTATCAGCTCAGATGGAAGAATACAGAGGATTTTACTGACGGTGAGGGCGTTTTTAACGGAGACGTGGGATTTGTGCAGTCTATAGACAAGGAATACGGCAAAATCACAGTGCTTTTTGATGACAGGAGAGCAGCCTCATATGATTTTTCGCAGCTTGACGAGCTGGAGCTTGCTTATGCTGTTACCGTACACAAGAGTCAGGGCAGCGAGTTCCCGATAGTAGTGATGCCGGTATCATGGTTTCCGCCTGTGCTGGCGACAAGAAACCTGCTTTATACTGCGGTTACAAGAGGCAAAGAAGCTGTGGTGCTGGTAGGCTCTGAGGACAAGCTTAATGCCATGATAGACAATAACAGAATTGCTGCAAGATATTCAGGCCTTGCTGCAAAACTTGCAAAGCTGATAGAGGGGGATTTGTAATGATTGAAAAGCTTCTTGATATAGTCTATCCCGATAATATATACTGTATATGCTGCGGCAGTATCATAGACAAAAGCAGACCCTACAGTCTGTGCGACACCTGCCTTGAACGTATGCACTGGATAACAGGCAGAAGCTGCGCCATATGCGGCAAGGCTCTGCAGGACACATACACAGGTGATATCTGCTATGACTGCATGGAGGAAAAGCACAGCTTTGACAGAGCATTCTCATGCGTGGAATACGGACTTTATGAGCGCGCGGTCATAATGGATTTCAAATACAGCGACAGAGCATATATAGGCAGGAAACTTGCCGAAGCCATGTATGACAGAATTTCCTGCGAGGATATATCTTATGATATAATAGTGCCTGTGCCCGTACACAAATCAAGAAAAAACAGCAGGGGCTACAATCAGGCGGAGATAATAGCGAAGCATATGAGCAGGCTGTCGGGCATACCGTGCATGAGTCTGCTGGTGAGGACGAGAGCTACAGAGGCGATGAAAAACCTTTCGATTGCTCAGCGCAGGGACAATATCAGAGGAGCTTTTGAGATTCCCGAATGCATGACTAAATCCGTCAGAGACAGGGAAATATTGCTTATTGACGATATATATACAACAGGTGCAACTTTTGATGAGTGCGCCCTGACACTTAAAGAAGCGGGAGCAAAATCCGTCTGCTGCATGGCTTTTGCTTCAGGAGCAAACAGAAAACACGAAATAAACTGAGAGCAGAGCGGCTGTCCGGGTCTGTGGTTGCAAGGCCATGCCAGATACGGGCAAAGGGCTCCACGTAAGCTGATCCGCAAGGCGGCAGTGATCATGGCGTATCTTAGATGTAAGTCCTCCGGAAAATTCGGGTAAAGGCAAGTGTGGGGGCAAAGACCAGGTCAGCCGGGCAGCCGCTGTGCTCTTTGGGAGATGAAATTTTATTGGTATGATAATGCCTGCAGGAGTGAGTGTTAAGATACCGGATAAACAGATAAAGGGTCTGCACCGATTGAATGCGGGCCTTTTGTAGTGTGCGGAGATGTTATGACAGGTCTTGCAAAACCCATTGCTGCGGGGCGGCAGAGGGCAAAGGGACCGAAAAAGTATCAGAAAATTCAAAAAAATAATTGAAAGCGAGAATGTTATGTGGTATACTGACTCTAATTTCTTTTATTTTATAGTCTGAGGAAGGAGGAGCGACAGATGAAACCTTTTAACAAATATTTTGAATATGAATTGTTGCGCGCAGATGCAACAGAGGCGGATGCCCTTAACCTGTTCACTGAGGCTTTGGAGTATGATTTGTACAGTATTTGTGTGGATGGGTGCTATCTGCCTCTTGCCAAAAGTATTTTAGAAGACAAAGATGTTATTATCGGAACAGTAATAGGCTTTCCACTGGGAACAGTTACCATAAGCACAAAAGCAGCTGAACTTTATGAGGCGCTTGAAGACGGGGCACAGGAAATTGATGCTGTAATCAACATAGGCGCTCTGAAAGATGGTAAAGATGATTATGTTTTCAGTGAAATAAAAGTGCTTGTGGGCACCTGCTACAGGCGGAATGTGGCCTTTGGCATTATGATTGAAGTAGGACTTCTTACGGAGGAGGAAATCATAAGAGCCTGCAAAATTGCAAAAAATGTGGGAGTTTCACTTGTAAGCACATCTTCGGGCTTCAGCCCTGATGCGGCAACCCCTGAAGTTATCAGGCTGATAAGAGAGACTGTAGGAGATGATATACGGGTTGAAGCTTCAGGAGGGATTGAGACTCTTGAACAGGCGGAAGCGCTGATTGCAGCGGGGGCTGACAAAATAAGCACTCCTAATTCCGTAAGAATAGTCCGGGAGTATTTTGAAAGAGAAGCGGACAGGCAGGGACTGTAGCATTAGCAAAAATAATTGTATCTCTTAGGGGATTAAAAATCGAAAAAGGCTTACTCAAAAAATGCAGGGTGCTTTATACGCAATCCTTGATAAAGCCATAACAAAAAACAGCTGTAAAGCCTCCTGCTGGTAAAATAGTAATTCACAATTTTTCTTGAAACAGGCAAGATTTCGGTCATGCCTGTTCTGCTTTCTTTAATAGTACATCCAAGGGAATAAGTCCGAAGAGGTCGTAGGAGATGTGAATATTTTGCTTCCTCTTGCCGCTGGACCTGTCGGGTGCTTCTACATAAACCGTCTTTACAAGTTTTCTGAGAGCGTAAGGGGTCAGTTTCGTTAAGTCGATGTTTCTCTTTACTCCTTGGATAAACTGTTCTAAATTTACTGCTTGCCGTTCCTGTTCTTCAATAACCTGTTGCAGACTTATGACTTTAGCCTTGAGATTTTTTGTTCTTATGTGCAGCTCTTGTTCATCATAGCAAAACGTTCATCGTCAATCTTGCCTGATACATTGTCTTCATAGGAACGAATAGACAGGCGGTCAAGTTCACCGATACGCTTCCCTGCCTGAGCTAAATGCTTATTATGTATTCGAAGCGTTTCCTCGCTTTGTGCACGGAGCTTTTCTTCCATCTCTGAACGGAGGAAAGCCGCGTAGCGTGTTATCGCCGATATGACCTCTTGAATGTGTTTTCAGACCTCTTGTTCAAGCACGACAGCTCGGATGTAATGACCGCTGATTCGTCTTTGTTCGTGCTATGGGTGGAGCAGATAAAGAAGTCCTGCCGTTTTTCAAAATAGTTGGTGGTGGCGTAATAGAGTTTCTGTTTGCAGTCGTTACAGAACACCAGAACGGAGGACATACTGCTCTTGCCCGTTTCGCTTTTTGGAAGGCAAGGCGGCGGCTGCCGCCGATTTCCACTTGAGGAAATGGCACTTGCTATTATGGGGAAACGTAGAGTAGCAAGCATAGCAGGTGTATGTACACTCTGCGATTTCAGACTTGGCAAGCAGGGCGCGGCGGTACTCACTTGTGCATATTTGTTGGGAAACCACCCAAACCCTTTAATAATTTCTTAGAAATTGGCTACGCGCCGTCAGTGCTGAATAACGAATTGTGAAAGCAGTTTTCACTTTTTGTATGCCCACAGAGCCATATCAAATTTTCTCGGAGTCCAGTTCAAATTTGGAAATTGGTCATTTAAAATTTTTGTTTTTTTACGCATAATGTCAATTAAGATTGCGTTGTCATTTGCGGTGGTTAAATGCTCCTTATGAGCAATCGGACGAAGCTCATTCTCCAAAGACGGAATACTTTTCAGCAAATCAAAGGTATGATTGTCCGCTGTACCGAAGTCTTCTGGAAACAAAACAGCCAACAAACCCGATGCCCCACCATCAATGCCAAGTCCCGAAATTTGCAGAGCAATTTCTATGCAGCCCTGAATATTTGTATGATCCATAGAAAAGAGTTCCCGCTGTATTGCCGCAAGCTCATCCCACTTGCTTTTCTCAAGATACTGCTTCAATGCCTTTCTTGTTGTTGCAAGGCGATTTGGTTTTGACGCATATCTCCAAAAAAGATATTTGTCATACAGGAAGAAATAGAACTCTATACTCGATAGCTGACGAATATCATCAGCACGAACACGACGACTTATGTATGATTCAATCCATCGCACATCAATATCACGTCCCTCGACCAATTGTTCATAATCATCCAGTGCGTTCTCCCAGCTTTCTTCCAATGTGGAAGTCCATAATTTATTCAAAGTCATAAAACGGTTATCCTCCTTTTTCGAAACGATTATTTTATTCTGTGGGGTATTGCTCTTCGTGACAGATATTCATCAATGTAATTAGGTCACGAATAAAGACACAGTGCGGTGTGCAAACACGAAATAATTTGCTGCCGGAAAAACTTCGAGATATTTGTTGTACATTGTAATGTTGGACAGTTTGTTAAATCTAATGTCGAACCCGTATCTTTCAGCAAGGAATACAATCCTCTCATTGGTGATATATAACCGACTCGGATATTCCGTTGTCACAGTTTTTCTAATTGCATTGTTATATCCGTTTGACCTGTGAATTGAGTATCCCAGCATTATACGCATACTGATACCATGCGAACTGCTCCTATAACCAGTAACAATATCTTTAGAAGGATAAGAAAAGCCTTATCCTTCTAAATAGCAAGATTTGCCGGGATTCAAACGCATAGAAACATCATGCAGTTTAATTTTGTCAAGCATATTGCTTGCCGTCTTATCTCCCAACATCAGAATTGTTCCTGCTTTGTATTTTGCGTGAAAGCCATCGCCCTGCGAAAACCGCCCGATACAATAAAACACAACCAAAGGACACAGGATTATAACTATGATGGCCATTTGCATTTTC
>CAVDMD010000012.1:0-29500 GCA_963609975.1 bacterium | reverse complement strand
CGGAGCATACCCGTGCCAGTGAGCTTTATTATGCCAGAGAGGAAGGTCTTGCAGAGGGCGAGGCTTCCGGCAGAGCAGCAGAGAAGATTGAGATGGCTAAGGCTATGAAGTCTGAGGGTATTGATATTAATACCATAGTTAAGGTATCAGGCTTACCTTTAGAAGAGATAGAAAAGCTATAATATAATTACCTTGGTCAAGGTGGATTTAAACAGTCGGTTTATATGGAGCGGCTGTTTTTTGTTATGGGACAAAAAGAGTATTGAAAAGTAAAAGTATATGGTACAATTACCAAGTAAAACATTGAATACTTGATGCTTTGATAATACAATATGACATGACAGTGTCATATTATTAAGAATTAAAGTGTGACATATGTGACAAACATGTCATATATGTCGTGCATGTGAATTGTTTTTTGAAAAGATTAAATATCGAAAGGCCTATTAATAAAAAGGCAATTTATCAGTAAATATGGCGAATCTGATATTTTTATTTCTGAATGGTTATATGCTTGGTATGAAAATTGCGTCAGTTATATATTGGCAGCGAGACTGTGGTCTTTATAGGCGGCAGTTTGGACTGAATCTGACGATAAGGAGGTTAAAATGAAAGCAGTAATTAAAACCGGACACGGAGAAGGATTGATTTCTTATGAGGATGTAAAAAAACCATGTGCCAGACACGGACAGGTTCTTATTAAAGTCGCATACGCAGGAATATGCGGTACGGACTTAAAAATAAGGAGCGGACATTTTGGTTGTAACCCCCCGGTGATTATGGGGCATGAATACAGCGGAATTGTCGAAAGCGTAGGAGAAGGTGTAACGCGCTTCAAAGCTGGTGACAGAGTTGTTTCTGAAACAGCAGGGATTGTATGCGGCAAATGTGAGTATTGCATGTCCGGCAATTATCTTATGTGCGGTGAGCGGTTGTCTATAGGATACGGTACTGATGGAGCTATGGGTGAATATATAGCAGTCAGAGAGGAAATTGTACATAAGATTCCCGATGAAATATCTCTTGAAGAGGCGGCTTTGTGCGAACCTGCTGCTGTAGCATTTCATGCAGTGTTTGATTATACAGAAATAAAACCGTTTCATACTGTACTTGTAATCGGACCGGGAACTATTGGGCAGCTTGTGGCTCAGACTGTTAAGAGTGCCGGAGCGGAAGTTATACTGGCAGGAACTTCAAAAGATGCTTTTAGACTTGATATAGCTCAAAAAGCAGGGATACAAACGATTGTATCTGATAAAGAAAACCCTGTCGATTATATAACAAAGATAACAGACGGAAAAATGGCTGATTATGCTTTTGACTGTTCTGGTTCGGGAATTGCCATCTCACAAGCTCTTAATTCTCTTAGGAAAAAGGGTACGCTTGTGCAGGTTGGTTTAACAAAAGAGAACATTGCTGTTGATTATGGGATTATTCCAATGAGGGAGCTTTCTGTAAAAGGCGCATTCGGACATTTAAACAGCAGCTGGAGTGGTGTGCTGAAGCTTATGGAGCTTAAAAAGATTGATGTAACCCCGATGATTACGGACAAGTTTGCTCTCAAAGACTGGGAAAAAGCATTTGATAGAGCTGAAAATCTTAATTGTATAAAAGTTTTGTTACAGCCCTGAGCAGTAAAAAGGAGCGTATTATGAAAACATTGCAGGAATACGGCCTGCATCATGTAGGCTTTGTGGTAGAGGATTTAGAGAAAACGGTAAAATGTTTTGAAGAAGTTTATGGTATAAAGTGTGGTAATCCGTATGAATTCAGACCGACAAAGGTGAGAAGCTACGGAAAAGCTGTAGACAATTATTGTCTTAGAATAGCAATGCTATCAATGGAAAACGGAAGTGTAATAGAGGTTATACAGCCTGTTAGCGGAGAAGGAGTACACAGGGACTTCATTGAAGCCGGTAACGGAGGCCAGCACCATATTTGCTTCAGTGTTGATGATTACGATTACTGGAGAGAGCATTTCTGCAGCCGGGGAGACAGGATAGTCTTTGAATCTGAAACAGAAGATGAGATTAACGGTTACAGAAGATGCTTTTATGCAGAAGATAAAGATATAGGAATGATATATGAGATAAAAGAAAATCCATACTTTAGGAAATAATAATTACGGCAGGAGGAAAAATTTATGAAGAAAGGCATTTTACTCATATCTGTAATGATGTGCATTGTTCTTATGGCAGGAACATTGACCGGATGCGGAAATCAGAACAGAGATGATGATCAGATTATTGTAAACATATCACATATTGCTTCAGAATCTGACCCCATACATGAAGGCTGGGTTTATCTGAAAAATGAACTTGAAAAGCGCTCTGACGGCAGATTCAAGGTTACAATTTACGGTAATAAATGCATTTCAAATTCTGATACCGAAAACGCGGAAAAAGTACAGCAGGGAATAGTTGAACTGACCTCATGTCCTACATCGTCACTTGCTGCAATAGGAAACATCGCAGAGTACAATGTATTTGATTATCCGTATCTGTTTGAAACAAATCAGGATTTTTATGATGTGTTAGATAGTGAGATTGCTGAAGGCTGGTCTGACAAACTTGAGGAGGCAGCAGGAATAAAAGCCATAGGCGGATACAGCCTTGGATGGTGCTCAATAGGATCAACTAAAGATGTTTCAAGTCTGGAAGATTTTAAAGGTCAGAAAATCAGAACACTGTCAGCAAAACTGCAGATGGCTACAGTTAATTCTTTCGGAGCAAATGCTACGATAGTAAATTACGGTGAGACTTTTACCGCATTGCAGCAGGGCACTGTGGACGGGATGATGACATCTACAGGTCTGTTTGTATCTGATAAATTTGCAGAAGCAATAGATTATTTGGCAGTTGTAAAACCTACAGCTCTTCTGCACGTACCGCTTGTAAATGCCAAATGGTACAATGAGCTTCCTGACGATATGAGACAGATTTTTGATGAATGTATGCAGGATTATCTTGTTGCAGTAAGAGAGTATGAAGAGGAATTTGATAAGGAAGCCCTTAAAACTATAGCTGAAATGAATACAAAGGTAATTGAGTTTGATGAAGCAGAGCTTCAGAAATTCAAGGAGGCCAGCCGCGAAGTTTACGAAAAAAATGCAGATGTTGCGGGTAAGGGCACTGTTGAAGCAGTAGAAGAGTTTCTGAAAAACAGAGCGAACTGATAACTGCTGTCATAATAGAATCTCAAAGAAAGGATGATAGC
Source organism: bacterium (assembly GCA_963609975.1). Classification (GTDB taxonomy): domain Bacteria; phylum Bacillota; class Clostridia; order Peptostreptococcales; family Anaerovoracaceae; genus UMGS973. The sequence continues at coordinate 26,284 of CAVDMD010000012.1, read as the reverse complement.
GATGAACACTAAAGAAAAAAAGTTTAACCGTATAGAAGAATGGTTATCCGTTGCTGTTTTGGTAGCTATCCTGATATTGCTTACATATCAGGTTGTTATGCGGTTTGTATTCCATAATACAAATTCATGGTCTGAGGAGCTTGCAAGGTATCTTTTTATTTGGCTGGTATATATCTCGGCTGCGTACGCAATATACAAAAATGCACATATAAAAATCGATGCAGTTAAAAGCTTATATCCCAAAAAAATAAGAAAATACATACCTATATTGGGAAATGTAATATTCCTGATATATGCTGTTGCGATTACTATCTTCAGTTTTGATTACTGTATGGATATCTATGCGTCGCACCAGGTATCAATGGGCCTTGGAGTAATGATGGCGTATATGTATGCGTCAATCCCTATCGGACATGCTCTGATGTCAATAAGACTGGTACAGCTTATTTGCAGGCTCATCAGAAACCCTGACCTTGAGGAGTTTGATGAAGCTGCTGAGGTGGAGGAATTTTTAGAAGAAAATAATGCAGGAGGAGGTACGAAATGAGCGGATTGATTGTTATTCTTATATTCGTTATAATGCTGCTGCTTAATGTTCCCATTGCCATTTCGCTTGGAATTGCCAGCGCCGCATACATTATGTTCTTTTCAACGCTGCCTATTGATTTGGCTATACAATCATTTTTCAGTGGAGTAGATTCATTTACACTTCTTGCGGTTCCGTTCTTTATCTTAACAGGAGATATTATGCTCGAAGGCGGAATTTCAAAAAGACTTATAGGATTTTGCTCAGCGCTGATGAAAAGATCAACGGGCGCATTAAGTAAAATAACAGTATTTGCAAGTGCAATATTTGCTGCGATTTCAGGTTCCGGACCGGCAACGGTTGCCTGCATAGGCGGGATTATGGTTCCGGCTATGGAAAAAGATAATTATGATAAGAGATTTGCCTGCTCAATTGCTGCAGCTGCAGGAGCGTTAGGACCGCTAATCCCTCCCAGCATTGCACTGATTATGTATGGAGTTATTGCGGGTGTATCCATAACTGAACTGTTCCTTGCAGGAATAGTTCCGGGGATATTACTTGCTATAATACTTATAATCTTTTCACATTTTGTATCTAAGAAGTATAAGTTCGGAACACCTGAGGCACAGTTCAGCGACACTAAGCAGAAGTTATATGAAAAGCCTGAGCAGCTTGAAAATGTGTCTCTGGGCAAAGCTTTCAAAGATGCTATATGGGCGATTATGGTTCCGGTAATAATTCTGGGCGGTATTTATGCAGGAATATTTACACCAACGGAAGCTGCAATTATAGCATCAGATTATGCTATAATCATAAGCCTTTTTGTGTACAAAGAGCTTAAACTCAAAGATCTGCCGAGAGTATTTGCCAAAACAGCGCTTACATCAGGTACTGTTCTGGTGCTGGTTGCCTGTGCAACGTCTTTCGGGCGTGTACTTACTATGGAGCAGATACCTACAAATCTGGCAAACTTCATTACAGGCATTTCAGACAATAAGATTATAATACTGCTTCTGATTAATATACTGTTGCTGTTTGTAGGTATGCTTATGGAAACTCTGGCAGCTATAATTATTCTTGCCCCTATATTCCTGCCGGTAGTTACTTCATTGGGAGTAGATCCTATACATTTCGGATTGATTATGGTAATGAACCTTGTTATAGGACAGTGCACCCCTCCTGTAGGTGTAAACACATTTGTTGCCTGCAGAATAGGCGGTATTAAGATGGAATCAATGTTTAAGTGGCTATACCAGTGTATTGCGGTAATGATAGTAGCGCTGTTTATTTGCACATATTGCGAACCGCTGTCACTTGTACTTGTGAAATTGTTTGGTTAGAAGTATAATTGCATCAGCCGGTTAAAAATTCCGACAGTATATGATATGAGGTGATTGAAATGAAAAATCTGGAAAAAGACAGACTGGTTATGAGAGTTTCTGAAGGACAGGAATTTAGAGGTGTGGGAGGCCTTTGCAGAAGGCTGGTACATCCGACTATAAATAATTCAGAGCATGTAGGTGTGACAATCTGCTTTGTAAATCCGGGAGAGGAGCTTCCGTTCCACAGCCATGATAATGAAGAAGCTTATTTTGTGCTTCAGGGAACCGGTCTTATGAGGCTTGGCAGCTATGATGAAGATATCCGGCTTGAACCATGGTTATCAGTATTTATGCCGGGCGGAGAACCGCATTACACAAAGAATACGGGAAATGAACCGCTTGTGCTGCTTTGTTCACTTGCTCCACCGCCTGTAGCTATGGATAAATAGGAGTTTAGTATGAAATATAAGATAAGAAGAGTTCTTATTACCGGAGCGGCAAGAGGCATAGGCTTTGCTGTTGCAAAGAAGCTTTCGGAAGAGAAGCTCCATATCATAATAAGTGACGTTGATGAGGCTGCTGTTGGCAAAGCAGTAAAAGAGCTTCGAGATTGCTGTGGAGAGGATACTCTGATTACAGGTTGTCTGATAGATGTAAGCAATAGAGAAAATGTCTATCAGGCAGTAGCAGAAATCGAAGAAAACTATGGAATAATTGACGGGCTTGTAAATAATGCCGGAATATGTTATCCTGCCGCTCCTCTGAAGAATATTACAGAGGAGGAATGGATAAACGTTTTCAGAATCAATGTGCTTGGTATGATAAACTGTGCCAATGCTGTAGCTGAACATATGCAAAAGCAGGGCTTTGGCAAGATTGTGAATATGTCATCCAGTTCAGGTTTTACCGGAGGTATTTCTGTATCCGCATCATATGCCGTAAGTAAAGCAGGTGTTATGGCGCTTACAAAAAATATGGCAAAGCAGTTCGGATCGTATGGAATAAATGTTAATGCTCTTTCTCCGGGTATAATTAAAACTGAAATGACAGAAAATCTTGAATACGATATGTCAGCACTTCCTCTTGGAAGATTTGGAGAAAAAGACGAGGTTGCAGATAGTGTGTGTTTTCTTCTTGCAGCGGAGTCTGATTATCTTACGGGCAATACGATAGATATTAACGGCGGATTGTACATGAGATAAAACAATTGCTACACAGTATTAAAACTCAACCTTTAACAAAACCCCTTTTGCAAAATTCAAAGATGCAAAAGGGGTTTTTCTTATCAGTATGTTAACCTCTATGTCTGTAATCGTCTATATTTATATCGTATCTGTTTATTTTCCTGTAAAGCGTTCTTAAATTTATGCCGAGAAGTTTTGCTGCTGCTGTTACATTGCCTCTGCAGTTTTCCAGTGCAGAAACAATCATACCGGCCTCTCCTGAGCTGATATCATAAAAAGACTGTGAAACATTCTGAGTCTCATCTTTTGTTTCTTTCTGACAGATGCTTTGGATATCTAAGTTGCTGTGAGGGGAGGCTTGTGCTGCGCTTTCGGAAGCTCCTGCTGTTATTTGTGCCGGAAGGTCACTGCAGGTTATTATGTCATTTGAACATAAGCATATGGCGCGTTCTACAGCATTTTCAAGCTGTCTTACATTACCCGGCCATGAATATTCTTTTAACACAGAGAAAACCTCAGGCGCAATTTTAATATCGGTATGCTTTTTTCTGTTATGTATGTCAACAAAATGTGACGCCAGAAGTGCAATATCATCACCGCCGCGCTCACGAAGAGGGGGTACAGATATAGTGAACACATTAAGTCTGTAAAAAAGATCTTCACGAAATATTTTTTGTGCAACAGCCTCGTTGAGATCCTGATTGGTAGCTGCTATCACCCGGATATTTACAGGCTTTGGATACTTGCCGCCTATTCGCACAACCTCTTTGGTCTGAAGAACCCGCAGCAGAGCTGACTGTATGGCATATGGCATATCACCGATTTCATCAAGAAATATAGTGCCGCCGTCTGCCATTTCAAATTTGCCGGGGCGACCTTCTTTTTCGGCACCTGTAAATGCCCCTTTTTCATAACCGAAAAGCTCGCTTTCGACAAGACTGTTTGGTATTGCCGCGCAGTTGATTGCAACAAACGGGCCTGCCGCTACTGAACTGGCATTATGTATTGATTGTGCAATAAGTTCCTTACCGGTGCCGCTTTCACCGAGTATAAGTACATTTGATTCGTTTTGTGCGGCTTTTTTGCTTGTTTCTATCATCTTTTGCATAGGCTTTGAAGCTCCTGTAATTGATGAAAAAGTGTATTTTGCACTAAAGCCTCCGATATTTTTCACAATTTTATTTAACATTTCAGGCTTGTTAAATCGCATTATTGTTCCCGTTATTCTGCCGGTGCCGTCTTTTACATGATTGACGGATAGATTTAACCTTTTCGGTTTTGATGGCGCAAGCTTTGTAAATACAGAAACCTCCTCATTGTATTTTTCGTGTTTAAGTATGTCATGTATAGTATAATTGTCATAGTTATCTATAGATATATGGTCAAACAGCTTTTGACCTATGATACTCTCGTATGACAGATGAAAAAGGTTGAGTGCATACTTGTTTATCTGAGATACACGCTCTAAGGAATTAAGAAGTATGACTCCGGATGTCATATTTTCTATTATACTGTTCCTCTGCGCATTTATAGACTCAAGATCTTTCATGGTCTGTCGCAGTTTGAGTTCCTTGGTGATGCTGTCGGCCGCACAGAGAGCCATACCGAGTGTGTGCGGGTGAGCGTTTTCTGTCAATACTGTAACATTGATGCAGCCGCACAGATTATCATTGGCGTCAAAAAACGGCGCACCTGAACAGGTATAGACCTTGTGTTTTTCGGCGTAGTGTTCCTCGCCCCATATCTGAACAGGCCTTTCAAGGTAAAGCGCCGTGCCTATACCGTTGGTTCCTACTGTTTTTTCGTTGCGCACAGAACCAAGACCAAGCTTGGTTTTTCCGCCATGCTCTATAATATCGGAATCTCCCTTGAAATCTATTACATAGCCTTCGCTGTCGCAAAGCAGTATATATGAGCCGGAGCCTTTTACTATGGAATATATGCTTTCAAGGTGAGGATGGACTATATTTATCAGATCGATATTCTTGTTTATTTTCATATTAAGCTCATCCTGAGACAGATTTTTATAGTTTATCTCTTTTGGATTTATTCCCGTACTTCTTGATCTTTTCCATGATTCTAAAATTTCGCTTCGTATGAATGAATAATCGTAATCCTTATTTTCGATAAAATGTTCCCATGCTGTTTTTAACTGCTGCTGGTAATCACTGCTGCCTAAAGCTGAAATATTCATTATGCACCTCCTGTGACATGACATACTTTGTATGACACAATTATATTATATGACACCGGTTTTTACAAGAAAAATATATCTGTCACATAAAATATGACAAAAAGTATGACAATGAGCGTGACACGATGCCTGCAATGCGGCGAAGAAAAGATAAAATTCAAGCAATAAAATTATACACCAGTGGCAGATACAGAACTCTGACAGTATGAAAACTGTTGCAAATAAACGGCTTCAGCCTGCGTGACATAATTGTAAAGCGGCAGACACAATGCTTTTTTACAAAATACACAGGTTTTATGACATGTTGGCATAAACATTGCGTTATATGTTATGCAGAAAATAAATAATGACAAGCTACGGTTTTTATACAGGAGGTCAAAGATGAAAGTAGATAAGTATAAAGCGGAACAGTTACTGGCATTTTATGAAACCATGTTCAAGATGAGAAGATTTGAAGAAGAAACCTTTGAATTCTATAAAAAGGGTATGATGGCAGGCCTTGCTCATCTTTATCTTGGTGAGGAAGCTGTTGCAACAGGTGTGTGTGCAGCTCTGAAAGATGATGACTATATCGCAAGTACACACAGAGGTCATGGACATCTCGTTGCAAGAGGCGCAGACATAAACAGAATGATGGCAGAGATCCTCGGCAAGGAAACAGGCTATTCGCATGGAAAAGGAGGCTCAATGCATATTATGGCAATGGACAAAGGTATACTCGGCGCCAATGGTATTGTTGGCGGAGGTATTCCTATAGCGACAGGTGCTGCGTATTCTGCTAAATACAGACAGACTGATCAGGTTGCAATATCATTTATGGGCGATTCGGCAACCAATGAAGGAACTTTCCACGAAAGCATAAATATGGCGGCAGCATGGAATCTGCCTTGTGTATATGTAATCGAAAACAACCTTTACGGTATATCCGTAGATATCAGAGATGTAACAAATACTCCGGATCTTGCAGTAAGAGCCAAGGCATATGATATTCCGGGCGTTGTTGTTGACGGCATGGATGTTACTGCAGTCTATGAAGCTGCACTGGAAGCAGTAAAGAGAGCAAGAGAGGGCAAAGGACCGACACTTATTGAGTGCAAGACTTACAGATGGCAGGGACATCATGTTGGAGATCCTGCAACATACAGACAGAGAAAGAGTGAAACCGAAAAAGAGGACTGGATGAAAAAGTGTCCGGTTGCAGGTTTAAGAGAGGCTATGATAAGCTCCGGCAAAGTAAAAGAGAAGGCGATAGAGGAACTGGAAGAAAAGGTAGAGGCACAGATTCAGGAGGCTGTTAAATTTGCGGCAGAAAGTGAATATCCTGATGCATCAGAAGCTTTTACAGATGTGTTTCAGCAGGGAACTTTATAAGATTTGCAGGACAAGTACCGGAAAGGAGAACAAATAAAATGGCAAAGAAAGAAATGACATATGCACAGGCGATATGCAATGCTTTAGATCAGGAAATGGAAAGAGATGAAAATATAGTACAGCTTGGAGAGGATATCGGGTTTATAGGCGGTAACTTCAAATGTACGGTAGGCCTTATGGATAAATACGGCGACCTCAGGGTTAAAGATACTCCGATTTCAGAGCAGGGCTTTGTAGGAATGGGAGTAGGTATGGCTCTTACAGGTTTAAGGCCTGTAGTGGAGCTGATGTTTTCTGACTTCCTGCTTGTAGCAGGAGATCAGGTGTTTAACCAGATGACAAAAATCAGATATATGTCAGGAGGGCAGGCAAATGTTCCGATGACTATAAGATGTCCTATAGGCGCAGGCAGATCTTCAGCTGCACAGCACTCACAGTCAATACAGGCTATGGCTGCACATTTTCCGGGAGCAAAGGTGGTGCTGCCTTCAACAGCTGCGGAGGCTGCAGGACTTCTCAAAACAGCAATAAGAGATGACGACCCTGTTATATTCCTTGAACACAAAATGGTGTACAACAAGAAATTTGAAGTCGAAGAGAATGTTGAGCCTATACCTTTTGGAAAAGCAAGAATCGCCAGAGAGGGTAAAGATATTACTATAGTTGCAACATCATCGATGGTTATGAAAACAGAGGAAGCTGCAGAGAAACTGGCAAAAGAAGGCATAGAGTGTGAAGTAATCGACCTGAGAACTTTAGTGCCTCTTGATAAGGATACAATTATAGAGTCTGTAAAAAAGACAGGCAAGCTGATAGTTGCAGATGAGGATTACGAAAGATGCGGAGTAGGTGCTGAAATAGCGGCCGCCATTGCAGATGATGTGTTTTACTATCTTGATGCACCATGCGGCAGAGTAAATAACCCTAATGTACCGCTTCCTTTCAGTCCGGCGCTGGAATTTCCTCTTATACCGTCAGCTGAAAAGGTATACGAAAAGGTTAAAACATATTTTTAACAGAAAGGAGAGGTACAATGGCAGAAGTAATAATAATGCCGAAACTTGGTTTCAATATGAATGAAGGCAGGCTTGTACAGTGGTACAAAAATGAGGGCGATGAAGTTGCAAAGGGTGAGCCTCTTTTTTCGGTGGAAACAGACAAAACAAATATGGATATAGAAGCAACTTCAGACGGTGTCGTAAAAAAACTTCTTATAGGAGAAGGTGATAAGATTCCTGTGACACTTCCAATTGCAGTTGTGGGAGCAGCAGATGAAGATGCGACAGCGGTAGTTGCGGATGCAAAGGCCAGGCTTGCAGCGGGCGGCGCTGACATTGCAGAAAAAGAAGAACCGGCAGATGCGGCGCAGAAAACCATCGCTTCGTCAGTATCTGAGGATGAGTACAAAAGCAGTGAAAGTATTCTTAAAATAACGCCGAGAGCAAGAAGGACAGCAGCTGAGAACGGTATTGATTTAAGAGAACTTGATATAAAAGGCACAGGCTGGCAGGGCGGTATCTGCGAAAAGGATATTTTAGAATATCTTACTTCAAATAAAGTGAAAATTACGCCTGTAGCAGCGGCTGCAGCGGCGGCTGAGGGTGTTGATACCGCAAAACTTAAAGGCAGCGGGATAAACGGAAGAATTATGAAGGCTGATGTGCTGAAAGCAGCGGGCAGCAGACAGAACGTATCAGCTTCAGAAGAATCACCGGCTGCAGAAGTAACCTTTGACGGCAAGGTAATAGAAGAAAAAATCCCTTACGACGGAGTAAGAAGAGTTATAGGCGAAAGACTGTCGCAGAGTAAATTCACGGCTCCTCATCTTTATTTCACTCAAAAAGTCAACATGGAAGATGTGCTGGCTTTAAGAAAAAAAGTCAACGAGGTTCAGGACAAAAAGACATCGGTTACGGATTTTATTGCCAGGGCCGTAATTCTGACACTTAAAAAATATCCTGAAATGAATTCCTCCCTTGCAGGAGATACAATTGAAAGATACAGAAGTATTAATCTTGGCATTGCAGTGGCATCTCCGACAGGGCTGATCGTACCTAATATAAAAAACTCGCAGGATATGAGCGTTGTAGAAATTTCAAAGGCTTCAACACCTCTGTTTGAAAAAGCAAGGGAAGGTAAACTGGCTGCCGATGAATATTCAGGCGGTACATTTACAATATCAAATCTGGGAATGTTCGGTATCGAAAACTTTACTGCGATAATAAACCCTCCCGAAGTCGGCATATTGTCGATAAGCTCAACAAAAGATGAGCCTTTTGTTGTAACAGGCGATGACGGAGCAAAGGAAATACAGATAAAACCTATGATGAATATACAGCTTACGGTTGATCACAGAATCATTGACGGTCTGCTTGCGGCTCAGTTTGTTACAGAGGTTAAAAATTTACTTGAAAATCCGATTAGCTTAATGGTATAAAAATGTGTAATTTCAGGCTTATAAAGGCGCCATTTTCTCCTTTTCTAATAATGCGTCTGAAAGCCACAGATACATTTATATATAAACATAACTCCATTACTTAACATTCAAGCTTTTATAAGTCTGATGCTCTACACATTAGAATACAGCAGCTGTTTTAGGATAAAAACGAAAGGAACTGAAATCAAATGGCAGAGATAATAATAATGCCCAAACTGGGATTTAATATGAGCGAAGGCAAGCTCGTGGAATGGTATAAAAAAGAAGGCGATGCGGTTGCAAAGGGTGAAGCATTGTTTTCTGTAGAAACAGATAAAACAAATATGGATATAGAAGCCACACATGACGGTGTGGTAAGGAAGCTTTTTATTGAGGCAGGAGATAAAATTCCGGTAACTTTACCGATTGCAGTAATAGGTGAAGCGGATGAAAATATTGATACGCTTGTTGCAGAAGCCCTTGAAAAGCTGGGTGGCAGCGGCAAAGCCGCAGCGCCTGAAGCGCCTGCAGAAAAGCCGGCCCAGGCAGCTGCAGACAGAGGCGGATATGATTATGATATCGCAGTTATAGGCGGCGGTCCGGGTGGATATGTTGCAGCAATCAAGGCTGCTCAGATGGGCAAAAAAACAGTAATTATAGAAAAAGAGCATTTTGGCGGCACATGCCTTAATGTCGGCTGTATTCCTACAAAAGCGCTGCTTAGAAGTGCAGAAGCACTGAAAGAGATTAAAGAAAGCACAGAATTTGGCATTACAGGTCTTGACACCTCAGAGGCAGCACTTGACCTTGTAAAAGTTCAGGCAAGAAAGAAAAAAGTTGTAAATCAGCTTGTAAGCGGAGTTGAAAGCCTCCTTAAAGGAAACGGAGTTGTGATTGAAAGCGGTGAGGGGAAACTGGAAAATAACCATACCGTTGCAGTAAACGGCAAAAGAATAACAGCTGAGAATATGATAATAGCAACAGGTTCGGAAGCAAAGATGCTTCCTGTAAAAATATCACCTGAAGCTAAAGTTATGACAAGCACGCAGATGCTTGATATAGATAGGGCACCTGCTTCTGTGGCAGTTATCGGCGGAGGTGTTATCGGCATTGAATTCGCATATTTCCTTGCAACAATAGGTGTAAAAGTAAGCGTGGTGGAATTTCTTGACAGAATATTACCTATGGTAGATGAGGAGATTACAGTTCAGGTAACAGAAAATCTTAGAGAACTCGGCGTGGAAATTCATACGGGCGCTAAGGTTACTGAAATAACATCAGATGGTGTAATCTTCGAAAAGGATGGAACGTCTCATCAGATTTCTGCAGAGCAGGTGCTTATGGCTGTAGGCAGAGGACCAAGCCTTAAAGGTATCGATACTGAGGCTCTTGGAATTAAAACCGAGCGCGGCGCTATAGTTACTGACGATACATTGAAAACCTCGGCAGAAGGCATTTATGCAATCGGTGATGTAAACGGCAGAGCAATGCTTGCTCATACAGCGTCTATGGAAGGTATTGTAGCCGTTAAAAACATATGCGGTGAAAAAGCCGTAATGGATTACAGCAAAATCCCAAGCGCCATTTATATACAGCCTGAAATTGCAAGCGTCGGTCTTACAGAAAAACAGGCTGCCGAAAAATATGACCGGATAAAAGTCGGCAGATTTCCTCTGCTTGCAAACGGTAAAGCCAAGGTTGCAGGAGAAGAAAGAGGTCTTGTAAAAGTTATAGCTGAAGCTAAATACGGTGAAATCGTGGGAGTGCATATGTACTGTATCCATGCAACAGACATGATAGCGGAGGCTGTAGTTGCCATGAAGCTTGAAAGCACAGCCGAAGAGGTTGCTATGGCAATACATCCGCATCCTACAGTATCGGAGGTGATGCATGAGGCAATGCACGCGGTTTCCGGAAGAGCAATACACTTTTAATATAATATAGAAAGGTTTTGCAGGTATATGAAGTGGATTATAAGTGAAAGCTCAAATGTATTTTATAATTTAGCCCTTGAAGAATTTCTGTGCAAAAATATCGATAAAGAAAATTGTTTCATACTTTGGATAAACGAAGCTTCTGTAATAGTGGGAAGAAATCAGAATATATTTGAGGAAGTAAATGTGGATGAAGCTGTGGCAGACGGTATAACTTTAGCAAGAAGAAATTCGGGAGGCGGTACTGTTTTTCATGACAGAGGCAATATAAATTTCAGCATGATAAGAGATTTTAATGCCGATACGGCTGATCAGTATGAAGAATTTCTGCTGCCGGTTGTCAATATGCTGCAGTCGCTTGGTATACCTGCATTTAAGCGTAACAAGAGCGATATTGCCATATTAGGTGATAAAATTTCAGGTAATGCTCAAATGATTAAAAATAAAAGAATTATTCATCATGGCACATTGCTCTTTAACGCTGACCTGAAAAAAATGAAGAAATACATTAAAAATGACAGCTTGGCATACAGTTCGAAGGCTGTCAAATCATTAAGAAGCAGTGTTACAAACATCAGTCTTTACACTGATATTACAATAGAGGAATTTAAGAATTACATAATCGACTATTTTTGCAGAGGCGGAGAGAAAATATGTCTTGGCAGAGAAGAAAAACAGTTTATCAGCAGGGAAGCTGAAAACCTGAAAACATGGGAATGGGTAATTGGAAAATCACCTGCCTTTACAGTTAAAGAAGTACATTTTTATGGTGACAGTCCGCTTGAGATGGAACTTTCTGTGGAAAAAGGTATTATCAGCGGAGTAAAAGCGGATTTTGCAGGCAAAGCACTGGATTCTGAAAGGCTTGGTGTATTACAGAACTATTATCGTACGAAAAGATTTTCAGAAAAATACGTGAGAGAGGGTCTTGAAAAAAACAGAGATATCTTTGTACGGATATAGGAGGCGATGCGCAATGGAAAAAATTTATATGCCAAAACTGAGTTCCTGTATGGAAGAAGGAATTATCATATCATGGCTCAAGGAGCAGGGCGAGCAGGTTAAAAAAGGTGAACCTGTATTTGAGATTGAAACAGATAAAGTAGTATGCGAAGTGGAAGCAACTGCTGACGGAATACTTTCGGAGATGTGTTTTGAAGAAGGCTCATATGCAAGAGTAGGCGCAGTAGTTGCGGTTATAGAACAGCAATACGCAGGAAAAGGAAAATAAAAAGTGGGACAGATAAGGGTTAGATACAACCAGAATGATATTGAGAATGTCAGAAAGATGCTTGACGATTACAGGCTGAATACGGTTTGCAGCGCGGCAAGCTGCCCTAATATGGGGGAATGTTTCAAACGGAAAACAGCTACGTTCATGATACTTGGCAGCCGGTGCACCAGAAACTGCAGGTTCTGCAATATAACAAACGGAAATCCTGAGCCGGTTGATGCAGATGAGCCGGAGAGAATTGCAAAAGCAGTAGCTTCAATGGGGATTAAGCATTCAGTTATTACAAGCGTTACACGTGATGATTTGCCTAATGGAGGCGCAGAGCAGTTTGCGGCAGTAATCAGAGCTATCAGAGAACTTTCGGGCGATACAACGGTTGAAGTGCTGATTCCAGATTTGAAGGGCAGTAAAGCTGCTCTTGAAATAGTCCTTGAAGCAGAGCCTGATGTGCTTAATCACAATATAGAAACAGTTAAAAGACTTTACACAGAGGTAAGACCGGAAGCAAATTATGACAGATCTCTGAGGCTGCTGCAGAGAGCAAAAGAGATACAGCCTGATGTTATTACCAAAACAGGTATTATGGTAGGGCTTGGTGAAACAGAGCAGGAGGTATTTGAGCTTATGAACGATGTGAGAAGCACTGAATGTGATTTAATTACTATAGGACAGTATATGCGGCCTACAAGCGGTCATATTCCGGTTTATGAATATATATCACAGGAACAGTTTGACAGGTACAGAGAGGCAGGTCAGAAAAAAGGCTTTTTGTATGTGGCAAGCGGACCTCTTGTACGCAGCTCATATCGGGCAGAGGAGGCGTTAAGAAGTGAAAGATAACAGATATGTATACATTGAAAACGATTTTTTAGATGTATACTCCAGCTTTGCGCTTGAATATTATCTTACATCAGAGAAAACGTTTCCCGATAATACTGTGTTTCTCATATGGCGGACTACTCCTACTGTTATGGTAGGAAAGTTTCAGAATACATATGGAGAAATAAACACTGAATATGTTAAAGAAAACAATATAAATGTGGTAAGAAGAATGTCAGGCGGAGGCACAATTTTTACTGATCTGGGAGGATGGCAGTTCAGTTTTATTGCGCCGGCAAAAGCAGAATCGATTTCTTTTAGAGAATATACAGAGCCGATTATAGAGGTGCTGAAGTCTTTGGGTATAGAAGCCTATTTTGACGGAAGAAATGATATTATGGCAGACGGCCGGAAAATTTCAGGCAATGCACAGTATATGAAAAACGGTTTTGTGGTGCATCATGGCTCTTTGCTGTACAGTACAGATTTGGAGATGCTGGAGAGAAGTACGCTGTCAAATGAAAAAAAACTTGAATCAAAGGGAGTAAAATCAGTTCGCGAGTATGTGGGAAATATAAGCGATTATTTTACACAGCCTTTGTCAATAACAGAATTCAGAGACAGAATAATAGAAAAGTTTATCAAAGACAGTTATCAGGTTGTTTCACTTACACAAAAAGACTTTGATAGAATTGAAGAAATTGCAGCAGAAAAATTTGCAGACTGGGAAAGCATTTACGGCAGAAATCCTGAATTTGATATAGTCAGACAGGACAGATGCAGAGGCGGAGACGTCTGCTGCAGCCTTAATGTAAAGCGGGGAAGAATAACCGAAATCAGTATTACAGGTAATTTCTTCGGAAATCAGGATATGGATAAGATTGAAGAAGCCTTGGCTGATTGTCCTTATGAATATAACAGCGTCAGACAGCAGCTGGAAAACGCTTTCTGTGACGGTGCGTTTACTGATATAAGTCCTGCAGACATAGCTCGCATCATATGCAGCTAGCACATTTCCTATAAATACAAGACCCTTCGGGCATACAATATGTATTTCCGGAGGGTCGCTTTTTTACATATCTTTTTATCAGACGTATTGATTGCATTAAAGATATGATTTAATGAGTTAAACATATAAAATATACTTGAGGAAGGGGTACAGTATGGCAAATACCAGACCTATAACAGCTTTAAGAACTGCGGTTTACAGGACAGATGATTTTGCTTCGGCAGGCAACACTTTGTTAGATACCTTAAAGCCATTAAAAACTGACAGCAGGTGTGCAGCAGGAATTTTATCAGAATATGCAGACAGTACCTTAACAGATGTCGAAAAGACGGCATTTGAGGCAGCAATGCTGAAAAAGCATGAAAAGCTTTACTATTTTCTGAGCTTTTTTATCAGGCCTATCATATCATCATGAAGCGGAGCCTCAACATCAATCCTCTTATCGGAAACAGGGTGGTTGAATGAAAGATACTGCGAGTGGAGAGCCTGCCTGTCAATGAGCAGGGGGTTTTCACCGCCGTACAGATGATCTCCGAGTACGGGATGTCCTATATATGCCATATGTACTCTTATCTGATGGGTACGGCCTGTTTCGAGAATAAGGCTGACTAAGGTATGATTATCAAATCTTTCTATTACGCTGTAATGTGTTACCGAAGGGTATCCGCCTTCTGTCATTACCCGGCGCTCTACTCTGTCAGGATCAGGTCTTCCGATAGGCATATCTACAGTACCCTCGTTTTCGGTGATAATACCTTTTACTATGGCTATGTACTGTTTTTTTATGGTATTTGCTTTCATCTGTTTCATAAAACTGTCCTGAGCATGGGAGTTCTTGGCTATAATCAGAAGCCCTGAGGTATCCATATCAAGTCTGTTGATAAAACGTATCTTGAATTTCTGATCAGTGTCAATCAGATACTGCATCAGTCCGTTGGCTATGGTGTGGGCAGGGTGTCCCTTTGTGGGATGCACCACAAAACCGGGCTGCTTGTTGATGATAAGCAGGTCGCTATCCTCATATACAGGAGTTACAGGTATTGGTTCGGGTTCAAAATCGCTTGTTTCCTCAGGCAGCATGACAGTGAGAATATCGCCTGCATCACCTGTAACCCAGCCGGGCAGGGACTGTCCGTTAAGATATGCGGATCTGTTCTGTTTAATCTTTGTCATAAGCTTTGAGGAAAATCCAAACTCCCTGCGCATGATTTTTTTGATTGGAATGTCTTTGTCGTTTTCTGTAATTATATATTCAAATTTATTCATATGCGATCCTATAAGAATTTGGTTTTAACCTTGTTCCAGAAGTCATAAGTGTCAAACCTCAAAAGCTGAACTATTTTGTCTGCGAACTCGATTCTGATGCTTTTAACGTTTTCGTATCTGGTTTCATAACCGTCGTTGGTTATGTATATTGTAGTATCCTTGTGATTTTCGGGGATAACACCCAGCGATAAATCAGAAGGCAGGAGTATGCTGGAGGTAAAGCACCTGTATGCGGTTGTGTTCATAGGAGCGATAGGGGTTACCTGAAGCAGATTGAGCCTTGGATCCACTATGGAGCCTCCGAGGGAATAGTTGTATGCCGTGGAGCCTGACGGGGTTGCCACCAGTATGCCGTCGCCGCTGAAACGCTCTATGAAGCTGTCTCCTATGGATATGTTCAGATGTACCGCATAGGAGTGAGAGCCTCGCAGGACTATTTCATTAAGTCCTATGTGCTCATATGCTGAGCCGTCATTTGTTTTTACGGTTGCCTTTACCGTTGTCAGCTTCTGCAGTCTGTACATATTCTGTGTGTAGTTGAATATGAAATCATCAAGCCTGTCGGGCGATATTTCCTGAAAAAATCCCAGATGTCCGGTGTTGATGCCGATTATGGGCATGGCGGGGAAATTATGCTCCTGCATTGTCTGCAGGAATGCGCCGTCACCGCCTATGCACACAGTAAGCTCGGCATCACGGTCAAATTCTCTGCTTACCACAAAGCCTGCTTTTTCAAGCATTGCCGAAAGTCTTGCTTTTGTTTTTAATGACAGCTCAGTGTCGTTTGCTGTAATATTTACTGTTCTGTTCACTGTGTTTCTCCTGTGAATAAGGTGGTATATTATATGAGCTTTTCAAATTCATCAACAAGGGATTCAAATACTTTCATAGCTGCGCAGACAGGCTCAGGGCTGCTCATATCCACTCCTGCTGTCTTGAGAAGCTCTATAGGGGTGTCGGAATCGCCTGTTTTGAGAAATTCCAGATAATTATCACGCGCAGGGGTTCCCTCTGCAAGTATTTTTGATGATATTGCGGTTGCTGCCGAATAGCCTGTGGCATATTTGTAAACATAAAAAGCATTATAAAAATGAGGTATTCTGGCCCATTCATATTTAATGTATTCGTCATCGGTAACGGCATCTCCGAAATATTTGGAGTTAAGCGCATAATATGTTTCATTCAGCAGGTCTGCCGTAAGCACCTCGCCGTTTTCGACTGCCTTGTGGGTCATATCTTCAAATTCCGCAAACATGGTCTGCCTGAAAAGCGTGGTTCTGAATTCCTCGATATACATATTCAGCAGGTATTTTCTCATTTCAGGGTCTGTTTCGTTATCAAGCAGGTGTCTCATAAGCAGTGATTCATTGACTGTTGAGGCAACCTCAGCCGTAAAAATAGAGTGACTTCCGTATATGAAAGGCTGATACTGTCTTGTATAGCTTGAGTGCATTGAATGACCCATTTCGTGAACCAGAGTGAAAACATCTTTGAGGGTGCTGCTGAAGTTCATAAGTATATACGGCATTGAGTCATAGCTTCCGAAGCTGTAGGCTCCGCTTGTTTTGCCCTCGTTTTCGTATACGTCAATCCATCTTGCCTCTATGCCTTTGTTCATTCTTTCGAGATACTCGGTGCCAAGAGGGGCAAGGCCTCTGTTGGCAAGCTCCACCGCAGCTTCAAAGGTGATTTCTTTTTTTGGAAGCTGAATCAGAGGAACATACACATCGTACATTTTCATTTCATCAACGCCCAGAAGCTTTTTTCTGATGTTGAGATATCTGTGAAGAACAGGCAGACTGTCGTTAACTACTTTAATCAGGTTATCGTAAACCGCAGCATCCACATCATCACCTGCAAGGGCGGCGTGCTTTGCTGATTCATATTTCCTTATTCTTGCCGTCACAACATCTGTTTTGGTGTTGTAGCTGTAGGCTGCAGCGATAGTGTTTATCTGTTTTTTGTATGCCTCATACATATGGGTGAAGGCTTCTTTTCTGACTTCTCTGTTGTGGCTTTCCATTAGAGTGATATAGTTGCCGTGTGTAAGCTCAAGAGAATTTCCCTCATCATCTGTTACTGTGCCGAATCTGATATCCGCATTGTTCAGCATTGTGAATATATCGCCTGAGGCATTGGTTACTTCGCTTAGCTGAGCCATGATGTTTTCTTCTGATTTTGACAGCACATGAGCCTTTTGTCTGAGTGTTTCTGTTATTGCAAATCTGTAGATTTCAAGGTCTTTGTTTTCGCTCAGAAACCCGAGTATTCTGTCTTCCGGCGCTTCAAGCAGCTCAGGTGTGAAAAACGATGATACCGCCGACATTTTTGCAATGGCGGCAAAGCATTTGTCTGTCATTGCCTGATATTTTGAAACTCTGTTGTCCTCATCTCTTTTCATTCTTGCGTATACATATGCTTTTTCGAGCTGCTGCCACATATCGTCACGCAGTCTGAATGCTTTGAGAAGCGAGTCTGCGCTGTCTGTCAGATGTCCCGAAAGCTCTGCAAAGCTGTCTGCTTTTTTGAGGGACTGCGCCACTGCCTGCTCCCAGAGCGCCTCGTCGGGAAACATAGCCTCTATATCCCATTTGTATTTTTGATCTATATTGTTTCTCTCTGTCATTTCTATCCTCCTGATTTATGCCGGTGTATGGCTTTTTATACTTTTTGCGCGAATATGCCGGTTATTCCTGCTGTATCATCTGTCGTTCCATAATATCATCCCATTGAAAACCGCAATTTCTGCATCTTGTCATATGTGATGAGAGAAATCCCGTGCATCCGCAGCTTGTTTCGGCAGCCCCGTTCTCTACCTCCTGTTTTATTTCCGGTATTACAAGAGCTTTGGCCGGCACTACTTTAACGAGATTCTCAGAACCGCATCTGAAACATTTTCTTTTCATATCTCATACCTCCCGCTTTCAGACTTTTAATTTTCTCTGAGTTGCAAAGTTATATCACTGCTGTACGCGCTGACGGGCACAGCTTTATTATGCGCGATCCTGAGTCAGTGCTTTATTGCCGTTGATTTAATGCATTGATTGTGCCATAATATATATTATATCATACCATCTAAACGAAAGGAATATAAGTGGAAGAATGGATTTGAACAAACTTTTTGAGATAATTGATATAGACAGTGCCGAAGAATTTGAGTTCTTTGATAATTTTGCGGCGCTGATGGAAACCGACGAATATATACCAAGCGAGGTGCTTTTTCAGCTGTTTTCAAGGGTTGAACCGGATGTCCTGTCGGAGCTTGCCGATAACTATTTTGAGGACATAGCGGCAGGTGTTCCCGATGAGGAGGCAGAGCTTTTTACTCTGATTGACAATATAAAAAGGGCCCTCAAAGGCTATGCCGGAAATACGGATGACGAGAGAAGCATGGTGCTGTTTACAGACGAGGTTGTGCGTTTCAGAGACTGGTACAATTTCGATACGGATGTAAGCTGCCGGAGCCGCAAGGACGGAAGTACACTGACTGTTCCCGTAAAAGAGGCGCTTGTGCTTTACAGAATACAAAAGCTTAAAGCCGATGAATATCAGTATGATTTCTCGGGGTGTCTTGACTATCCGCTTGATGAGTACGTTGTGTCATTTACATCAGATGACGGCGGAGATACGGAGTATGAATACGGAAACGAGAAGCAGGAGCTTCTTGACAGCGATTTTCTCTTTGATGATGAATTTTCGGATGAATATTAATCACGCATTACAATTCCCTGCATATTATATCTTAGAATAAACAGGGAGGTTTTTTTATGGGTGATGAAAGAGACAGACGAGAATGCTGCGAAAAAGAATGCTTTGACAGATGCAGGGATAAATGCTGTGAGAAATGCTGCTGTGATGACGGCGGCGGGCTTAATATACTCTGGATACTTATAATTATATATCTTCTCTGCAGCTGCAACAGCGGCAGGGGAGGAATTCTCGGAGGATTGTTTTAGAAAGCAGGCTGAGGCTTGCTTTTTTCAGTATTTGGTGATAGTATTATTCAGTTAGTTTAAGTTTGGACGAGGTAGTTATGACAGACAAAAAAGAATACACCAAAGGTATGCGGGCTGCGATATTCTGCTCAGTCCTGTGGGGAGTGCTGCCGCTGTACTGGCAGGCTTTGAGACCCATAGGCTCGGATGTTATCATATTTTACAGGATATTTCTTGTAGGGCTTGTATGCTTTGCGGCTTCTGCGAAGATATACGGTATTAAAGAGGTGCTGAGGCCATGGAGGGACAAAAGGCTTGTACTCAGAAACATAGCCGCAGGGCTTCTTATTACATTTAACTGGAGCCTGTATATATGGGCCGTAAATGCCGATTTTGTAATACAGACCTGTATAGGCTATTACATAGAGCCGCTGATGGTATGCGTGTTCGGCATTGTGTTTTTCAAAGAAAAACTCGAAAAATACAAGCTCATCTCTATTATACTTGCCGGAACGGGGCTTGCGGTCATACTTGTTCACTTCATGCAGATTCCGTTTATTGCCCTCGGACTTGCGCTTTCGTTTGCAACCTATGCGGCAATCAAAAAAACAAACGGTCTGCCGCCGCTTATCTCTTTGTTTTACGAAACAGTATTTCTGATGCCGGCAGCGCTGGCCGTAATAATATATCTTGAGGTGTCGGGCAGGGGAGCGCTTGATACGGGAGCGCCCTACCGGTATGTGCTGCTGCTTTTCTGCGGCGTGCTTACGGCAGTTCCGCTGGGGCTGTTTGGAGTAAGCGCACAGAGAGTGCCGCTTACCACCCTCGGCATAACCCAGTATCTGTCGCCGTCTATAGCGCTTGTTATCGGTATTTTTGTAATGAACGAGCCTTTTGATATGGTTCAGCTCATATCGTTTATAATTATATGGATAGGACTGGTATTCTTTACTATGGGAGAAATTAAAAAAGACAGAACAACGCCTGAAAATGATGATTTTTTCAGCAACTTCAAGGGATATAACAGGTTTGATTTTCCTGAGGGGATTCACAGAGTCACAGCAGGCTTTGGCGGAGAGGCCATACTGATTACCTGCTGCGAAAAAACAGCCATGATTGACTGCGGTATGGCATACTGCGGACAGGAGATGATTCGGAATACCAGACGGTATCTTGGAGAACGCAGTCTTGACTATGTATTCATAACTCACACCCACTATGATCATATAGGCGCACTGCCTTATATAAGGCGGGAGTGGCCTGATGTCAGGGTTGTCGGAAGCCGCAAGGCAAAGACTGTATTTGAGAGAGAAGGAGCAGTGCAGACTATCAGAAGACTTGGCACGGAAGCGCAGCATACATACAGCAGAAGCAGAGAGGAAATACCTGTTGACGGTCTTGCCGTTGATACTGTAGTTTCGGAAGGGGACAGGGTATCCCTCGGAGAGCAGTATATATATGTGCTTGAGGCCAAAGGTCACACAGACTGCTGCCTGTGCTATATTTTAGAGCCCATGAGCCTTATGTTTGCCTGTGAGAGCACAGGCGTCATAGACGAGGATCAGACTGTGTGCAGCGCAATACTCAAAAGCTATGATGACTGTATTGAGAGCGCCCGTAAATGCAGGGCATACGGAGCAAGAAGAATAATAACTCCGCATTTTGGAATCATCCCCGAATTTTTTAACAAAACATACTTTGACAGCTTTATCGAAAATGCCGCAAAAGAGCGTGAGTTTGTCAAAAGTATGTACAGCGAGGGGCTTTCGGACGAAGAAGTGCTGCAAAGATACAAAGAAAATTTCTGGAGCGAGGCAAGAAGAAGTGTGCAGCCTGAGGAGGCATTTATGGTTAATGCCGTCAATATAATAAGGGTGCTTAAAAATTCATAACCGCATCAAAAAAGAACGTAAAGAAATCTCATGTACGTTCTTTTTTCTGATGTGCTATCTGGCTCCGAAATACTGCGAAACAATATCTGCCGCGGTTATATCCTCAAGAAACTCTGTTATTATATCTGCGGCATCATCCCAGCAGTTGTAGTTAAGACTGAATGACAGCAGAGAAAGGCTGCTGTTTCTGTTTTTTAACACTCCGCACAGATGCGTTTCAAAGGTGTCTGTTTCTGCTATCTGATTTCCTGTTATTTCATCTGCAGCAAACTGAAACGATCCCAGAAGCCCGCGATTGTCGTATTCTTTCCACAGCACCGATGAAGATGTTTTCTGATAGCTGAAATTGGATATTTCGGCTATGGTTTTTACGGCATCATCCATTTCGTCAAGAGTAGTATAGGATTTGCTGGCAGCTTTTATTCTTAAGACAGCTGTGCCGTTTTTGACAGACAGCCTGCCTATATTTGTGTAGGCAACGGTTTCATTTGTGTTTTCATCTGTGAGATAGACGCCGCTTATCATGGTATAAAACAGGCTCACTATATCGCTGGCGCTGCCGGGAGTCATAACCGATGACGGCATATCTGTCTGTTCATATGAGAATTCATAGCTGTCCTCAAGGTCTCCCCATTTTTTATCAAACTTTGCTATAGCCTTGTCAAGACGCTTTTCGAAGCTTTCGGCATCTGACTGGGATATTACCACAACGGCAGAGGCTTCTGTGCCGTATCTGTCGGAGGAGACACCGCCGCTGAATTCGGCCAGATCGTAAAGCAGGCCGTTTGTCTTAAAGTTTGCAAGAATACTGTTTATGTTAAGCAGCGGATTGGGATGACCTTCTTCGAGGTCTGAAACCACGCCGCCGTTGAGATTTTTAATTGTAATCCTGTAGGCTGTGTCGTATCTCGGTGATGTGTAGCTTATCCTGTGTGAAAGTCTGTATTTTGATGAGGCCGCACATGAAGTGAGAAGTGACAGTTCATCTTCGCTGTATTCAAGGTTTATGAAATTGTCGGTTCTGATATATTTTTTGTCGATATCGGCAGCGGTATCTGCAGGCGATACTATTGCGCAAAGCTCACCATGCTTGTCAAGATGAGTTATGGCGTACATCATAGCAGCAAGATACTGCATTTCGTTTTCATTGTCTGTACCGCTTATGCTGCAGTGCAGTGCTGTTGACGGATATTCGCTGCAGTCTTTGGAAGCGTTGAATTTCATAACAAGGCTGCCGTTTGAGGCAGTTTCGCAGGCAATATCATTATCCTCTGCCCAATTTCTGACGTATTCTATAATCCCGGCCGTATCTGTACTGCTTCCCGTATCGGTGATTAGATCATTGTACTGTGATGCGATAAGCTCGTCTGTGGTAGGCACATTGGGCTCCTCCTGTTCTTTGGCGCAGCCGCATATTATCAGCAGGGACAATACAAGCAGCACCGAAATGATTTTTTTGAAATTTTTGCTCATAAATTTACCCCTTATTGTTTATTTATCAACTAAAATGCTTTATAATAATATCATAGATTTGCGGATTTTTACAGACATTTAATGAAATAGGGGTAAATTTTAATGGAATCAAGAAATTTAATTATCAGAGAATCTGTTTTTGAGGATTGCCGTTATTTTGCACAGTGGGAGGCAGATCCCGAAGTGACCAGATATTTTAATATAAGCGACCGGCAGGGCTACGGAGATGTTGTCAGGAGATTTATTCTTGATGATGAGGACAGTACGGTGATGCAGTTTACGATAGTGACCAAGGCCGGCAACACACCTGTTGGCAGGATTCTTGTAACCGGCATAAACAGAGAGGAGGACTCTCTTGACATCACCAGAATATATATCGCAGGCGAGGCTGACAGAGGCAGAGGCTACGGCATAGAGGCGCTGAGCGCGTTTCTTGAATACGCTTTCATTAATCTCCATATGGAGAGAGTCACCGTTGACTTTATCAGGGACAATGATACGGCAGACCGCCTGTTTCGCAAACAGAAATTCCAAAAAGAAGGGGTTGCCAGAAGTGGCTGCAAAAAAAACGGCAGGTATTATGATCTGCAGCTCATGTCGCTTCTCAGAGCAGAATTTTTTGAAAACAGAGACATTTAATTTTTTTAATCGGCCGGATTTTACCGGTCTTTTTCTTTATTCGTTGAAATTATGGCGTTTTCACAAACCGCAGATGAGCTTTCGTGAAATTTTAATATAAATAATATCAAAAAAAGGATTGACAAGTTGTGCTTTTTTTACTTTAATAGTATTTGTTAAACACAAGATATTGTGGTTTGTAAAAAACAATACAGGCAATATTTGGAGGTATATATTATGAATACTATTACAAAGATCAGAAAAAGAGACGGCAGAATAGCGGATTTTGACAGGAACAAAATAGCAGATGCAATATTCAAGGCAGCACAGGTTTTAGGCGGCAGAGACAGAGATATGGCAGAGGAGCTTGCCATTGAGGTTGAGGCATATCTTTGTGATAAATATGCAGACGGAGTACCTACAGTTGAGGAAATACAGGACGCAGTCGAAAAGGTTATGATCGAGAACGGTCATGCACGGACAGCCAAGGAATACATACTTTACAGAGCAGAGCGCACCAGAATGAGAGATATGAACACGCGCCTTATGCACATATATGACGATCTCACATTTCAGGACGCAAAGGACAACGATATCAAGAGAGAGAATGCCAACATAGACGGCGACACAGCAATGGGCACAATGCTCAAATTCGGCTCGGAGGGCTCCAAGGAGTACTACAAGATGTGCATACTCAAGCCTTCTCACTGCAGAGCACACGAGGAGGGAGACATTCACATACACGATATGGACTTCCTTACCCTTACAATGACCTGCTGTCAGATAGATCTGGTCAAGCTGCTCAAAGACGGCTTCAGCACAGGTCACGGACATCTCAGAGAGCCGCAGAGCATAGAAAGCTACGCAGCTCTTGCGTGCATTGCGATACAGTCAAATCAGAACGACCAGCACGGCGGACAGTCGGTTCCGAACTTCGATTATGCTCTTGCTGTAGGCGTAAGAAAAACATACAAGCGCGCATACTGGAAAAACCTTGCCGAGATACTTGACTTCAGGTATGACATAGATGACAATGACGGACTGACAAAGCAGATAGGGACTGACATAGAGGAGCAGTACGGAGTATGCCCTTGCATGGCATGGGACAACAATTATCTTGAGCTTGAAACAGAGAAGCTCAAAGAATACATACCTGAGGATGATATTGCCAAAATCCAGCAAAAAGCGATTAAGTTCACAGACGAGGAAATCGAAAAAAGAACCTATCAGTCCATGGAGGCTCTTATCCACAACCTCAACACAATGCACTCAAGAGCAGGCGCACAGGTACCGTTCAGTTCCATCAACTACGGCACGGACACATCGCCTGAGGGCAGACTTGTGATGAAGTCAATACTGCTTGCAACACAGGCGGGACTTGGCAACGGTGAAACACCGATATTCCCTATACAGATTTTTAAGGTAAAAGAAGGCGTAAGCTATAATCCGGAGGATCCCAACTACGATCTTTTCAAGCTTTCGTGCGAAACCTCGGCCAAGAGACTTTTCCCTAACTTCTCGTTCCTTGACGCACCTTACAATCTCAAATACTACAAAGAGGGCGACTACAATACGGAATGTGCATATATGGGCTGCAGGACCAGAGTTATAGGCAATGTGTACGATCCGTCAAGAGAAATAGTGACAGGCAGAGGCAACCTCAGCTTTACATCGGTAAACCTGCCGAGACTTGCAATCAAAGCCAAGGGAGATACGGATCTGTTCTTTGAGCTTCTGGATCAGAAAATAGACCTTGTCATAGATCAGCTTTATGAGAGATTCAAGATTCAGAGCTCCAAAAAGGTCAGGAATTTCCCGTTCCTTATGGGGCAGGGCGTATGGATAGATTCGGACAAGCTCGGGCCTGACGATTCCATTGCGGAGATTATCAAGCACGGAACTTTGAGCATGGGCTTCATCGGACTTGCGGAGTGTCTCAAAGCGCTTATGGGAAGTCATCACGGCGAGTCGGCTGAGGCTCAGAAAATGGGACTTCAGATAATAGGCTACATGAGAAAGCGCATGGACGAAAAATCAAGAGAAACAGGTCTTAACTGGACACTTCTGGCAACTCCTGCAGAGGGACTGTCCGGCAGATTTGTAAGGATTGACAGACAAAAATACGGCAGCATACCGGGAGTGACAGACAGGGAATACTACACCAACAGCTTCCATGTGCCTGTATATTACAATATCAACGCCTTTGACAAGATAAAAATAGAAGGACCGTATCATGAGCTTACAAATGCGGGACATATATCATACATAGAGCTTGACGGTGACCCTTGCAAGAACCTCGATGCGTTTGAGCAGGTTGTAAGGTGCATGAAAGAAAACGGCGTGGGCTATGGCTCAATCAACCACCCTGTAGACAGAGACCCTGTATGCGGATATACGGGAGTCATAGACAATGAATGTCCTTGCTGCGGACGCAAGGAGGAGGATGACGGTGTGGGATTTGAAAGAATCAGAAGAATCACAGGTTATCTTGTAGGCACTATGGATATGTGGAACGATGCCAAGACCGCAGAGGAAAGAGACAGAGTCAAGCATTTATAGACACATGGCAGGCGATATTATGAGAGAAATTACTACCTTGCGCATAGCGGGAATCATCAGAGAATCGATAGTTGACGGACCGGGAATCAGATTTGTGATATTCGGGCAGGGCTGTCCTCACAACTGCCCCGGCTGCCATAACCCCCAGTCGCATGATTTTGGCGGCGGTTATGACTGTGCTGTAGATAAAATTCTTGAGGAAACAGACAGAAACCCGCTGCTCAAAGGTGTTACATTCAGCGGCGGAGAGCCGTTCTGTCAGGCTGAGGAGTTTGCGTTTCTGGGGGCAGAAATCAGACAGAGAGGCCTTTCGATAGTGACTTTTACGGGCTATACCTACGAGGAGCTTACAGCTATGAATGATGAAAACACAGACAGGCTGCTTGAAGTTACGGACCTGCTTATAGACGGCAGATATATGGCAGAGCAGAGAGATCTGACACTGAGGTTTCGAGGCAGCAGAAACCAGCGCATAATAGATATGAACAAAACAAGAGAAACAGGCAGTATGGTGCTGGCGGAAGAATATATG
>CAVDMD010000011.1:0-29547 GCA_963609975.1 bacterium | reverse complement strand
CCTAACCCCATTTGTGAAACTCTTTCGAGAAACTGAATAAAATAGACAGGTGATATTTATGAAAAAGAAAAAAATAAAAACAAACGAACAGATTGCGGTAGAGATATCTGTAGTAAGCGGAGCGGGCAATGTTCTGCTGGCTGCATTCAAGCTGTTTGCAGGGATTTTCGGCAGGTCAGCAGCTATGGTTTCGGATGCAGTACACTCGCTGTCTGATGTGTTCAGCAGTATTGTGGTTATTGCAGGAGTCAGGATAGCCGGCAGAGATTCAGATCATGACCACAGGTACGGGCATGAGAGAATAGAATGTATTGCGGCAATTATACTTTCTGTGGTGCTGTGCGCTGTCGGACTTGGTATCGGATATTCAGGGATAAAAACTGTTTTCAGCGGGGATTACAGCAGCATTGAAACACCGGGTCTTATAGCTCTTATTGCAGCGATTGTTTCAATAGTATCAAAGGAAGCTATGTTCTGGTATACCAGAAACGGAGCCAGAAAAATAAATTCAAGCGCACTTATGGCAGAGGCATGGCATCACAGGTCGGATGCGATGTCCTCGGTGGGCAGCTTTGCCGGAATTCTTGGCGCAAGGCTGGGGCTTCCTGTGCTTGATCCGATTGCCAGCCTTATAATCTGCGTAATGATATTAAAGGTTACGGTTGATATATTCAGAGAGGCTGTGGGGAAGCTTACAGACAAAGCCTGCGATGATGAGACACTTGAAAAAATGAAAACTGTTGTAATGAAGCAGGAGGGCGTGCTGGCGGTTGATGATATTAAGACAAGAATTTTCGGAGCAAAGATATATACTGATGTGGAGATATCCGCAGACGGTAATCTCAGTCTTTATGATGCGCACAGCATAGCCGAGCGTGTGCACAGTGAAATTGAAAAAAATTTCCCGGATGTCAAGCACTGCATGGTGCATGTCAATCCGTATACAGGCGGGCGGAGACAGAGCCTATAAGCTCAAGCTTTTTGCTTCGGGGCAGTTTTTTGATGGCTGCCTCTCTTTTTAATGCGGCTGTTCTGTCTGAAACCTCCTCATAGTATGCAAGGCTCACCGGGCGGCGGCTTCTTGTATATTTGGCTCCGCTGCCGCTGTTGTGGGTGTTTATTCTGGCTTCAAGATCAGTGGTCCAGCCGGTATAAAGAGTGCCGTCAGAACATCTTAAAATATATACATAGCTTGGTTTTTTCATACGATTTTCCTCAAATTCATTATAATCCTGCATATGCCTTTTGACAAGAGCCTCATATCGTGATAGACTGAAATAATCAAAAGGAAAGCAGAGAGATTTATGATTGTATTATTAACACCGTTTGAATCAATGACAGGGCTGGCAGCAGCCATCGCAGCAGTAAACATTCTTATCATTATAGCCATAATCTTTATGGAAAGAAAAAACCCCGAATCCACCCTTGCGTGGGTGCTGGTACTTACATTTCTGCCGGTAGTGGGTCTTATCCTGTATATGATTTTCTCACAGAATATCGCAAGGAAGCAGATATTCCGGCTTAACCCCGACGAGGAGAAATTTGTCAGCTCCTCACTCAAAAAACAGATGGATGCAATATCAACGGGAAACTACGAATTTGTAAACAGCGAGGCTGATGACTGGAAGGATATGATCAGGCTCAACCAGAGATATGACAGCGCATATTTCACACAAAACAATTCTGTGGAGCTTTTTACGGACGGCAGAGAGAAATTTGAAAGCCTGATTGCAGATATTAAGAATGCCAAAAAAAGCATCAATATAGAGTATTATATCATCAAATGGGACAAGGTGGGACTGAGACTCCTCAAAGCCCTCGAAGAAAAAGCAAAAGAAGGCGTTGAGGTAAGGCTTCTCATGGACGCCTTAGGCTGCAGACAGATTACAAACAGAAGAATACAGCCCCTTATAGACGCAGGAGCCAGATGCGCATTTTTTTTCAGACCCAAGATGAAGATATTTCTTATGCGGCTTAACTACAGAAACCACCGCAAGCTGGTTGTCATAGACAACAGCATCGGATACATAGGCGGATTTAATATTGCCAGAGAATACCTCGGCCTCAAAGAGAAATTCGGATACTGGAGAGATACCCATGTCAAAATCAGAGGCGGAGCGGTTCGCGACATCAATGCCAGATTCATACTTGACTGGCGGTTTGCCTCAAAAGAAAATCTGGACTTTTCTTCAATATTTCGCGAGGATCAGGAGCAGGCGGGAACTACAGGCATACAGATAGTGACGTCAGGTCCTGACAACGGAAGACAGGAAGTCAAGAGGGCATATATGAAGATGATTGTGTCCGCAAAGAAAAACATATATCTTCAGACGCCGTATTTTGTGCCCGATGCCAGCATTATAGAGTCGCTCAAGGTTGCAGCTCTTTCGGGCATAGATGTGAGAGTTATGATACCTTGTATGCCGGATCATATATTTGTATACTGGGCAACCTACTCATATGTGGGTGAGCTGATACGCTCAGGAGTTAAAGTATATATATATGACAACGGATTTCTGCACGCCAAAACTCTTGTTGTTGACAGTCAGGTTGCAAGCGTTGGCTCTGCCAACTTTGACAAGAGAAGCTTCTCTCTTAACTTTGAATCCAATGCGATTATATATGACAGAGATATTGCCTGCAAAATGGAATCGGCATTTGAAAACGACATCACGCTGTGTCATCAGCTTACGCAGGAGCTTTACAATCAGAGATCGCTGCTTATCAGATTCAAGGAGTCGATAGCAAGGCTTCTGACAAACATATTATAGATGCAGACAAATCCCCCGGAGTCTATGTAGAGGTTTTCGGGGGATTTTGAAGCTTTAGCAGGAGGGAATACAAAGCTCGGTGCCGACTGTCAGATTGTATACATCGACATCGGGATTTGCTTTCATTATCGCATCAAGAGTAACCTTGTGCATCTTTGCAATCATATACAGAGTATCTCCGGGCTTCACAACATGAACCGTAGCACATTCGGTTTTGCTGTCATCTGCAGGTCCCGGAATACAAAGCTCCGTACCTATTCTGAGGTTATACGGATTTCTGATGCGGTTGGCCTTCATAAGCAGCTCTACGGACACATCAAATTCCTCCGATATTGAGTACAGAGTATCTCCGGGTTTGACGCAGTATACCGCAACACAAACATATCTGGACATTAAATCACCTTTTCTTTTTTATATATACTATTTCAAAGGAGCTGAATTTGTGATAGAATATTATAAATTTGAGCGAAAGAGGTTTGAGCATTGAAGAGAAGAATTGACCCGTCACTTATAGTTATTCTGGCTATTATGCTTTATATGAATTACAGAAGCGGTGCATTTTCAGATCCAAGAGAATGGATTACGAGTATGCTGATAATGCTGCCGGGAATTATAGTAGGACTTTCATTTCATGAATTTGCACATGGCTTTGTATCATACAAGCTGGGTGATCCCACGCCCAAAATACAGGGCAGACTTACCATCAACCCGATGGCGCACATAGAGCCTGTGGGATTTATAGCACTGCTGCTCTGCGGCTTTGGCTGGGGCGTACCTGTAATGATAGATCCGACCTATTACAAACACAGGAGGAGAGATGAGCTTCTTGTATCGCTTGCAGGCGTGGTTATGAACCTTGTCATTGCCGTTGTATTTGCCTTTTTTATAAGGTTGCTGTTTGCGGCAGGCATAGGGGGAAGCGACCTTGGCGATATACTGATAAAAATTTTTGTGCAGGTTGCAGTAATCAATCTGGTGCTTATGATATTCAATCTGATTCCTGTACCGCCGCTTGACGGCTTTGGAATCATCACGCAGATTTTTGATCTCAGGAAATATGACTGGTACTACAAAATCTACGACTACGGATTTTATATACTCCTCGCCCTTATAGTATTCGGTGTTACAGAGAGGATTCTGACGCCTGCCGTAAGTGCGATATGGAGTGTTTTGTGCAGATACATTATAGGTATATAATAACAAGGAGACCGGATATGGAATACAGACAGCAGGTATATGATTTTGCCGAAAAATATATAGAATATTTTCTTGATATACGCACTACCAAAGAAGATTTAGAAGAAGCGGGGTTTGGCAATGCCTGCTTCAATCTGGGCTTTGGCGCAGACGGTGGACGCAAGTTCATAGTTATGTGCCACGACAGCAATGCCTTTGATGATACGGACGACCTTGCTAAAGTTATAGACAGGGTGGACAACATCAATGTTTTAGGTTCTGCGATTTCCGCCAAGTGGGATATGGCGGAGACGCTTGACGAGCATACGCGTATGTGGATAAGCATAGCCCTCAAAAGACTCAAGGATATGACCGAGGAAAAAGAGCCTATGACTGTTCAGGAACTCAGCGCACTTCTTGCAGAGAAGCGGGACGAAATCCTCGAAAAAACAGAGGTCAACACATGGGATATCGACTGCTGGATACACGACCCCATCCGGATTGTAAATATGGACTCAGGCATTGCCTATGATGTCTCAAGAGTAATCGGCATAACCATAGACGATATACTTGACGCAGTTGCCAGAGAGCAGATGATGTCGATGATGTTCTAAAGAGAAGTTTGCCGGAGATTATGAACAAATGAGGATTTGTTGAGGTTTTAGCGTGGACAGTTATGGCTGCGGCCTTTGGAGCTGCGGACGGCATGAGAGCTGCAGCAGCCGTATATATGGCTGCTATGGCGGCGACAATAGTGCTTCTCTGCATCAAAGCCAAATCGGACAACAATTCAGAAGAAATATAACAGGCAACCTTACATAAATGTAAGGTTGGGTGCGGGAAATGTAAGCCAGAGAAATGGCCGGGCATTTCCTTTTTGTATATAATACGGGTATACTAAAAATCAGGGAGGAAGCAAAAAGGCTGTTTTAGAGGTTAACAATGTCAAAAAAATATATACCGCAAGGTTTGGCAGCAGCAGGATGCAGGCGCTGTCTGATGTGTCGTTTTCCGTTGAAGCGGGAGAATACAACGTGAGATATTATCCATACAGCGACAGTGTTCAAAACAGGCTGAATGAGGCGGCTTCAGTAACTGTAAAGAATCAGGATGCTGCGATTAAAGAGACTTATTCTTTCGACAGGTTCAGCTTTACGGCATCAAGAGATGGTGATGCACTGGAGGTTAATGAAGATATTGCGCATGGCGAGGCGTCAGGCGGCGTGCTTACTGATGTCAGCGTTATAGCTCTGCCTGACTACAACAAATTACAGGGCAGGATGTGCAGCTCAAAAAAGGCGAAGTGCTGATATACAGCGAAAATGGGGACTTTGGCGATAAGGTGGAGATATTGGGATATGAGCATAAGGCTGTAGAAATAAAAGAGTTTCCCAAAGTGGCGCTCTCAGGCTCGTGGTCTTATCGCTGCGGCATTGTGACTGACAGCAGACATAGTATGGAATCCATGCTGACTGCCTATCAGAAGCTTGTAAACCGGGAAGGCTATATAAACGGCGGTGTATATATAAATCTTGACGGTACGGACGATGAAAAAACAGCTTTTTACAATGAGTTCCGCGACAGAGCTCAGACTGAAACCGGCGATGGGGGAGCACTTGACTCCGGATTTCTGATTTTCGAAAGCAGGCAGGCTGACAGCAGCGGATATTCGGTTTACGGAGCATTTTTATTCCTGGGACTGTTTTTGGGACTTGTATTTATATTTGCAACTGTTATGATTATATATTACAAACAGGTTTCCGAGGGCTATGACGACAGAAAAAGATTTGATATAATGCAGAAGGTGGGAATGACAGAGACAGAGGTTAAGCAGACAATACGCTCGCAGGTGCTGATTGTATTCTTTCTTCCACTTGCGGCGGCGGCAATGCACGTGGCGTTTGCATTCCCTATGATAAGGAGAATACTTGCAGCATTCAGTATGACTAATGTTACGCTGTTTGCGGTATGCACGGCAGCCACATTTGCAGGATTTGCGATATTTTATCTGCTGGTGTATCTGCAGACTTCCGGGACATATTACAGCATAGTCAGAAGGTAGACATTCAGAATAACAGACGAAAGGAGTGAGGGCAGATGTTTGCAGGAAGAATTAAAAAATTCATATTCAGGCTGATATCCCTTGCCCTTATCGTCTGCATAATCACAGCGGCGTTTTACGGATACAGAGGCTATGAGATGTATACGGAAGCAGTTTCAAAGAAGCCGATAAGCAGTATTGCAGAGGATATCTGTTCAAAGGAGCATTTCACAGAATATGAAAGCCTGCCGCAGATTTATATAGATGCGGTGATAGCTGCAGAGGATAAGAGATTTTTCAGACACAAAGGCATAGATCCTCTGGCTATAGCAAGAGCTGCATTTAACGATATTGTAGCGAGGGCATTTGTAGAGGGCGGAAGCACCATACCGCAGCAGCTTGCCAAAAATGAGCTGTTTACACAGGACAAAAAAATAGAGCGCAAATTTGCAGATGCTTTTGCAGCGTTTGCCATAGAGCGTCAGTACAGCAAAAAACAGATATTTGAGATGTATGTAAACTCCATATATTTCGGCAGCGGCTATTACGGGATTTATGATGCCGCAATGGGATACTTCGGCAAAACCCCGGAGCAGCTTGACGACTATGAGGCAGTAATGCTTGCGGGGCTCCCCAATGCGCCGTCAAACTACTCTCCCGATGATAATATAGAGCTTGCCGAAAAAAGAATGTCCGTGGTTCTGAAAAGAATGGTGAAGTGCCATAAGATAACTCAGGATGAGGCGGAGGAAATCAAAAACAAATCTCCATATTAAAGTCGCAGCAGCCCTGCGGCTTTTAATGCTGTTGATAAAAAGTAGATAATCAGGTGTTTTAATATATGGGGAGGTGATATTGTGAACAGTATTTTAATATGTGATGATGAAAAAGACATACTGGATATGCTTTCGATGTTTTTCAGAAACAGAGGCTATAGAATTATGACTGCCCGAAACGGACAGGAAGTATTTGCGCAGATAGAAAAACAGCCGGATATTATACTCCTTGATATAAATATGCCGGGGCCTGACGGTATTGATGTATGCAGACGTATCAGAAATATTGTGCCCTGCCCTATAATTTTTCTTACGGCAAGAGTAGATGAGGCCGACAAGATAAACGGCTTTGCAGCCGGCGGAGACGACTATGTGGTCAAGCCCTTTTCACCTGCGGAGCTTGAGGCAAGGGTGTCTGCTCATATAAGGAGGGAGAGTAGGGCGAGAACCGGTTCAAAAATAAGATTTTCAGACGACCTTATCATAGACTACTCCGAGAGAACCATAGCTGCGGGAGACAGCATCATAAAACTGCCGCGAAAGGAATTTGATATAGTGGCGCTGCTGCTTATATGGAACGTTATATCTGTAGCGTCAGCGCTTAACGGAATGTATGCATATGACGGTGTATCGGAAGAGGGCAGGGGATTTGAGGCCGTAAAAATGGAAAAGAAAATTGCAGCCGAATACGAGGGACTTCTGACCGATAAAAAAGTACGGCAGATAATTAATGATTTTCCTGCGGATAATTTTATTGAGGGTCTTGATGCAAAATATGCATATAATAATTCGATACAGTCGGCTGTTTACAGTCATTTTGTAGATAAGGACGGAAACTATAACGGAAAAACAGTAAAAGAAATATACGGCAGCAACAGAATTAAAATAGGGTATATAAACGGCTGGAATTATACCGTCAGAGTTATGATACAGGTATTCTTTGCTCTTATGATTGTGATAATGCTGATAATTTCTCCTGTGTTTTCAGGAGATTACGGCAGTATGAGCAGTATAGTTATGTCAAGCAGATACGGAAGAAGTAAAAATGCGTCGGCCAGAATTATTGCAGCTTTTGCGATATCATTTGCGCTGGCATTTATCGCTGCTGTATTTAATATAGCGGCAGCTCTTGTAATTTACGGGACTGATGGTCTTGACTGCAGTGTGCTTTTTGCGTCTGTTGATTTTGAGGGCGGGCTTGTGCCGCATAACATAACGTGTCTGCGGTAGCGGTTGCAGCTACAGTAGCTGTTTTGGGAATTGTCACAGGTAAAAAGGTGTTTAAAAGCTATCAGCTTTTGAACCCTGCGCACTATATGGTTTTTGATGTAATACACACCTGCGCATTATATGGTTTTTGGCATAATATATATCTGCGCACTATATATAAAACGGCCGCGTATAACCTTGCGTATTATTGGAAATAATGATATACTAGGCTTGAAAAGAGGTGCGGATATGATATTCAGAAGAAAAATATATCAGAAGATGCTTGAATGGAAAATATCTTCCGGCGGCAAAAAAGCCCTTCTCATAGAGGGAGCCAGACGTATAGGTAAATCTACAATAACGCAGGAGTTTGGCAAAAACGAATACAAAAGCTTTATTGTAATAGATTTCAACGATATAAGCGAGGTTGTAGAAGATGCCTTTAACAATTATCTTAATGATCTTGACACTTTTTTTATGCTTATCTCAACAGAGTACAATGTTAATCTGTACAATAGAGAAAGCCTCATTATATTTGATGAGATACAGAGATTTCCAAAGGCCAGACAGTCAATTAAAAAACTTGTTTCAGACGGCAGATATGACTATATGGAAACCGGCTCGCTTATATCAATAAAAGAGAATGTTAAGGACATTACCATTCCGTCGGAAGAACGAAAGCTCAATATGTATCCGCTTAATTTCGAGGAATTCTGCTGGGCAATGGGCGAAGAAAAGCTGGTTGAATATATAAGGCAGTGCTTTGACAGTATGACTGCACCGGCTGAAGCCCTGCACAAAAAAGCAATGCTGCTGTTCAGACAGTTCCTTATAGTAGGCGGTATGCCGCAGAGTGTTGTTTCATACCTTGAAAACAACAGAAGCTTTGCAAAAGCCGATGAAGAAAAGCGGGATATTCTGTCATTATACCGCGATGATATTATGAAGATAGAAAGCAGATATAAATCAAAGGTGATTGCAATATTTGATCAGATCCCGGCATTTCTGTCAAGGCACGAAAAACGTGTTGTACTTTCTGATGTAGAGAAGAATTCGACCTTTGACAGCTATCACGATACGTTTTTCTGGCTCAGTGACTCAATGGTTGCAAATGAATGTTTCAGATGTAATGATCCGAATGTAGGCTTATCTCTGAATGAAGACCGTTCATATGTTAAATGCTATATGGCAGATACAGGTCTTCTGATAAGTCATACTTTTAGTGAAACCGAGCTGGAAAAAGAAGCCCTTTACAGACAGTTGATAAGAGGGGAACTTTCTGTTAACGAGGGAATGTTTCACGAAAATGCGGTTGCGCAGGAGCTTGTAAGTAACGGACACAAACTGTTTTTCTATACAAGCTATAACAGGGAGAAGCACAGAAACGATATAGAGATAGATTTTATCATATCAAACAAAAGCAAAACGAATTTTAGGATTTATCCTATAGAGGTTAAGTCCTCGCGCAACTACAGTATCCGGTCAATGGAAAGATTTTTAGATAAATTTAATGACAGAACAGACAGGGCCTATGTAATTCATACGAAGAATTTTAAAACAGAGGGAAATATAGTATATATTCCGTCGTATATGACGATGTGTCTGTAAAAGCAGGGAGGTTTGGTAAGCCTCCCTGTAATCTATTTACCCAGCAGCCTTGCTATTATCGGACGTTTTACCTGCATAGCGCCTTTGGGACAGAACTCCTGACAGCAGAAGCAGTAGATACATTTGCTTCTGTCTATAACAGGCAGTCTGTTTTTCATCTGTATTGCATTTGCGGGGCATATTCTGAAACATTCTCCGCAGCCGATGCATTTGCGCTTTAAGAGCGCAGGTCTTGAGCACATACATTTTCTGATTATACCTGCCATCAGACTGCCGCCTGCATCATTAAAGGTTATGCTTTTGCGTGGTATCAGCTCAAAATCACCGATGATGAAATCGCTGATATCACCCTCCGTTATAACCTGCCCGGCCTCTGCGGGAGCAAGTCCGCGCTCAAAGGCGCGTTTAAGTGTAGGCACATTATCTTTTTCAAGCCCTATAATCTTTGCGCATACAAGGTCAAGCTTATACGGGTTTTCTGATGCGGCAATAAGCCCTATATCTCTCGGCGTGCCGGAAGTTGGACCGTTGCCCTCCATTCCTGTTACGGCATCGCATATGCACAGCGCCGGCCTGAAACTTTCGTTCAGGTCGATAAGCATATCGGCAAAATCATTATGATTCGGAAATTTGAAATGGAACTCCGGCTTGACTGTGCCGGGAATTATACCGAACATATTCTTTACTGCATTGGACATTCCCATCATGCCGTGTGTTTTGAGCTTGCACAGATTGATGATAACCTCCGCATCATCAAGATATGAAGTATATGCAAATTCCTTGGCGCGCAGGGCGCTGTCTGAATGGTGCACAGACTGTGAGAAATTTCTGTTAAGCGCAGCTCCCTCTATATTGTTCATGCCCGTAGCCTTGTAGACTCTGTTTACATATACGGAATTAAAAAGCCCTCCGGGACTGTCGCCTACAGTTATATCTGCGCCTCTTTCGTTAAGTATTCTGATAAGAGCATTGAGCACGGCAGGGTGAGATGTTGCAGCCCTGTCAGGTGATAGAAACGATACCAGATTGGGCTTTATAACCACTCTGGTGCCCCGCCTTATATAGTCAAGACCGGTTACGGCGCTGATTGCCTTTCGCAGTGCGGATTCGACCTCTTTATCGTTATAGCTTGTGCATTTTGCAAGTGAAACTTCGAAATTCATCTGTAATCTCCTAAGGGTGTGATAACTAATTATATCAGAAAAATTGCGTTTGTTACAGTTAGCGATAGAAATTACAGCCGATAAATGATAGAATATATAAAGTATGCGACAGGGAGGTTTTTATGGCTAAAGTTAAAGGTGAACTTTGTCTTTTTCTTGCGGCGCTGATATGGGGCTCCGCTTTTGTATTTCAAAAAATGGGTATGGACTTTATCGGTCCGCTTACCTTCGGTTTTTTCAGATTTACACTGGGAGCGCTGGCTCTGCTGCCTGTAATATATATCTGCGATATAATCAAAAAGAAACGAAACGAGAGCATTACGAAGTTTAATGACAGGATGCTGCTGAAGGGCAGTATTCTGTGCGGGCTTGCCAATTTCATTGCAGGCTCGCTTCAGCAGATGGGAATAGTATATACAACTGCCGGCAAGGCGGGATTTATAACATCGCTTGATATTGTCATAGTACCGATACTCCTTATATTTCTCAAACGGAAGGTAAGCCCCGCAGTATGGATGGGTGTGGCGGCTGCAAGTATCGGGCTTTATCTTTTGTGCATCACCGACGGATTTTCAATAAGTATGGGCGACAGCCTTGTCATAGGATGCGCTTTTGCCTATTCGGTGCAGATACTTCTGATAGATTATTTTGCCGAAAAAACAGATCCTGTCAGGCTTTCATGCCTGCAGTTCCTGCTGGCGGGAGTTTTGTCCGGAATAGCTGCGCTGCCGTTTGAAACCATTGATTTCGGAGCGGTCTTAGACTGCAGCATCCCGATACTTTATACGGCGATACTTGAGGTGAGCGCGGCATTTACGCTGCAGATAATAGGGCAGAGATATGTGCAGGCCTCGGTTGCAGCTATTATTATGAGCCTTGAGGCTGTATTCTCCGCAATATTCGGAGCGCTGGTGCTGCAGGAGGTCATGTCGGCAAGAGAGCTTGCAGGCTGCATACTGATGTTTGCGGCATTCCTGATTACACAGGCGGATGAATTCAAAGGCCTGATTTGCCGAAACAGATCAAAAAATAAAGAGGAGGAGCTGTGATGGACAGAAAAACATACAGAGAACTGAACGGACCCAAAATGACAGAAAAACAGATTTCGCAGTATCTTGAGAGAATTGAAACGGACAGGCCTGATGCCGCAGATCCGGAGAATCTGACGAAACTGCAGTTTGCCAATGTGAGCCATATTCCGTATGAAAATCTTGACATACTGGCAGGCAGAGAGATTTCTCTTGACAGAGAGCATCTGTTTGAAAAAATAATATTGAACGGCAGGGGAGGAGTCTGCTCCGAAACCAATACCCTGTACAACTGGCTTCTCGAAAGCCTCGGATATGACACAGTAAGCTACAATTCCCGGATTATAGCCAGAGCAAACCCGGTGCAGACAACAGGTCACAGAGTAATCGGCGTCGATATCGGCGGCGTTTCATACATAACAGATGTGGGGGTAAACTATGAGCATCACAGAATACCGCTGAAGCTTGAAAACGGTCTTGTGCAAAACGACGGAGTATGTGACTACAAGCTTGAAAAAGATGATTTCTTCGGCTGGGTGCTGTGGCAGCACAGACCGGGAACCGAATGGAGAAAAAAACTGGGCTTTACCGAGAACCCCAATATAGACCTTGACTATATACAGGCGCTGTATATGGCAATACACCACGAAGGCTCCAAATTCAACAAAACAGCAAAGGTGTCAAAGTATATAGACGGGGAGTTTTTCGCAGTGCGTGAGAGAGAATTTTTCATAGAGCACAGCGGGATCCCCGAATCGATATGCACCTTTGAAAATAAGGAGGAGGAGCAGCAGAAGGTCAGAGAAATATTCGGACTTGATGCTGAATATTAGGACTGACAGATTTTAGGTTTTATATAGAGTTTTATGACATTTTGTGATACAATATGCTTATATCGGTTCTGTTAAAGCAGATACTGTACAGATTGGGTTTGAAGGAGGAGCTTTATGATATTTTTTAGAATACTGCTTGTGATTATGCTTTGCATACCTGTGGGATATCTGGCTCTTGTACTTTTTACCAAATCAATGGAAGAAGTTATCGGTAAATCCAGACGGGTGAAATAATGGCAGTAAATCTATTTATTACTTTTGAGGGCGGAGACGGTTCCGGCAAATCAACCCAGATAGACAAGGTAAAAGAATTTCTCGAAAACAAAGGAATGAAAGTCCTCATTACAAGAGAGCCGGGAGGGACTGTAATCGGAGAGAAAATCAGAGATATTATTCTTGACAGGAACAACTCCGAAATGCACGCAATGACAGAGGCTATGCTTTATGCAGCTTCCAGAGCACAGCACGTGCAGCAGGTTATAAAGCCTGCGCTGGCAGCGGGCATTACCGTAATATGCGACAGATTTGTGGACTCCTCTGTTGCATATCAGGGATACGGCAGAAGGCTTGGAGAGTCCGTAAATATTATTAACAGCTATGCGGTTGACGATTGTATGCCGGATATTACCTTTCTGCTCAAACTTGCACCTGAGATTGGCAAAGGCAGAATCATACAGGGGCAGGAAGATCGGCTTGAACTCGAAAAGCTTGACTTTCACCGGAGAGTGTATTCCGGTTATGAGGAGCTTGAAAAAACATATGCCGGCAGGATAGTAGGTATAGATGCTTCCGGCAGCATTGAAGATATTTTCAATGAAATCAGGATTTATCTGGAAAGGCTTACTGATGATAAGTGACGGACTTGGCAGCAGGGCGGCCAAAAGACTTAACAGCGCCATATCAAACGGCAATATATCTCATGCATATATTTTTGAGGGTGACTATACTGTAGATAAAACAGGATTTGCAATGTCCTTTGTAAAATCTGTTCTGTGCCCGGACGGCGGCTGCGGGCACTGCACCGTATGCCTCAAAATAGAAAACGGCAACTATGAGGATCTGTTTGTTATTTCCCCGGAAAACACTGTTAAGGATGAGGATATAGAAAAACTCCAGGAAAAACTC
Source organism: bacterium (assembly GCA_963609975.1). Taxonomy (GTDB): domain Bacteria; phylum Bacillota; class Clostridia; order Peptostreptococcales; family Anaerovoracaceae; genus UMGS973. The sequence continues at coordinate 15,817 of CAVDMD010000011.1, read as the reverse complement.
AAAAACAAACCGTTTGCAGGCAGCAGAAACATAGCGGTTATCGAAAACGCGGACACCATGACAAGATGGGCTCAGAACAGACTTCTCAAAACCCTGGAGGAGCCTCCCGGCGGCACCGTTATAATTCTGCTTGCGGATAATATAGAGAATTTTGTTCCCACAATCCTGTCAAGGTGTGCAATCTACAGACTTGAAGGCACACAGCGGCAGTCTGATGAGGGAGCTTTAGACAGGGCGGCAGAGCTTGAAAAAATGATATACGGGGACGAACCGTTTTATGTTCTCAAAGCCTATGCCGAAAAACTTGCAAAGGACAGGCACGAAACCATGGCAGTTCTTGACTGCCTTGAAAAAATATATGGAAATTTTATTATACAGGGCAGTGCGAAGTACAGCAACAGCGACATTTACAGCAGTATTTCGGCGATAGAGGAGGCCAGACGCAAAATCCTGAGAAACATGAATGTTTCTTATGCATTAAAAGAAATGATAATTAAAATCGGAGGATAGATAATGGTAAAAGTAGTGGGAGTCAAATTCAGAAACGCCGGCAAGATTTATTATTTTGATCCGGGCAGTTTTGATATACACGATGAGGATAATGTTATTGTTGAAACCGCCAGAGGTACGGAATTCGGAACGGTTTCGGGAGATGTAACCTATGTTTCCGAAAAAGAAATAGTGACTCCGCTTAAACAGGTCATAAGGATTGCGGACAAAAACGACCGCAAAAAACACAAAGAAAACCTCGCCAAAAAAGAAAAGGCTCTTAATATATGTCAGGAAAAAGTAGACAAGCACAAGCTTGACATGAAGCTTGTTGATGTTGAATACACATTTGACAACAGCAAGGTCATATTTTACTTTACGGCAGACGGCAGAGTTGATTTCAGAGAGCTGGTAAAGGACCTTGCGGGCGTGTTCAAAATGAGAATAGAGCTTCGTCAGATAGGCGTCAGAGATGTGGCCAAAATGCTTGGCGGCATAGGCTGCTGCGGCAAGGAACTGTGCTGTGCAAGCTGGCTTTCGGATTTTCACCCTGTATCGATCAAAATGGCAAAGGTGCAGAATCTTTCCCTTAACCCTGCCAAAATATCGGGCGTGTGCGGCAGACTCATGTGCTGCCTGAAATATGAAAACGACGTATACAACGAAATGAAAAAAGGTATGCCTGATGTGGGAGAGAGAATACGCACCGGAGAAGGCAATGCCGTTGTTGTAGACACAAGCATACTCGAAAACAAAATAAAGGTAAGACTTGTTCAGGAGGAGGCATCAGGCGATAAGGAAGAAAAACTCAGCAACGATATATATACCTATACCAAAGAGGAAATCAAACGGACAGGCAACAGAAAAAAACGCAACGATGATGTGCTGGATGACGATATGGATGCCGAAACCCTAGCGGAAATCAAACAGCTGATTAAGGACTAGAAATGAATATCAGAGATGATGAAAGACTTGATGAAATAGGCTTCGGCGGACTGAAGCTGATACAAAAACCGCAGGATTTCTGTTATGGGCTGGATGCTGTGCTGCTTGCCGATTTTGCGGCAAAAACAGCAAAGAAAAAATCATCGGTCATAGACCTTGGCACAGGTACGGGAATTGTGCCTGTAATACTGAGCCACAAGACATCGGCCATGCGGATCTGCGGTGTTGAAATACAGCCGGATTCATATGAGAGAGCTGTCAGAAATACAGAGCTTAACGGGCTTGAGGACAGACTTGATATGATATGCTGCAACATAAAAAATCTTGATGCGGGATTAAAAAACAGCTTTGACACTGTTACATCAAACCCGCCGTATATGGAGATGGGCAGCGCTGTTGTAAACGGCATCACTCCCAAAACAATAGCAAGACATGAGGTATACGCAGGCATAGAGGATTTTATAGCCGCGGCGGAGTTTCTGCTGGAGGAGCGCGGCGAGTTTTTTATGGTTCACAGACCCTCAAGGCTTGCTGATATTATGTACTATGCAAGGAAATACAGGCTGGAGCCCAAAACCATGAGGTTTGTATGCCCCAGACAGGATCAGCCTGCCAACATAGTTCTGATGCACTGCATCAAAAACGCAGGCAGAGAGCTGAGGCTTCTGGAAAATCTGTATGTCTATAACGATGACGGCACATATACGGATGAGATAAACAGGATCTACGAGAGAGCCTAGATAATCATACATATGTATACCGACGCCAGAATTGATACGATGTAGCCTATTATACCCACATGAAACGCATAGCGCATATTTTTTACGGAGGTTACGCCAAAATAAAGCGCAAGCACATAAAAAATGGTTTCACAGCTTCCGACCATTACGGAAGCGCTGCGGCCTATCAGATTGTCAGTGCCGTAAGCCTGCATTATATTCTGAGCCACAGCCAGAGAGCCGCTTCCCGAGACTGAGCGAAGCAGGATCAGTGAAATCAGTTCTTCGGGGATTTTAACAAGTCCGAACAGAGGGGCGAAGAGCCTCTGCAGCAGGTCCATGGCGCCTGACGATGTCAGAGCAGCAATACCGACAAATACGGCAAGTATGAACGGGGTTATTTCCACAGCTGTTTTAAGTCCGTCTTTTGCCCCGTCGATAAACACATCATAAATCGGAGTCTTTTTGTACAAACCATAGGACAGAATGATAATGATTACAGCAGGGATAAAAAATCCTGAAATTGTGCTAAAAACCGCTGACATTTTTTGATTTCCTTTCAAACAGTTTGGCAATCAGTATAGTGACAGCCATCGAAACAAGCCCTGCGGCAATGGACGGAATAATTATACTTCCGGGATCCTCTGAGCCGAGATCTGTGCGCACCTTGACCACTGTGACGGGAACAAGCTGTATCATAGTGGTGCTTACGGCAATAAACATACACATTGTATTGCTGGCATACGGACTGCGGGCGTTTTCGGCATCGAGCATTTCCATAGATTTGAGAGAGAACACTGTTGCACTGTTTCCTGCGCCGAAAATATTTGCAATGAAGCTCATAACCATCATGGCAATTGTTTTCTGATTTTTTTCTTCGGGAAACACAAACCTCATCAGCGGCATGATTTTTTTGGCAACCAGAGCTATAAGACCGGATTTATCGGCAATATTCATAAGACCGGTCCACAGAGCCATAACTCCGGCGATGCTTATGATGAACTGCACGGCGTCGGTGCAGCTTTGCATGAGAGTATCGCAAAACGCCTGAATCTGCCCGTTTATGCAGGCAAAAACAATGCCGAGGATTATCATTCCCGACCAGATATAATTCATCAAATTATCACCTCAAAAAAAATATATGATTTTTTTTCAAAAAAATGTTGCAATTATTTCCCATCTGTTACATAATAGGGGTAGGACGAAATTAAGGAGGTATTGTTATGCAGATTACTCTGAACATGGAAAGTGCAGGACACTTAATTCTGATGCTTGCAGGCATAGTATTACTGATAATATTATGTGTGGTGGCAGTCAGACTTGTTAAGACGCTCAAAAGCGTCAACAGCATACTTGAAGATGTCAGCGTGGTATCATCAGCAGTAGCGGATAAGACCAAAGAAGTTGACAATATCATAGGAGCTGTATCAGAATCAGTTGCAAACATATCCGAAACAATCAAAGGCAATCAAAACGCAGTAAACGCTATAAGCGTTATTGTTAATTCCATTGCGACTGTCAGAGGTTTTTTCAAAAAAGACAATAACGCAGCGGAATAACATTTGTTAAACAGAAAGGAGAAAACTATGAAAGCTACAGGTATTGTAAGAAAAGTTGATGAACTGGGAAGAATCGTACTTCCGATTGAACTTAGGAGAACTTTAGGTATCGAGGTAAAAGATCCTCTTGAAATCTATGTTCATGAAGATCAGATTATCCTGAAAAAGTATCAGCCTGCGTGCATTTTCTGCGGAAGCTGTGACGATGTACATAAAATCCATGACAAGGCTGTATGCAAAAGCTGTATAGATGAATTAAAATCAATATAGCGTTTCAGGCTCGCTTTTGAAGGCGGGCCTTTATTTTTTTTGTTCTTTATTTTCGTGGAATTTGCCTCATATATGCCGTTGAAAAAAGGAGGAAAAATGGTATACTATATAGGATAACATTATTCTGGAGGAGAACATTGGCTAAATATCTTGTACAAAAAAGCAATCCTCTCAACGGAGAGGTTGAAATAAGCGGAGCAAAGAATGCTGTGCTGCCCATAATGGCGGCGGCACTTCTTACCGAAGAAGAATGCACGCTGTTTGATGTGCCTGCGCTGAGAGATGTGGACGTTCTTACCGAGCTTCTTGCCCATATAGGCGCCGTTATCAAAAAGGCAGATACAAACACTTTGAATATATGCACACCCGAAATCAAAACCTGTGAAGCACCTTTTGAGCTTGTCAAAAAAATGAGAGCATCGTTCCTTGTTGCAGGACCGCTGCTGTCAAGGGCAGGTCACGCAAAGGTATATATGCCGGGCGGCTGCACAATAGGCGCAAGACCTGTTGAGCTTCATCTCAAGGGGTTTCAGGCCATGGGTGCTGAAATAACCAACAACGAAATAGAATCTTTCGTGGAGATGTCCTGTGACAGACTGAGAGGAGCATCGATATATCTGGACTTTCCCAGCGTGGGAGCCACCGAAAACATAATGATGGCGGCAGTGCTTGCTGAGGGCATCACCATCATCGAAAACGCAGCGGAGGAACCCGAAATTGTTGATCTTGCGAATTTTCTCAACAAAATGGGAGCAAAAGTCAGAGGTGCGGGGACAGAAACCATCAAAATCGAAGGTGTTGATAAGCTTGGCGGCTGCAAACACGGAATCATACCTGACAGAATCGAAACAGGCACATTCATGGTGGCTGCGGCAATTACAAGAGGTGAGATTCTGATTAAAAACGCTGTACCCGACCATGTCAGAGCAATTACGGCAAAGCTGATAGAATGCGGAGCCGAAATCGAAAAAACAGACGAGGGGCTGCTTGTAAGAGGTAATGTCAGACCTCTTGTTGCAACCAACATCAAAACAATGCCTTACCCCGGATTTCCCACGGATATACAGTCGCCGTTCATGGCGCTGCTTACAACCGTAGAGGGCTCAAGCGTCGTGATCGAGAATATATTTGAAAACAGATTCATGCACGTGGCGGAGCTCAACCGCATGGGCGCCAACATCAAAACAGAAGGCAGAAGCGCAATTATATACGGCGGCAGACAGCTTCAGGGAGCGCAGGTTATATCAACTGACCTCAGGGCAGGCGCTGCCATGGTGCTTGCAGGTCTTGTTGCAGAGGGTACTACGGAGATTGCCGAGATATACCACATCGAAAGAGGCTATGAGAATTTCGTAGAAAAATTCAGAGGACTCGGCGCAACAATACTTAGAATAGATGATTAGGAGAATATATGTATTACGTACCTGACGGATATCAGAGAAAAAAGCGGAGCAGGTGGTACGCCTCGCTGCTTATAGCAACAATCCCCCTGTTTATATTTTCACTGGTTGTAAACGTTATAACCGGAGTTCCGGATATGTATGAATGGAAATTCAACAGAACCATCGCAGCATCTCAGGAGCTTGAAGAAGGGCAGGAGCTGTCGCTTCAGACTTTAGAGGAGGCAGGAATATTTGTAGAGCCTGCGGAGATGGCCGGGCAGATTTCAGACTATGTGAGAGGCAGTACAGACAGCCTTTATGCCGTAAACAGAACAAATGAGCTTTATGACTATTATATAGGCAGGGCTGCAGTATTCACAGAAGCTGATTACTGTATTCTTGACAGAGTGAAGCTGTTTGATAATATTACGGCAGTGCTTGGAATTATGAGCTTCATAGCAAATGTGGCGATATTTATGATACTTGTCAAGGGAGGCTATGATACCAAAGCCCTTTACCGCAGGAAATTTGTATGGTCCATGGCGGCAATGCTGGGAATTGTGCTTGCAGTTGCAGTATACGGATTTATTCCGCCTGTTACGGGCTTCATAAACCATACGGTGCTGGGAATACCGCAGGGCGCAGTGCTTTCGCAGATACTGGGCACGCAGATATTAAAAAACGCGGCTATAGTTATTACCGCCGGCTGCATTCTGGTGTCGGCTGCGGTTATGTATATTACATGGCTTTGCACCAAATCAAGAGATATATTCAATGAGAGGAGATATTTCAAATGATATATGTTCATTTTGCCGAAGGCACAGAAGAAATAGAATTTGTCACAATCACAGACTTACTGAGAAGAAGCAGCACAGACGCTGTTTCTGTTTCTATCACAGGCAATAAAAAAGTAAAGGGCGCTCACGGCATTGTCATCGAAACAGACATGACCTTTGAAGAGGCTGACTATGACAGCTGTGACATGATAGTTCTTCCGGGAGGTATGCCGGGGACTCTGCATATGGCAGAGCACAGAGGCCTTACGGATATGATTAAATCATTCGATGCCTCGGGCAGGCGTATTGCGGCAATATGTGCGGCTCCGATGGTGCTTGCGGGCTGCGGGATTCTTTCGGGCAAAAAAGCAGTGATATATCCGGGCATGGAGGAGTATCTGGGAGATGCAGAGGTCACTTCTGCGCGGGTTCAGACCGACGGCAATATAATTACATCGCAGGGGCCGGGTACGGCAATGGAGTTTGCACTTGAAATAGTCAGAACAGTCAAAGGCGACAAAGCTGCGGACGAACTCAAAAAGGAGCTTCTGCTGATATGATTTTTAACAGACAGCACAATGTGGACTACCATATTCATACATACTATTCGGACGGCAGACTGTCGCCGGAGGAGGTTGTGACAAGATTCAAGAATCTGGGATACGAAAGCATAGCCATAACAGACCATGACGGTGTGGGAGGTGTGGCGGAGGCTCTTGAAACCGGCCGGAAGCTTGGCATAGAAGTTATTCCCGGCATCGAGTTTTCGACAAGGACGGCAGAGGAGAACATAGGGCTTCATATGCTGGGATACAATATAGATACGCACAGCAGACCGATGCTGGAGAGGATTGAGGATATCAGAGCATGGAGAGAAGAACGCAACGACAGGATTATCAGAGAGCTTGCCGATATGGGCTATCCTCTGACAAGAGCAGATCTTGAGATGCGGGACGGACAGGATTTCATAGGCAAGCCGATATTTGCAAGAGCGCTTGTAAACAGAGGCTACATAGCCGATGCCAAAGAAGCCTTTACCGAAAAGGTATTCAAATCTTCAAGACTTCGCGCCATCAAAAAAGAAGTCATAACTTCAGACGAAGCCATAAGTCTTATCAGAGGTGCGGGCGGGATTCCCGTGCTTGCGCACCCCGGAGTTGCAAGAGGGCTTGGCGACAAGGGCTCGGATGAATTTTTTGCCAACATGGAAGTGCTTGTGGCAAGACTCAAAAAACAGGGACTTGAGGGGATAGAGTGCTATTATCCAAAACATACGGACGATGAGGCGCAGCGGTTTGTATCGCTTGCGGTGAAATACAATCTCAAAATAACAAAAGGCTCGGATTTCCATGACCCGGATCTCCTGGAGGAACATGAATGAATATTCGTCATATAGCCGAAAAGGCAGGTGTTTCCGTAGCTACGGTATCAAGAGTTATGAATCATCCCGAAACCGTGGCAGAGGCAACACGCAAAAAAATCGAAGAAATAATCAAAGAAGAAGAATATACTCCCAACTGGTTTGCCAGAGGTCTTAATTTCAACAAGACAGGCTCGATTGCGCTTATGGTGCCCAACATATTAAACCCTGCGCCCATAGATGTTGCAAGGGGTGTTGAAGATGTGGCGCACAGCAAGGGATATACCATTCTTATGTGCAATGCCGAAAACGACATCGAAAAAGAACGGCGCTATCTGCAGCAGCTTGTTCACAGGCGCATAGACGGCATAGTTATGATTCACCCGTACATCGGACAAAAGGATTTCAAAATGCTTGAGGACAACAAAATTCCAACGGTGGTCATAGGTGAAAACAGCGATTTTCATGATGTGCATATGATCAGAATAGACAGCAGACAGGCTGCTGCCGAAGTGGTAAGGCATTTTGCGGGCATCGGATACAGGTCGGTAGGAATGCTGTGCGGCAGGACTCCTCTTGCGGAGAACAGGCACAAGCTGGAGGGCTTCAGGCAGACTGCTTCAGATTTCGGTCTTGAGCTGAAACAGGAGCACATAGTATATGCCCCCAACACCATAGAGGGCGGCTACATAGGCGCAAGGAAATTCTTTGAGATGAAAAATCGCCCCGAAGCAGTTCTTGCAACCAGCGACACACTGGCCTTCGGAGTTATAGATGCGGCCTCGGACAGCGGTCTTTCGATACCTGAGGATATAGCGCTGGTGGGATTTGATAATATCAGGATGTCAAACCTTGTTACGCCTAAGCTTACCACAATGGAAAAACCGCTTCACAAAATGGGAGTCATGGGAGCAAGACTTCTGTTTGACTTCATAGAGGGTGAGGGCGATGCTTTCGGCAGCGTCAAAAAAGAAATACTTCTTCAGCCCAAGCTCAAAATAAGAAAATCGTGCGGACACAAAGAGAGAATAGGAGAAATGTTCTAATGAGAACCGACTTTTTGAACCTTAATATGAAAAACCCTTTAATTGTAGCTGCAGGCCCGTGGAACAAAGACGGACACAGCATCAGAAAAGCCATAGAGGCAGGTGCCGGCGCAGTTATAACAGAGAGTATAGTCAGTGATGCCATAACCGATGTGAGCCCCCGAATCGCATATGACGGCAAGGGCGCTCAGAACATAAGGCTTTACAGTGACATACAGGTAGAGGGCTGGGAGAGAGAAATGCAGATAGCCAAAAGCGGAGGAGGTATTGTAATTGCCAGCGTGTCGGCTCATACTCCGTCTGAGGTTGCCTATCTTGCCGCCAAAATGGAAAAATTCGGCGCAGATGCAATAGAGATAAGCCTGTCTAATCCCATGGGCGAATCTCTGGAGGTTGCAGCCTCCCATGCGGATGTGGTGTTTGAAATGACAAAAGAAGTTGTTTCAACAGTCAGAATACCTGTCATGGTCAAATTGTCACAGACCGCAACCAACATAACAGCGGTTGCAAAAGCCGCAAGAGAGGCAGGCGCCGCCGCAATAAGCGCAATCAATACAATCAGATGCATACTGGGAGTTGACATAGACAATGCCAGACCCATGCTTCCGACATACGGAGGGTATTCAGGCGCGCCGATAAGACCTATAGGGCTTGCGGCTGTAGCTTCGATAGCGCAGGCTGTAAATGTGCCGGTATGCGGCATAGGCGGAGTTGAGAATTACAAAAATGTGCTTGAATACATAATGCTCGGCGCTTCCGCGGTACAGGTGGGAACAGCGGTTATGATAAACGGTCCGGAAAAGATAAGGGAGATAGTAAGGGAACTCGAAATGTGGGCTGAGGCAAAAAACATTTCAGACGTTAATCAGATCAGGGGTCTTGCCCTTGCAAAAATGAAGTCTTTTGACGAAATGAAAGCCGAGCCTGCAATCTGCAATATAGATGATATACCTTGCGAAGCAGAGTGCCGCAGGTGTGAGGCCGCGTGTATGTACGGCGCAATTACCAGAAATTCAGACGGAGTTGCGGTTAATGACAGATACTGCACGGGCTGCGGTCTGTGCACATTTATCTGTCCCGAAAAAAAGCTTGAATTAAAGCGCTGATACAAAAAAAGTACTAGTTTGCTATACTGCCGACTGCTATTTGTTCAATATAGCGGCCGGTTTTTCTTTTCGTTAAAATTTTTTGAATTTTTTTGTCCAAAAACTATTCAAAATAAGCATATTGTCAAATACACGCCATCTTACCGCTTGCATTTTTTATAGAATGTGATAATATTTAAATGTAACCAGTTTCAATACTGGATTTGAATTTTGTTATTAAAATTATATAGATTCAAGGAGGATGAATTATGTATAAGTGTAGTTTAGAAAGAATGTCAGACAAAATCAAAACAATGTCAAAGTACGGCGATGCAGGACACGGCGGAATCACAAGATATTCACTGTCAGCAGAAGCTAACATGGCAAGAGCAGAATTCAAGAAGAGAATGGAAGCAATCGGAGCAAAGGTTGAATGTGACGATGTAGCTTGTATGTATGCAACTCTTGAAGGCTCAGATCCTGATGCCAAGAGAATCGTTATGGGTTCACACTGTGACTCAGTTAAAAACGGCGGTAACTACGACGGTATCCTAGGCGTTATGACAGGTATGGAAGTACTTGAAACTATCGCAGCAGAGAAAATTCCTCACAAACATCCAATCACTGCTATGATCTGGACTAACGAAGAAGGTTCATTATATCCGCCTGCAATGATGGTATCAGGAATCATCTGCAATGATTACCTTCCAAAAGAACTTGCAGTTAATTTTGAATATGACAAGATGATGGCTTCAAAGCCAATGGATGAATCTCCGTATGCAAACTTCGGCGAAGCACTGGCAGCATCACCTTACAAAGGCGCAAAAGAAAACAGAATCAGCCCTGACAAATACTGTGCAATGTTTGAAGCACATCTGGAACAGGGACCTATCCTTGAAGACAACGGCAACGAAATCGGCGCAGTACAGTTAGTAATGGGTATGTTCAACTACAGCGTAAGATTCCATGGTTTCTCAGCTCATGCAGGTACATTCCCAATGGCTAAGAGACATGATGCTCTCCACGCAGCAGCAGATTTCTTATGTGAATTACACAGAAGATATGACGAATACAACAAAGAAGTTGTAGCAAAAGGCGAACCTGAATTCGTATATACAACAGGCGAAATCTATGTTCACCCTTGCATCCACACAGTAATTCCTGATGAAGCTGAATTCTCACTTGACGTAAGACATCCAAACCCTGACGTTAAGAACCACTGCATGGAAATCTTAAAAGAAATGGCAACTAAGACATATCAGCAGTGCACTTGCGACATCAAGGAAAACTGGGTAAGAGATACTGTACCGTTTGATTCAAGACTGATCGGATTCGTAGAAGAATCGATGGCAGAAATGGGAGCTAAATGGCAGAAGATCTTATCAGGTGCCGGACATGATGCTCAGTTCTGCGCATATATGATACCTACCACTATGTTGTTTGCAAGAACTAAAGACGGTTTATCACACTGCGAACCTGAACACGTATCAGACGAAGACTGCACAGCTGTTGCAACAGCAACTCTTAATGCTGTTCTTAAATGCGATGCAAGCAGCGAATTCTAATATTAAGATAAATTAAACATTTACAAGTTAATAAAGCCGACGGAGGAGCAATCCTTCGCCGGTTTCTCATTAAGGAATTATACATATTTTTAAAGGAGGAGTTACATTGAGTAAAGTAGTAAAAGCGGCATATACTGCCGAAGCTGTAGCAGGATTCACACACAGAACTGCTATAGAAGAAGCTGCAAGATGTCTGTTATGCCATGACGCACCATGCAGCAAAGGCTGCCCTGCAGGTACAGATCCTGCGAAGTTTGTAAGATCAATCAGATTCAGAAACGTTAAAGGTGCAGCGGAAACAATCAGATCAAACAACGTATTAGGCGGAAGCTGCGCAAGAGTATGTCCATATGACAGACTTTGCGAAGAAGCCTGCTCAAGATGCGGCATTGACAAGCCTATCGAAATAGGCAAACTCCAGAGATATGCAATCGAGCAGGAAGAACTTTTCGGAATGAAGACTCTTGAAGCAGGAGAAGCAAAACCGGGCAAGGTAGCATGCATAGGCGCAGGTCCTGCATCACTTGCAGCAGCAGCAGAGCTCAGAAAAGCAGGCTATGCTGTAACAGTATTCGAAAAAGAAGCCAAAGCAGGCGGAATGCTTACTTACGGAATCGTACCTTCAAGACTTCCACAGAGCGTAATCGACCATGATGTTGCAATGGTAGAGGCAATGGGAGTAAAATTTGAATTCGGCAAAAAAGTAACAATCGCAGATGTTGACGACTATGATGCGGTATTCGTAGGAACAGGTCTGTGGGGAACAAAGCTTCCTGAAATTCCGGGAACAGAATTAAAGGGAGTATATGCGGCAGCAGATTACCTCAAGGCAGCAAGAACATCAGGCAAACAGGAAGGCAAAAAAGTTGTTGTAATAGGCGGAGGAGACGTAGCGGTTGACTGTGCTGTAACAGCTAAGCTTCTTGGAGCAGAGGATGTAAGAATCGTATACAGAAGAACATTAGAAGAAGCCCCGGGCAACATGAATGAATTCCAGTATGCATTATCACTTGGAATCGGCATGACAACCAATATGGCACCTGCAGCAGTAGAAGGCTCAGGCAAGGTTGAAGCAATGACATTCACAGGCAGAGAAGGCAGGCTTGACGGAGCAGAGTTAAAGCTTACCTGTGATACAGTGGTATTTGCAATAGGCCAGAAGGCAGAGCCTGTAGAAGGCGTTGCAGCTAACGAAAAAGGCGGCGTGGCAGCAGAAGAAGGCAGGACTGACGTAGCCAAAGTATTTGCAGCCGGAGATATAGTAAACGGCGGCAAGACAGTGGTAGAAGCCGTAGCAGCAGGAAAAGAAGCAGCAGCAGCAATAGCTGCATACTTAGAGAAAGGAGTGAAGTAGAATGGCAGTTAAGAAAGATTTATCAATAAAATACTTAGGCGTTGACTGTATCAATCCGTTCTTCTTATCATCATCACCTGTAGGCGGCAACTACGACATGGTTGCAAAATGCTATGAAACAGGCTGGGGCGGATGTTTCTTCAAGACAGTGGGAATTTTCGTGGCAGACGAATGTTCACCGAGATTTGACCAGACAAACAAAGAAGGCTTACCATGGCTGGGCTTCAAAAACATGGAGCAGATTTCAGATAAACCGACAGAAAAAAACTTCGAGTTTATGTATAAATTAAACAGAGATTATCCTGACCACATCACAGTAGCATCAATAATGGGCTCAAGTGTAGAAGAATGGAAAGAGCTTGCCAAGATGGCAGAGCAGGCAGGAGCAAAGCTCATCGAAGGAAACTTCTCATGTCCTCAGATGACATCACACGACATGGGGTCAGATGTAGGTACAAACAATGAACTCGTAGAGAGCTACTCAAGAGCAGTTGCAGAAACAACAAAAATTCCGTTCATCGCTAAGATGACACCGAACTGCAAAAACATGGAAGAACACGCAGTAGCGGCAATCAAAGGCGGAGCTGCAGCAGTATCAGCAATCAACACAATCAAGTCAATCACAAACATCTCATTTGAGAACAATACAGGTATGCCTGTAGTAGACGGCAAGTCATCAATTTCAGGATACTCCGGAGCTGCAGTAAAACCTATCGCTCTCAGATTCTGTACTCAGGTACAGCAGTGTGAAGATATGCACAAGCTCGTAGCTGCAAACGGACATGATTACGGTCATGGACACGAAATGTCAGGTATAGGCGGTATCGAAACATGGAGAGATGCAGCAGAATTCCTCGCAGTAGGCTGCAGAAACATACAGGTAACAACAGCAATTATGCAGTACGGCTACAGAATCGTAGAGGATATGATCAGCGGTATGAGCCACTTCATGGCAGAGAGAGGCTACAACAAGCTTGATGAATTTATCGGCTGTGCGCTTCCAAACCTGATTCCTGCAGAAGAACTCAACAGAGATTACAAGCTGCTTCCTAACTTCGACTATGACAAGTGCGTAGGCTGCGGCAGATGTTACATTTCATGCTATGATGCAGCACACCAGGCAATAGACTGGAACGAAGAAAAGAGAAGACCTGAGCTTAATGACAACTGTGTAGGCTGTCACCTATGCCTGAACGTATGCCCTGTACAGGAATGTATCACACCGGGCGAAATCAAGTGGAAAGAAGGCAGAAACCCTACAGACATCAGCTTCAGAAAGAGATACGAATAGTATCGGAATCACACTTGTATATATATGCAGAGGTATGGTTAACACCATACCCTGTATTATTTTTTGCCGGGCGATACAAATCCTTCAGACGCCTTGCTGGTGATGCAGGCAGCCTGTATAATGCCGTCACAGTTGATGTGAAGACTGGTATTGCCCGAAACAATATTACTGCCGCTGCACCTGTTTTTTTCAAGTGCGCATACTGCGGCGGCGGCCTCTGCCGCAAGACACGATGAAAGATATGAGGCTTTTTTGTCATATATGTTAAGAGCGATTGTATTGCATTCGATGATTTCTGCAAAAACCACTCCTGTTTTCAGCCCGAATATGATGTTTTCGGCAACCTCGCGGGCTGTTTTATCCATAAAATACTGCCGGTCATCTGTCAAAGCCCTGCGGCCTTTTCGGTTCAGGTGCCATTTTTTTTGCTCATCAAGCCATACTACAGAGTATATGCTGCCTGTATTTACGGTGGTCAGAGGTATTTTGCCGCAGCCTGTTTCTATGTATATTTCTTTTGTATATACCGACTTCGGCATACAGCAGCTTTCGGCTGAGAATACGGCGGGAGGAAGATATACAGCAACAGTAAACGGCGAGGTTTTTTTGATTTTCACGCGTACAAGGGCTGCGTCGGTTTTTATGTATGTTTCTTTTTCGGTCAGGAAACCGTATTCGTAGCAGTACTGCACAAGACAGGCAATGCCGTTGCCGTTAAGAGGTTGCCTCATGCCGCTTTTGCTGTAGCAAACCATTGATATGAAGCGCTGCGAGGTATCACAGACTATCAGGGAGTCCGCGCCTATTTTTGTGTTCTGTCTGCATAGTTCCTCTGCAAGCGTTTTTTTGTTTTCACCCTTGATATCCTGAGATTCTGTGATTATAAAAGAGTTGCCGTCTTTGTGATATTTGGCATAATAAATCATTCCCATCACCTCTTGTATATACATACTTGGCAATGGGAATTATTAGACTAATAATTTTCCGAAACCGTCTGGAAATATGCCTGAGGGTGGCTGCATACGGGGCAGTTCAGCGGAGCCTCGGTGCCGACATGAATATGGCCGCAGTTTCTGCATATCCATCTGACATCGCTGCTTTTTGCAAAAACAGTGCTGCCGGACATATTGTCTATGAGCAGATTATATCTGTCCTCGTGGCTTCTTTCTATTTCTCCGACCATTTCAAAGGCGGCCGCAATCTCAGGAAACCCCTCCTGCCTTGCGGTGGCGGCAAAGCCTGCGTACATTTCAGACCACTCGTAATTTTCGCCGGATGCGGCGTTTTTGAGATTTTCAAGAGTGTTTCCCATTCCGGACAAAGCCTCAAACCACAGCTTTGCGTGGGCTTTTTCATTTCTGGCGGTTTCCTCAAATATGGCTGCTATCTGTTCATATCCCTCCTGCTTTGCAGCCTTGGCAAAAAACGTGTATTTGTTTCGCGCCTCGGATTCCCCCGAAAAAGCCAATCTCAAGTTTTGTTCTGTCTGCGTTCCTGTCAGATTATTCATATTGAACCTCCTTAGTAATATCTGTATTAGAATTGTTCCGCAAAACGGAGAAAATATACCTGAAAAGGCTGATAGATGCGGTTTTGGTCAGAATAGGGTAGAAACAAGAGGATTTATGTTTCCGGATTGGGTTGAAGAATATAGGGCAGAGGGAACAGCAATTAAAAAAATCAGCAATAATTACTGTTTTGTATCGTGCAGCATCCGGATATATGTTCAAGGTAAACCATACCCTGCTTTACAGCAGACATATATCGTATCAGTGGGTCATCTGTTTTGGGGGTTGTTAAAAAGTTATATGAATTCCTTGATAAAGGTAATTTATATATCCGGAGACTTTAAGAAAAACACCTCTGGTGCAGTGATTGCAATGGATGAAGGGGTATGGGAGTAAAGTGGGGAGATGAAAATAACGTAAAAAAAGTGCGATTTTGATGTAATTTTTACATTGTTTTGGGAATATAAA
>CAVDMD010000010.1:0-30132 GCA_963609975.1 bacterium | reverse complement strand
CGAGAAAATGCCCGGACAATACTGCTGCCGCCTGTTGCAAAGGTCATGAGCAGGGGATAAAATATTGCGACTTAAAGGAAAAGGTAGTATAATGAGTATAAATTTGTGCGGGAAAACAGGCTGGGCATTAGTTTGTATTTGCCGTTTTGGCTTTTAGCAGATAGGAGTTTGTATGAAGAATTTATACGGAAATCTTAAAATGAGCTGGCTTTCAGTTATTCTGTTTGCAGTTATCGCAGGCATTTATACCGGGGCGGTGATGCTTATTAATGTTTTGGATGATACATCTTTTCAGGATATTGGGATAAGCTATGAATGGTGGGTTATCTTTGCAGTTGTCATTGTGGTGAACTGTGAAAAAAACCGGGAGGCCATGCTGAAATGCTTTGTGTTTTTTCTGATAAGCCAGCCGCTGGTATATGCGACAGAGGTACTGCTTGGAGATCTTACTTTAGATATGGCGATATATTACTACCGCGGCATCTGGCTTCCTGTAACGATTCTGACGCTGCCGGGAGGCTTCATTGCATATTACTGCAAAAAACAGAATATTCCCGGTGCTGTTATTATGGGTCTTGGCAATACTATACAGGCGATACTGGGAGTTCATTATGTAATAGAGACAGCCGGCAATTTCCCTCATCACATTCTGAGTGCCATTGTATGCTTCGGCTCAATATTTCTGATGAGTTTTGAGATTCAGAAAGAGAACATATACCGCCTGATATCTTTGCTGGTTCCGCTGGTGCTGACAGTGATTGCGCTGGTATTTATGGCTATGACGGGACGAGCCATTTGACAGATAATTATTCCGAATGAAAATTGAAAACATACGGAAGCATCTGTAAATCGGTGTTTTCTGATTAAAAAATCAGGGGCTGCGAAATCTGTGTCGCAGCCCTTTAATACTAAATTATTCTTACTCTGATTACACTGTCGTTTGCAATTTCAAGCGAGTCGATTTCAGCGGAGGTTTCAAGCAGAGTATATGCAAAGCCTCCTCTTGTCTTGCTGACGATGTTTGAAATCACGGCGTTTTTGGCATTCATTGCAGCTGTCACATCTGAAATGATGGTGTCGTTTGCCTTTGAAAGCACTGCTATTCTTGTCCCTGCTTTTGCTCCGAGACTTACGGCAGGGAAATTGACCGAATTTACGATATTGCCGTTTTCGATGTAGTCCATAGTCTGGATTGCAGCCATTGAAGCGCAGTTGTCCTCTGCCTCCGCCGAGGAAGCGCCAAGGTGCGGTATGGCTATGACATTGTTATGGTGAATCAGCGCATCTGTTGCAAAGTCAGTTACATATTTCCTTATCTTGCCCGAATCTATTGCAGCCATCAGATCGGCATCGTTTACGAGCTTGTCTCTTGAAAAATTGAGGAAGATAGCGCCGTCCTTCATCTGGTCAAACACTTCTTTGTTCATCATGCCCTTGGTTGAATCAGTGGCAGGCACATGAATTGTTATGTAGTCGCATTTGCCCAGCATATCCTTCATATCGTTTACGATTTCGGCCGTGTTTGAAATTCTGTGAGCCGCATTTACGGTCAGAAACGGATCATATCCGATAACGTTCATACCCAGCATCTCTGCTGCGTTGGCGATTTTGACGCCTATTGCACCAAGTCCTATAACTCCCAGAGTTTTGCCTGCGATTTCTGTTCCCGCAAACTGTCCCTTGCCTTTTTCGTAGGCCTTGAGCACATCGCTTTCAAGACCTTTTGCCCAGCTTATGGCATCGGGGATGTTTCTTGCGGCCATGAGCATACCTGCAAGCACCAGCTCCTTGACTGCGTTTGCATTGGCTCCCGGAGTGTTGAATACGACAATTCCCTCCTCTGCGCATCTGTCAAGAGGAATATTGTTTACTCCCGCGCCTGCTCTTGCTATTGAAAGCAGATTGTCCGAAAAATCCATATCGTGCATAGCCTGACTTCTTACAAGAATGGCATTTGCCTCATCAACGTTTTCGGTAATGGTATAATTATCGGTAAGGCGTGAAAGTCCTGCCGGTGAAATTTTATTGAGTGTTGCGATTTTAACCATTATATCACCTCGAAATTTATATATTTATAAAAGTATACCACTTTACTGGAGCTTAGTAAAGTGGTACAATAGTCAAAAGACTAATTAACCGGGAGGACAAAAAATGAGTAAATATGACAGAGTATACAATTTCTCAGCAGGTCCGTCAATGCTCCCTCTTAATGTAATCGAAGAAGCTGCAAAAGATCTGCCTGATTATCACGGCTGCGGACAGTCGGTAATGGAAATGAGTCACAGATCGGCAGAGTTCAAACAGATACTTGCAGAAGCGGAAGCGGATTTAAGGGATATAATGAATATTCCCGCAAACTACAAAGTAATGTTTCTGCAGGGCGGCGGCACTCTGCAGTTTGCAATGGTACCGCTAAACCTTTTAAGAAATTCCAAAAAAGCAGACTACATTATCACAGGAAGCTGGGCCAAAAAAGCATACAAAGAAGCCAAAAAATTCGGAGATATAAAGATAACGGCATCATCTGAAGATACCACATTCGACTTTATCCCTAAAGTCAAAAAAGAAGACTTCAGAGCCGATGCGGACTATGTTCATATCACATACAACAACACAATCTACGGCACCCACTATTCATATATTCCGGATACCGGAGATATTCCTCTTGTAGCGGATATGTCATCGTGCATACTGTCAGAGGAAATTGATGTATCCAGATTCGGCCTTATATATGCAGGCGCACAGAAGAATGTGGGACCGGCAGGAGTTACCATTGTGATTGTCAGAGATGATCTTCTCGGATATGCACCTGAGAACTGCCCGACCTATCTTGACTACAAGATTCATGCGGACAACGACTCGGCATACAACACGCCGCCGTGCTTCGGCATCTATGTGGCAGGCCTTGTATTCAAAAACATCAAGGCTATGGGCGGCATAGCACAGCTCAACAAAATAAACAGAGAAAAGGCTGCAAAGCTTCACAAATATATTGATGAGAGCACGCTTTACAGCTGTCCTGTCAAAGCAGACGAGGACAGATCGCTTATGAATGTCACATTTGTTACAGGCGATGAGGCTCTTGACAAGAAATTCGTTGCAGAGGGCAAGGCCGCAGGACTTGTAAACCTTGGCGGTCACAGATCCATAGGCGGCATGAGAGCGAGCATATACAACGCCATGCCGATGGAAGGCGTAGATGCCCTGATTAACTTTATGAAGAAATTTGAAGCAGAAAACAAATAGAATTTTCAAAAGCCTTTCTGTACGGAAGGGCTTTTCATGTAGAACGGAGGCAGTATGAAATACCTGATAGTGCTTGCCGACGGGGCAGGAGGAGAGCCTGTTGAGGCCCTCGGAAACAAAACCACCCTTGAGGCGGCAGATATGAAATACACTAAAAAACTTGCAGCAAAAGGACAGGTGGGCATGGTGCAGACAATTCCTGCAGGATGCGCGCCGGGAAGCGACGCGGGCAACCTGTCTGTTATGGGCTATGACCCTGCGGTATATCTGACAGGCAGATCGCCGCTTGAGGCTGCATCAATAGGAATCGATATGGAGGATACGGATGTATCGTTCCGTGTCAACATAATAACTCTGACAGGAGAGGGCGAATACGACGACCTGATTATAGCAGACCACAGCGCGGGAGAGATTACAACCCCGGAGGCGGATCAGCTTATCAGAGCACTGCAGGCAGAGTTTCAGAATGACGAAATACAGCTTTACACAGGTGTCAGCTACAGACACTGCATGATATGGAAAAACGGTACCACGGAGCTTGAATTTACACCGCCGCACGATGTTCTCGGACAGAGAGCGAGAGACAACCTGCCTAAGGGCGAGTATGCAGATATGTTTATCGGCATGATGAAAAAAAGCTATGAGATACTAAAAGACCACCCTGTAAACAAAGACAGAATCGCAAGAGGCCTGAATCCTGCAAATTCAATGTGGATATGGGGCGAGGGCAGGAAGCCTGCGCTTTCCTCATTCAAAGACAAATTCGGCATTACGGGAGCAGCCATTTCAGCTGTGGATCTGATCAAGGGCATTGCAATATGCGCAGGACTTGACTCGATAGATGTAGAGGGCAGCACAGGCACGCTTAACACCAACTATGAGGGTAAGGCAGACGCGGCGCTTGCAGCATTCAGAGAAGGCAAAGACTTCGTATATATCCATCTTGAGGGTCCTGACGAATGCGGCCATCAGGGAGATACTGAGGGCAAGGTGCTTTCCCTCGAAAGAATTGACGACAGAATAGTAAAACCGGTAGTAGAAGGCCTCAGAGCGGACGGAGAGGATTTCAGATTCCTCATAGTTCCGGATCACAGAACTCCTATAGCCGTGAGAACTCATACACCTGAGCCTGTGCCGTTTGTCCTCTATGACAGCACAGACGAGAAGCCTTATGATGACACAAGAGCTTTCAATGAAGCATCAGGCTCAAAAGGTCTGAAATTCGGATCGGGCTATGAGCTTGCCGACTATTTCTTTCAAAAATAAAGGAGTACATTTCATATGAAAAGATTATTGACTGTGGCCTTAACTGTCGTAATTGCCATGAGTATGACTCTTGGGTCTGCGGTATGCGCCTTTGGCGCATCCTCCAAAGACGAGCCTGAGATTGAGGCTACAACTGCGATTCTGATTGATGCCAAAACAGGAGAGGTGCTGTATTCCAAAAATGAAAACGTTCAGATGGCGCCCGCCAGTATGACCAAGATAATGACAGCGCTTCTTGCAATAGAAAATCTGGATATGGATACTGTTGTTACCATAGACGATGAAACCCCGTATACAGAGGGCAACATCATATATATGCATGAGGGCGAGAAGTTTACCGTAGAGCAGCTTCTCAAAACAATGCTTATATCATCTGCCAATGACTGTGCTGTGGCTCTTGCCAAGACCATGTCGGGGACCGTTAAGGATTTTGCAAACCTTATGAACGGCAAGGCAAAGGAGCTGGGGGCAAAGAACACAAACTTTGTCAACCCAAACGGCCTCGATGACAAAAAACATATGTCTACAGCCTATGATTTTGCAATGATTGCAAAGGAAGCGATGAAAAACGAAACCTTCAGAGAAATCGTTTCAATGACAAGCTATACGGTTCCCAAAACCAACAAAAACAAAAAAAGACAGCTTTATACAACCAACAGGCTGCTGTCGGATAAGTACAACGATATAGTTGTAAACGGCGAGTACCGCAAGCCTTATTACAAAAACGCCATAGGCATCAAGACAGGATATACTCCTGTAGCACTCGGATGCCTGTGCGCGGCTGCCGAGAAAAACGGCACGGAGCTGATTGCTGTTGTAATGCACTCATCTGATTTCGGCAGATTCGCAGATACAATAGCGCTGTTTGAATACGGCTTTGCAAACTATGCTACATACAATGTGTATGACAAGGGTGAAACCGTAGAAACCATCAGGGTTAAAGGCGGCAAGCCGGGTGAGGTCAAAACGGTTACGGACTATTACGCTTCAGCCAATCTCAAAAAAAGCGAAAGCAGTGATATTGTCACCAAAAAGATTGTATGGAATGACAAAATAGTGGCGCCGCTGGCAAAGGGCACGGTTGTGGGGCAGGTCAGTGTATACAAAAACAATGAGCTGGTTACCACAACGGATATAGTTACGGCAGACAAGGTTGAGGAAGGAATGTTCAGCTTCCTTTACAACGGTCATGTGGCATATCCGGGCAAGCTGGCTCTCCTTATAGCCGCCGTTGCTGTGGTGCTTCTTGCGATAGTAATAGTTATTCTCAGGCTTGTAAACAGACGCAGGCGCATGAAGCAGAGGCAGAGGCAGGCAATGAAAATAGCAAGAGAAAGAAAATACGGTCATCGTTAATACGGTGACCTTTTGTGATAATTATGTTTGATATTAAAGAAAACCTCAAAAAACTTCCCGATTCGCCGGGAGTATATATACACAGAGACAGACTTGGCGAAGTAATATATGTAGGCAAGGCGGTGTCCCTTAAAAACAGAGTAAGGCAGTATTTTCAGAGCAGCAGGAATATGGACAGCAAGGTGGCGGCCATGGTGTCGCATATTGCGGAGTTTGAATACATAACCACCGCAACAGAGATGGAGGCTCTGATTTTAGAGTGCAATTTAATCAAAAGATATTCGCCCAAGTACAATATACTTCTGCGGGATGACAAAACCTATCCGTACATCAAAATCACCATGAAAGAGGAATATCCGAGGATTCTCAAAACAAGACGCGTCGAAAATGACGGCGCGAAATATTTCGGACCTTATTCTGATACAGGCGCGGTGAACAGGACGGTTGACCTGATGAGCGAGATATTCAGACTCAAAAGATGCTCTGCTCAAAAATTTCCCGAAGGCTTCAGACCATGCCTCAATTATCACATAAATCAGTGCAGGGGTATATGTACCGGCAATGTATCCAAGACCGGGTACAGAGAGGCTGTAAACAGAGTCACCGAGTTTCTCGGCGGCAGCACCGGCCCGCTTGTAAATGAAATGAAGTCAAAGCTTGAAGCTGCGGCAGAGCAGCTTGATTTTGAAACTGCCGCAAAATACAGAGACAATATTATGGCGCTTGAGGCCATAAACGAAAAACAGAGAGTTGTGCTCAGAAGCGACAAGGACATGGATATGATTCTGACACTAAGAGGCAGAGAAAGCCTGTTTATAGTTCTGTTTTATGTCAGAGACGGCAAACTCAGCGGCAGAGAGAGCTTTGAGATGCACACCGAGGGAGATGAGAGCTCCGGCGAGATGATAAGCTCTTTTGTCAAGCAGTACTATGGAGAGCTGACTTCGGGACCGAGAGAAATTCTCACAGAGGAGCCGCTTGATGATGCGCAGATTCTTTCGGACTATCTGTCGCAGCTGTGGGGGCGGAGAACTGCTGTATTCATGCCGCTCAAAGGCGAAAAAAAAGCAGTACTTGACCTTGCCAGAAAAGATGTTGTCGAAATGGCAAGGACGGTGGATGACAGAGCAGAGGCAAAGGCTGAGCGTGAGAATCTGCTCAGAAAACAGATAGACGCCGTATATTCCTGCATGAAGCAGGGCGCTCACGGCTACAGAATCGAGGCATATGATATTTCCGATATCAACGGCGTGGACGCAGTGGGCGCCATGGTGGCATTTGACGGAAGCCGCAGGCTCAAAAAAGACTACAGGCGGTTTAAGGTCAGAACAGTTGAGGGACCCGATGATTACGGCAGTATGCAGGAGGTGCTGTACAGAAGATTCAAAAGAGCGCAGGAAGGTGATGCGTCGTTTAACACATATCCGGATATCCTGTTTATAGACGGGGGCAAGGGTCATGTGGCAGCCGCAAACAAGGTGCTGCGGGCTATGAAACTGGACATACCGGCCTTTGGCATGGCAAAAGACGACAGCCACAGAACAAAGGAGCTTGTCTATGAAAAAAACGGAGAGTTTGGAAGCATACAGATAAAAAACAGTCCGCTGCTGTTTAAGTATATCGGCAATATTCAGGAGGAGGTTCACAGGTTTGCGATAGACTACCACAGGACGCTCCGTACCAGAAATATGCTTACTTCTGTACTGGATGAAATAGAAGGCATAGGTCCGGTCAAAAGAAACAGTCTGCTTGCATATTTTGGCAGCATCGACAGGATAAAAGCGGCGACAGCGGAGGAGCTTGCCAAAGTTGACGGGATAACAGAAAAAAATGCTCAAAATATATTGAAATATTTTCATAGATAATATATAGTAAAGGCTAAGAAATTAACAATTCGGAGGAAATTAAAATGGCAGACAGCAAATCAAAGGGATACAATGACGGCGTAGATGAAGAAGCTGAATTTATCACACTTGAATTTGATGATGGCGATGAGGTTGAATGTGAGATCATGGGAGTATTTGAAGCGGCAGGCAAAGAATATATCGCTTTAATTCCTGATGACGGTACAGACGATGTATATATCTACGGCTACAGGGAAGTAGGCGAAGATGAATACGACCTTGTTGATATTGACGATGCGGAGTTTGAAATCGCAGTAGCTGAGTTTGATAAGATTGTGGCTCAGGAAGTTTAACCTTGCAGAGCGAAACACAAAGTCACAAATCAAACCTTACAAAACAGTCTGAAACCCCGGAGAACAGAACTTTCCGGGGTTTTCATGCGCATATGCGGGAAAACCACGCCTGCCCCGGATTCACGAGGGTTGTATTTGCCAAATACAAAGGGATATGGTATAGTTAACTGGTTAGACATATTTTTAATGGTGAATTTATGGAAAAAATAATACGTACTGAAAATTTAACATTCCGTTACCCTGCAGATGAGGAGACTTTGCCGGAGCCTGCAGTTAAGGATATAACCATAGAGATTGAAAAAGGCAGCTTTACGGCCATAATAGGACGAAACGGTTCGGGCAAATCCACTATTGCCAAAACATTTAATGCGCTGCTTATTCCTACTTCGGGAGCCGTATATGTCAAAGGATATGATACTAAGGATGCGGACAGGCTGTGGGAGATAAGGCAGACTGCGGGCATGGTGTTTCAGAACCCTGACAACCAGCTGGTTTCATCAATAGTGGAGGACGATGTTGCTTTCGGTCCCGAAAACATAGGCATTAAATCGGAGGATATCAGAGGAATAGTGGATGAGGCCCTGTTTTCTGTTGATATGTATGATTTTCGCAAAAAAGCGCCGCATATGCTTTCGGGCGGGCAGAAGCAGAGAATAGCCATAGCCGGAGTAATAGCAATGAAGCCGGAGTGCATCATATTTGACGAGCCTACCGCCATGCTTGACCCCAAAGGACGCAGCGAGGTTATGAATATTATCAGGAAGCTTCACAGCGAGGGGATTACTGTAATTCTCATAACTCATTTTATGGAGGAAGCCGCAGGTGCGGACCGCATAGTTATTATGAACGGCGGCAGCATTACGGCGGACGGTACGCCGCAGGAGGTGTTTTCAGACAGAGAGGTAATTGAAGCGGCGGGACTCAGAGTGCCTATGGCCGCAGATATTGCGGACAGGCTCAGAAGCAGAGGCGCTGATATACCTCAGGGGATTATAGATACAGAGGAGTTGGTAAAAGCGATATGTCAGTTAAAGTAGAGAATCTAACACATATATATAACGAAGGTCTGCCCCATGAATCGGTTGCGGTGCAGGATGTCAGCTTCTGTATCGACGACGGACAGATTGCAGGAATAATAGGGCACACGGGCTCCGGCAAATCCACACTGGTACAGCATCTGAACGGCCTTGTCAGACCAAAGACAGGCAGTATATATATAGATGGAGAAAACATCTGTGACGGCAAAACCGTAATGCGCGAGATACGCAAAAAAGTAGGTCTTGTATTTCAGTACCCCGAATACCAGCTGTTTGAAGAAACGGTGTTCAGAGATGTTGCGTTCGGGCCTGGGAATATAGGGCTTGCGGATGATGAGCTTGAAGCAAGAGTCAGAGAGGCCATAGAACTGGTGGGACTTGACTATGAGCAGATTAAGGACAAGTCGCCCTTTGATCTTTCGGGCGGACAAAAAAGAAGAGTTGCCATAGCCGGAGTGATAGCGATGAAGCCGCAGGTGCTGATACTTGATGAGCCGACGGCGGGGCTTGACCCCAAGGCTCACAGAGATGTGCTGGATATGATACTCCGCGTTCACAGCCACGAAGACAATATTACCATAATGGTTTCACACAATATGGAGGATATTGCTTCAATGTGCGATAAGGTTATAGTTATGGACAGAGGTCATGCCGTAATGGAGGGAACTCCCGAAGATGTGTTTGCAAGAAGACAGGAGCTCAGACAGATGGGACTTGCAGCCCCGCCTGTTACGGAGCTTATTGATATGCTTAATGACAGGGGCTTTGAACTTGACTGCAATATTCTGACAAGAGACAGAGCTGCCGAAGAAATATACAGGGCAATCAGAGGAAATACAAATGCTTAGAGATATAACGCTGGGACAGTACTACCCCGGCAATTCGTGGGTGCACAGTCTTGATGCACGAATAAAAATAACAGCGACCATCGTATATATAGTGGCGCTGTTCATAGTGGATAATTTTTACGGCTTTATAATATCCGCGGCAGCGCTGGGCGCTGTGATAGCGGTGTCAAAGGTGCCTCTCAGGTTCATACTCAGAGGTCTCAAACCCGTATTTATAATCATCATATTCACATTTGTTCTGAATCTGTTTATGATTAAGGGCGATGTTGTATGGAGTCTTGGATTTTTACATATTACAAGGCAGGGCATCAGAACCGCGGTGTTTCTGGGCATCAGACTGGTTCTTCTCATAATAGGCTCATCCATGCTGACGCTTACCACCAAGCCCATAAGCCTGACTGACGGTATTGAGAAGCTGCTTGCTCCTATGAAAAAAATAGGGGTGCCGGCGCATGAGCTTGCTATGATGATGACTATAGCACTGAGATTTATACCCACGCTGCTTGAGGAAACAGACAAGATAATGAAAGCGCAGCAGGCGAGAGGAGCCGATTTTGAAAGCGGCAATCTTATACGCAGAGCCAAGAGCCTGATACCTATACTTGTTCCGCTGTTCATAAGCGCTTTCAGGATAGCCTCGGAGCTTGCCATGGCAATGGAGGCAAGGTGCTACAGAGGCGATGAGGGCAGGACGAGGATGAATGAAATGAAATTCGCAGGAAAAGATGCAGTGGCAGGAGCGCTGCTGGCAGCGTTTCTTGCAGCAACAATTGCAGAGGCGGTAATTCTTTAATGAGACAGAGAAATATCAAAAATCTTGAAGAAAAAATAAATGCGGCAAAAGAGTATCTGGTTGAAAATCCCGATGATATCAAAGGCAGATGGAGGGAACTGTTTGAAAATGCCGGCGGAAAGCTGGAGCTTGAAATAGGGTGCGGCAAGGGACAGTTCATAATATCCCACGCAAAAGCAAATCCGGACAATATGTATCTGGCGATAGAAGGACAGAAGAATGTGCTTGTCAGAGGGCTTCAAAAAGCCAAGGCAGAGCAGCTCAAAAACGTTTTGTTCTTTGCAAAGTATATAGATGATGCGAACGATTTGTTTGAAAAGGGAGAAATCGACAGGATTTATCTTAATTTCAGCGACCCGTGGCCAAAGGACAGACACGCCAGAAGAAGGCTGACCCACAGGGACAGGCTCAAAACCTATTTTGATGTCCTCAAAAAGGACGGAGTAATAGAGTTCAAAACAGATAATGACCCGCTGTTTGCTTTTTCCATGGAGGAAATCAGAGAGTCAGGTTATGAGATTCTGGAATACACAGAGGATCTGCACAACTCGGAGTATGAATCAAAATACACGACTACCGAATATGAGGACAGGTTCAGTGCGGGCGGCAAGAATATCAATTATGTTAAATTCAAAAGAAATACTGCTTCGGAGTAATACCGGGGCAGTTTTATAATATATGCGATATTGAATTGCAGCAAAATAAAAACCCCTGAAACTGTCGAAATTTCAAGGGTTTGTGCTGGTACACCATCACGGGCTCGAACCGTGGACACCCTGATTAAGAGTCAGGTGCTCTACCAACTGAGCTAATGGTGCATAACTGCTGTTTCGTGTACCGAACAATTAAGAGTGTAACAAAATCACAGGTGTTTGTCAACAGAAACTTTACAAAAATTGTTGTTTTTTTCGGGCGCATTTTTTTTAATTCCTTAAATTTCCGCGCATACTGCCGAGGCGATGAGCCATAATAGTGAATGAGGAGGGATTAGATATGAAAAATTCAAACCAGACAAACAGTAAAATGAGTGAGAAAAACAGCAAAAAAGCAAAAGCTGCTGTCAGTGAGAAATGTGAATCGGACAATACCGAAACAAACAGCAGCAACTGACATTGAATCGGACAAAAAGAGCTGGGCTAATCCCTCGTTTAATATAGAGCGGAACTCACCCCGCTCTTTTTGTTTTGTACTTTCTTGTTTTATGTATACATTAAGTTTGCGAAATGTATACAGTATTAATTAGAAATCAGCTTGTAAAAAACACCCCTCTGTGTTAGTATTTTAGCGGTATTTAAGCATAACGAATAAATTTGCTGATACCGAGTAATATATAGTTAAAGGAGATGGAAAAAATGTTACTGGAAACATTACAGGATTTCGTGCAGAGCATGGGTATAGCAAATCTTGGCTACCAGAATGCAATTATGATTGTTGTGTCATTCATTTTTCTGTATCTTGCTATTAAGCACGGATTTGAACCATTACTGCTTATACCAATAGCATTCGGCATGCTTTTGTCAAACCTGCCGCTTGCTGATGTGTTTATTCATGACTATACGATTGAAGCCGGGACAAAAATGATAGATTCTCTGTCTAATGCCGGCATACTTACGGTATTTTATACCTTGAAACCGGTGTTGCCGTCACTGATATTTCTCGGCGTTGGCGCAATGACCGACTTCGGACCGCTGATTGCAAATCCCAAATCACTTATTATGGGCGCAGCGGCGCAGTTTGGCATATTCATAGCATTTTATCTTGCGATTATTCTTGGCTTTAATGCACAGGAAGCAGCGTCAATCGGTATTATCGGCGGTGCTGACGGCCCTACGGCTATTTACCTTACAAGCAAGCTTGCTCCGCATCTGCTTGGTGCCATTGCGGTTGCAGCATACTCATACATGGCGCTTGTGCCTGTAATACAGCCTCCTATTATGAAGCTGTGCACTACTCCAAAAGAAAGAGTAATCAGAATGGAGCAGTTAAGACCTGTAACACAGAGAGAAAAGATCCTTTTCCCTATAGTTGTAACAGTTCTCTGCGTATTATTACTTCCTGCAGCAGCTCCGCTTATCGGATGTCTGATGCTGGGCAATCTGTTCAAGGAGAGCGGAGCTACGGCAAGACTTTCAGATACTGCTCAGAATGCAATGATGAACATGGTTACAATCATGCTGGGTCTTGCAGTGGGAGCTTCGGCTACAGGTGATACTTTTATCACCTCGGAGACACTCAAAATAGTTGTTCTCGGCGTTATTGCGTTTGCGTGCGGCACACTGGGCGGAGTTCTCATTGCAAAGCTGATGAATGTGCTTACAGGCGGCAAAATCAATCCGCTTATCGGATCCGCAGGCGTATCTGCAGTGCCGATGGCAGCAAGAGTATCACAGAAGGTGGGCAGCAGCTATGATCCTGGCAACTTCCTGCTGATGCACGCAATGGGACCAAATGTTGCGGGCGTTATAGGGTCTGCTGTGGCGGCAGCTGTAATGCTTTCGATGTTCGGAGGATACTAAAAAAGTCAACAATCTCTAAATCATTTTTATACCACTTAGGGTCTTGCTTCAGGCGAGGCCCTTTTCCCTGTTTTCATACGGCTGCTTTGGCGCTTTTAGTGAGAACACCGCAAAAATATCGAAAAAAGGCTGAAGCAGGTGAAGCAGCTATCGGTTTTTGGGTGAGTTTCTCCTTGACTTGCAAAGCTAAATCCCATATAATGAATGGGTAATTAAATTCGGATTGCCTTTTGAAAGCTCCGCCTGATTGGTCTGGGTCCTGCGCAATAAGACTCTGTGAACCTTGTCAGGTCCGGAAGGAAGCAGCAATAAGCGGAAGCTCTTATGTGCCGCAGATAAGCCTTCTCCTTGACTGCGGAGCTTTCAAAGGGCAATTTTTTTAGAGAGGAAGGCTTATGTATCAGGCACTGTACAGAGCATACAGACCGGAGGTGTTCAGCGAAATACTCGGTCAGAAGCATATAGTACGAATACTTCAGAATCAGATAGCAAAGGACGAGACAGGTCATGCCTATCTCCTGTGCGGTACCAGAGGCACAGGCAAGACCACAACTGCAAGAATACTTGCCAAGGCCGTAAACTGTCTGTCTGAGGGCGAGCGTCCCTGCGGGCAGTGCGCAAACTGCATAGCCATCAAAAACGGCACGTTTATAGATGTGATAGAGATAGACGCCGCATCAAACAACGGTGTCGAAAACATCAGAGAGCTTAGAGAGAGTGTCAAATATCCGCCTGCGGCAGGCCGCAGGAAAGTCTATATAATAGACGAGGTTCATATGCTGTCGCAGGGGGCGTTCAATGCACTTCTCAAAACCCTTGAGGAGCCGCCCGAATATGTTATGTTTATTCTGGCCACAACAGAGCCCCAGAAACTTCCGGCAACAATACTCTCAAGATGTATGAGGCTGGATTTTCGCAGAGTTTCCGAAAACCTGCTGAGACAGGGTATGCGCAGCATATGCGAGGACAAGGGCATACAGGTAAGCGAGGCGGCTCTCGGCCTTATCGCAGCCAATGCGGACGGTTCTGTCAGAGACGGGCTCAGCATACTTGATCAGTGCCTTGCAGCAGGCAGAGATACATTAGACAGAGAAGACGTTCTCGAATTTCTGGGGACATCCTCAGAAGAGGTGTTTATAGAGCTTACACACAATGTGGCAGTTCACAATATTGCACAGGCGCTGCTGATTTTAGAGCAGGTTATGTCGGAGGGCAAGGAAATCAGACAGTTCATGAAAGACTGGCTGGCTCATTACAGAGCACTGCTGATTTCAAAATTTGTAGCCTCGCCTGAGGATATGCTCAATATGTCGGCAGAGAATATGAACAGAGTCAAAGAGCAGAGCCAGACTCTTGAGGTATCGGAAATAGACAGAGCCATAATAGAGCTGTCAAAGACCATAGCCGACGCCAAATGGTCAACACAGCCCAGAGTGCTGCTTGAGCTTTGTATCGTAAGGCTGGCGTCGGTGCATGAGGAGCAGCAGACTATATATCAGCCGCAGGCAAAGCCTGAGACATCTGCAGCGGCTCAGACGGCTCAACCGATTCAGCCGGTTAAGCAGACAGCTCCTGCAGCACAGGCGGCTTCACAGCCTTCTGCGGATTACGATATGATATGGAGAGCCGTTGTAGAGGCGGCAAGCAGCAGACAGGGCAGCTTCAATCTGCTGAGATCAGGCTCCAGACTGACAGATATATCAGACGGTGTATTCACTGTGGCTGCCGGCAGTGATTTCATCAAAAAACTCATACAGGACAGCAGCGGTATGTTTATCGAGCTTATGGAAAAACAGACGGGACAGAGGCTGACACTTGAATGTATATCAGGCAGCAGAGGCCAAAAACATGAACCGGACATAAACAGCGTAGTAAAAGAAGCCGAAGACAAATTAGGGCTTAATATAGAAATAGAATAACGGAGGATTAATATGGGCAAAGGAATGAAAGCGGGCAAAAAACCAAAAGCTCCCGGCGCAGGCAATATGCAGGCACAGATGGCGCAGATGCAGGCTGTGCAGCGCAAAATGAACGAGATGCAGGACGAGATAGACAAAATGGAAACAACAGCTACCGCCGGAGGCGGAGCCGTAACTGTTACAGTGTGCGGAGCCAAACAGATAACGGGCATCGAAATCAAGCCTGATGTAATAGATCCGGACGATGCAGAGATGCTTCAGGATCTTGTTATGGCGGCAGTCAATGAAGCCTTGAGACAGATGGAGGAGATTGCGGCAGCCGAAATGAACAAGCTTACAGGAAGCCTTGGACTTCCTCCGGGGCTTTTATAATGAAAACCTATGCAAAACCGCTGTCAAAGCTGATAAATGAGCTGTCAAAGCTTCCCGGAATAGGCGGCAAAACAGCGCAGAGGCTGGCATTTCACATACTGTCTGTTGATGAGGAGCAGGCTATGAGCCTTTCGCAGGCCATAGTCAATGCCAGAGAACAGATGAGATACTGTTCTGTGTGCGGCAATCTTACGGATCAGGATCCATGCAGCATATGCTCCGACCCGTCGAGGGCACAGGATATAATATGTGTTGTCGAAAGCCCCAGAGATGTGTTTGCAATGGAGCGCATCAGAGAGTTTAACGGACTGTATCATGTGCTTCACGGAGCAATATCGCCGATGGACGGCATAGGACCTGAGGATATCAATCTCAAATCACTTATCATCAGACTTCAGCAAAACGATGTCAGGGAGGTTGTGCTTGCCACCAACCCCAATATAGAGGGAGAGGCCACGGCTATGTATATTGCCAGACTTATCAAACCGTCCGGCATCAGAGTATCAAGAATTGCTCACGGTATTCCGGTCGGGGGTGATCTGGAATATGCCGATGAGGTAACACTTCTCAAAGCCCTTGAGGGCAGGAGAGAACTATAGGCGCATACCTTTTTTCTTTGCCAGATTCAGAAGATATGTGTATTTTGCCTCTGCTGCGAGTATGCTGTATGAAGCATAGTCTACGGCGGCAGAGTCGCTGAGCTGATTAAAACTGCACTGAGCCTGCTCAAGATCGGAGTAGGCTTTTTCTATTGAATCAAACAGCAGTATTTTTTCATCAGCAGGGTAAAACCGGCTGTTCAGAAAAGATCTGTTTGCGGCGGCAAGTCTGCTTCTTAACATACCTGCAGTGCTGATTATTCTTTCCTTTGAAGTCATAAACTCATACCTCACATCAAACTATTTAATTCTATTTTAGTCACCGCAGGAATATTTTATACAGGCAGTACATTAAAAAGGAGAGATGTTATGGCAATAAGTCAGCAGCTGCTTATACTTTCTGTTATCGCAGCCATAGTGATTATAATTGACTGCGGCAGGATCTCCGCAAAGTTCATAGCCTCATCGGCTCTGGGTGTTGCGGGACTTGCGGCGCTTCATTTTACGGCATTTGCGGTGCCTCTTAATGCAGTTACCATAGGGATTTCGGCAGTTTTAGGGCTGCCGGGTGTAGCCGCGCTTATATTTGTGTTCGACAAAATAGTATAGAATAATTATTAATTTGACCGGAAAAGTCAATATTCTTGCTCACTTGCTTGTATTTTCTGAAAATCATTGAGGTTTTTGAATTAAAGTGTATAATATTCGTGTGATTATATTTATGTTATTTTATGTTTAAGGAGGAAATGTAGCGTGAGCGAACAAGTAAAAACTCATGCTGTTGAGGTTGAAGAACATGGTTTGAAAAAACATGATATCAAAGTTTCAACAGTAGTATTTATGATTTTCTGTCTGGTAGCCGCAGGCTGTTACGGTATCGAAGAGATGCTGCCTTCATGCGGTCCGGGACTGACAATCATCATGTTATGCGTACTTCCGTTTGTATGGGGACTTCCGTTTGGTCTTGTTGCATCCGAACTTGGTTCGGTAAGACCGCAGGAGGGCGGCTATTACAAATGGGTACAGGAAGCTCTGGGAGAATTCTGGGGATTCCAGGCAGGCTGGTGGAGAACTATTTCCATCTACATAGACAATACTTCATATGTAATTCTTGCAGGAAGCTATGCGGCGTCCACATGGGATATGTCCTTTATGGGTGAATTTGCCATCAAATTTGCAATGATAGCCGTATTCACAATAATCAATATCCGCGGAGTTAAGGATGTAGGTATTGTAAGTACTATTCTTTCTATTCTCGTAATGGTAGCCTTCGGTATGGTTGCAGTATGCGGATTCCTGAACTGGGGCGGAGATGCAGAGACAGCATCGACAATCTCATTCCAGATTACCCCTGAACCTGCAGAGGGCATAAGCGACTGGTTCTTCTACATCGCAGGCGGTATTTCTGTCGGTATGTGGATGTACTCAGGTTATGAATCAATGTCAACAATAGCCGGTGAGGTTGCAAATCCACAGGTAATCCCTAAAGGTACTCTGCTGACGGTTCCTATTATTATGGCGTCATATATCCTGCCTACAGTAGCAGGTGTCGGCTCACTGGGACAGTGGGAAAACTGGGGAACAGAAGCAGGCTGCGTAGGCTATGCAGATGTTGCAGCTCACTTCTGGGGTCCTGCAATGGGAATATTCTTTGTTCTGGTTGCAATCCTTGCACAGTGTTCGATTTACAACACATATATAGCGTCAGGTTCAAGAGGCTTCTTCTCGCTTGCAGACGACCATCTTGCACCTCCTGTAATGGTTAAATGCGACAAAAAATTCGGCGTACCGTATATATCGGTACTGTCAGTAGGAATATTCAACCTGATATTCTGTATGTTCCCGTTCGGATTTATCATTATACTTGACGTATCACTTCTGATAGCATCATATGCTATGGTATATATCTCGGCCATGATACTGAGAAAAAGAATACCTGCGGAAGAATACGTATTCAAGATTCCGGGAGGCTACGGCTTCCTCTGCCTGATATGCATAGTGCCTATATGCGTGGCACTGCTGGCATATTTCATCAACGGTTCAGACTACTATCTGGGCGGTATGATAGGCATACTTTCAGGTCCTGTGCTTTACTTCATCTGGAGAAGAAAATACGGCGGACTTACAGTCAAGGAGCCTGACAGATTCCCTACAAACAAAAAAACAGGCCTTGCAGTGGGAGATACCAAGAGAATGGCATTTCTGTTCCTGCTTATGACCTGCATGAATATCATTGCACTGTTCTTTGAACCTTGGTATGAAGGCTGGGGCACAGAAGACGCATGGGGATCAGGCGACTATTTTGACGGTCTGCTCGAAAATGCGGATGTAAATGCGATAGTGGGAGCAATCCAGACAGGACTTTACATAATGACTGCCGTATGCGCAATACTTATGATAATATTCTTCTTCGTATACAGAAAAGTAGAACCCAAAAAAGCAAAATAAATAGTAATCATACAGGCGGCTTTCGGAGCTGCCTGTTTTCTGTATGTGCAGGTCTGAAAGTTCCAAAACTTGCTGCCGTAAAACACTTATCTTGTTATACATTTTGTGGAAAACCGGCAGCTATTGTATTTTTTTTGGCACAAAATCTGTAAAACGTTGAAAACACTAAAGTTTCTAACTAAAGTACCATAAATTTTTATACAAAAAGTGTTGTTTGTATGGGTGAATTTATGTAAAATGTAAGTTATGAAATAATGTTAAGTTATAGGAGGATTCAATGGGCACAATATTTTTTCTAATCTTATTCCCACTATTGGTTGCCTTAGTTCTTCTGATCGTTAAAGCTGATAAGGCAAGAGACACAGTTGTTATTGCAGCTTCAGTAATCATAGCTGCAGTATCAGTTTACTGTGCCGCAACTTATCTTGGTGACGGTACAACCTACTTTGATTTTTCAAGTGAGATTGTAAACTACATCATGATGGTAATAGAGTGCGGCGTGGCAGTTGTCATCACAATACTTGCATTTAAGTACAAAAAGTACCTTGCTGCAGTATTCGCTCTTATTCAGACACCTTTAATGGTCTGGTTTGAACTGACAACCGGACACGGCATTGAAGTTGAACACAATGCTTATGTGGATGAACTTTCACTGATAATGATTTTAATCATTGGAATTATCGGTACTCTTATCTGCGTATACGCAATGGGTTACATGAAAGACTTCCAGCATCATCAGCCTGCAGGCTCCAAAGACAGAAGACCGTGGTTCTTCTTCCTGCTGTTCCTGTTCCTGGCTGCAATGTTCGGTCTTGTAACCTCAAACAATCTGATCTGGATGTATTTCTTCTGGGAAATCACATCACTATGTTCATTCTTCCTGATAGGCTTCACAAAGACAAAAGAAGCAATCAGAAACTCATTCAGAGCTTTAATAATGAACCTGCTTGGCGGACTGGGATTCTGTCTTGCAATCATTATCTTAGGTTACGGCTGGGATGAATCAATCAGAACATTACAGCTTTCAGACCTTATCCTTTACGGTGAATCAGGCTACGGAGTAATCCCTGCACTTATGATTCCTGTAGGACTGCTTGCATTTGCGGGCATCACAAAAGCGGCTCAGATGCCGTTCAACAGCTGGCTTCTTGGCGCCATGGTTGCACCTACCCCTACATCAGCTCTGCTTCATTCATCAACAATGGTTAAGGCCGGAGTGTTCCTTATACTGAAGCTTGCTCCTTGCCTTGGCTGGGGAAATGCAGAATACGGTATGGTCAACTATGCCGGAATCATGGTAATGGCAGTAGGCGGAATCACATTCCTGCTTGCATCGTTTGCGGCAATTTCGCAGTCCAACGCCAAGAGAGTTCTTGCTTATTCAACCATAGCAAACCTGGGCCTTATAGTTGTATGCGGAGGCATCGGCACAACTGCTGCGGTATGGGCAGGCATTATGCTTATAATATTCCACGCTGTTACTAAATCACTTCTGTTCCTGTGCGTTGGTACGGCAGAACACAACATCGGTTCAAGAAACATCGAGGATATGGACGGAATGTTCGACAGAATGCCAAGACTTGCAGCCTGCATGATGGTTGGTATTTCAGCTATGTTCCTTGCTCCTTTAGGTATGCTTGTTTCAAAATGGGCTGCACTGGATGCATTCATCGAAACAGGCAACGTATTTATGAGCGTATTCCTTGTAGCTGTATTATGCTTCGGCAGCGCCACAACTGTATTCTACTGGGTTAAATGGCTCGGCAAGCTTTCTGCAGTTGTTGCAGGCACTGAGAACATAGAGGGTGCAGTACACAAATCAGAAAAATTCGTACATACGCTTCTGGTTATCCTTGTACTTGTTACCTGTCTTGGCTTCCCTGTGATTTCATCAGCAGTGGTAGTTCCTTATCTCGGAGCTGATATGGCGGCATTATCCTCAGGCAATATGATGATCATGTGCATTATGCTTGCTGTTATAATCCTTATAACAATACTGTTCTTCGGCAACACAAAGAAAAAAATCGTTCCTATATACCTTGCAGGTGTTAACCAGGGAGACAATCTGACATTCAGAAACTCATTCCAGGGACCGACCGTTATGTCATTAAAGAACTGGTATATGGACAAATATTTCGGTGAAAACAAAATGAACTGGATCGGATGTATTGCGGCAGCAGCTACAATCGCAGTCGTTCTTGTGATATTTGCAGGATATGTGATAGGAGGTGCAATATAATGGTTAAGATGATAATATTTATCGTGGCATATATCGTACTTGCACCTTTTGTGGGCGGATTCCTTGCAGGTCTTGACAGAATCATAAGTGCAAGAATGCAGGGCAGAGTAGGCCCTCCTGTATTACAGCCGTTTTATGATGTACTCAAACTGTTTGAAAAAGAAAAAATCACAGTTAACAAGGTACAGGACTTCTACGTTGGATGCTTTCTGCTTTTCGTAGTTGTTACAGGCTGCTTCTTCTTTGCAGGCGGAGATCTGCTGCTGGTACTGTTTACGCTTACAACAGCAAGCGCATTCCTGATTATAGCAGCTTATTCCTCAAACTCGCCTTATGCGCAGCTTGGTGCGGAGAGAGAACTGCTTCAGACAATGGCTTATGAGCCTATGGTGCTTCTGACTGCAGTTGCGTTTTATGTATTTACAGGCAGCTTCAAAGTTTCTGATATTATGAATTCAGAATCAATGGGCATACTTCCGATGCTGGGAATATTCATCGGGTTTATGTACATTCTGACTATCAAATTCAGAAAAGCTCCGTTTGATTTAAGTATGTCACACCATGCGCATCAGGAACTGGTTGCAGGTCTTAAAACTGAATTTTCGGGAACAACACTTGCAATGCTTGAGGTTGCGCACTGGTATGAAAACATATTCCTGCTCGGATTTATATTCCTGTTCTTCCAGAACGGAAGCGCAGCAGGCGTTATAATCGGTATAGTAGTTGCAATAATTGCTTTCTTCTTTGAAACTTTCATCGGAAACAGTTTTGCAAGAATGAAGTGGCAGGTGGCCTTCAAATCAGCGTGGATAGTAGCGGCTGTACTTGGAATCATCAACCTGTTCCTTCTGTATTTTGTATAAGGGAGGTGTAAGAGAATGTCATATGTAACAAAATCACCTTGGATTATCCATTATGATGGATCAAGCTGCAATGGCTGCGATATCGAAGTTCTCGCTTGTCTTACACCGATGTACGACGTAGAAAGATTCGGTATTATCAATACCGGTAATCCTAAACATGCGGATATATTCCTTGTAACAGGTTCCGTAAACGAACAGAACAAGGATGTTGTCAGACAGATTTATGAACAGATGCCTGAGCCTAAGGTTGTGGTTGCGGTAGGTATCTGCGCGTGCTCGGCGGGCGTATTTGCCGAGTGCTACAATGTGCAGGGCGGAGTTGACAAGGTTATACCTGTTGACGTATATGTTCCGGGCTGTGCGGCAAGACCTGAAGCTATAATTGACGGTGTTGTCAAGGGACTTGGAGTTTTGGCCGAAAAAAGGGAGGCAATGAAAAACGCTCCTGCAGCTGAAGAACCTGCGGCAGCAATCGAAGAGCCTGCAGCAGAAGAAGAAAAGGAGGAAGCATAAATGAGTGAAATCAAAAGCGTATTTGTACCGGTTGAAGCTTCCGATCTTTTAGCAGAAGTAAGAAGCATGAAAGCTGACGGATACAGACTGGGTCAGGCCTGCGCGACAAAGTGCAAGGACGGACATATCGAGGTTCTTTATTCATTTGATAAAGATTATTCGTTAACCAATTTGAAAGTTATGGTTCCAGAAAATATGGAGCTGCAGAGCATAACAGGAGAAATATGGAGTGCATTTATTTATGAAAACGAAATGCACGACCTGTTCGGTATTACATTCAAAAATCTTGAACTGGACTACCAGGGCAATTTCTTCATGATTGCACAGAAGACTCCTTGGAACACAGAAGGCTAAGAAAGGAAGGTAGACATTATGGGTAAAAGAACTATTATTCCTTTCGGACCACAGCATCCCGTATTACCGGAACCTATTCATCTTGACCTTGTAGTTGAAGATGAGACAGTTGTTGAAGCAATCCCTTCAATAGGATTTATTCACAGAGGTCTGGAAAAGCTGGTGGAAAAAAAGGAATATACCGAAATGGTATATGTAATCGAAAGAATTTGCGGAATATGCAGCTTCGGTCATGGCTGGGGATACTGCGCGGCAGTTGAAGGAGCTATGGGAATTGAAATTCCCGAAAGAGCGGCATATCTCAGAACTATATGGCATGAAATGAGCAGAGTACACAGCCATCTGCTGTGGCTCGGACTTCTGGCAGATGCGTTTGCATTTGACAGTCTGTTTATGCACTGCTGGAAACTCAGAGAATCAGTACTTGACCTTCTCGAAAAAACAACAGGAGGCAGAGTAATATTCTCAGTATGCGTTCCCGGCGGAGTTAAAAAAGATGTAGATGAAGCTACTCTCGAAGAAATCGTTGACACTCTGAACGGTATCAAAGCTGAAATCAAAGAGCTTACAGATGTGTTTATGGAGGACGTTTCCGTTAAAAACAGACTTTGCGGCGTAGGAGTTATCACCAGGGAAGAGGCTATAGAGCTTGGCGCCGTAGGACCTGTTGCAAGAGGTTCCGGAGTTGTTCAGGATATGAGACTTGCAGGCGAAGGCGTTTATGACAAGCTTGGTTTTGAGCCTGTTGTCGAAGAAGGCGGAGACTGCTATGCAAGATGCATAGTAAGAATACGCGAATTATTCCAGTCAATCGAGCTTATCGAAAAAGCGGTAGAGCTTATCCCGGAGGGAGAATTAAGAGTTCCTGTCAAGGGTAAGAATGTTGACGGAGAATTTGTTACAAGACTGGAACAGCCTAGAGGTGAGGCATATTACTATGCCAAGGGAGCAGGCACTAAATTCCTGGAGAGAATGAGAGTCAGAACTCCTACCAATATGAATATTCCGGCTTTACTCAAAATGCTGCAGGGCTGCGATATAGCGGATGTGCCTATTCTGGTACTGACTATAGACCCTTGCATCAGCTGTACAGAAAGGTAGGTGGGTGAGAATGGCAACTTTTAAGATCGGTAAAGTGTTAATTAAAAGCTTATTCAAAAAACCTGCCACTAAAATGTATCCTGTAATTCCTAATGAGTTTCAGGAAAGAACCAGAGGCCAGGTTACCATAGAAAAAGAATCCTGTATATTATGCGGTATATGCGGACGCAAATGTCCGGCGAATGCTATCGCCGTGGACAGAGCCGCAGGCACATGGACTATCGAAAGAATGAGATGTATCCAGTGCGGCTGCTGCGTTGACGAGTGTCCTAAAAAATGTCTTGATATGGACAGACCGTATACAACGCCTGATACATCCAAGACTGTTGATGTTGTTGATGTTCCTAAACAGGAAAAGAAACCGGCAGCGCCTGCCGGTGAAGCAGCACCTGCAGACGGCGGACTCAAATGTGACAGGGACGTATGTGTATTCTGCGGACTTTGCGCAAAAGTGTGCCCTTGTGATGCTCTTACGGTAAACAGAGCTGACAAGGTATGGGAAGTATCGGATGCCTGCGTTAAATGCGGTGCGTGCGTTGAAAAATGCCCTAAGAAGTGCCTGACACTATAACAGAACAGATACTAAAGAAGCGTGTCGCCGGGGTTTCCCCGAAGCGACGCGCTTCTTTTAATACATTTATATTTACAGTACAAGTGACGGTGCGGAGTAGATTCTCTGACCCAGCTCCTGATCCAGCATATAAAGACCTTTGGCATCTGTACCGAACATCTCATATTTTGAAATCAGTGTGGTTGCATTGTCCTCTTCCTCCATCTGCTCTTTGATGAACCAGTCAAGGAACTGCATTGTCCTGAAATCCTTTACCTGATAGGCGGCGTCATATATATTGTTGATAAGACCTGTTACAAGTCTTTCGTGTTCAAGACCTGCCTTGAGAGGATCGATTCTGTCCGCAAAAGTCTTGTCAGGCTTTGCTATGGCATCAAGTTCAACCTTTTCGTCATTCATCTGCAGATATTTGATAAAAAGCATTGCATGATCTCTTTCTTCCTGAGCCTGAATTGTATACCAGTTGCCAAAACCGTCAAGGCTCTCGTCAATATAGTAATTTGCGAAATCCAGATACAGATAAGCCGAATAAAACTCCGCAACAACCTGTTCGTTTAATAATTTTACAACTTTTTTATCTAACATGATTTTTACCTCCGATATTTGTATTTGTGCCTATATTATAATATATTTCTGTGGAAATGTGTGTGGTAAATGATACAGTTTGTAAAAATATTTCGCGGACTGTGAAAAACACTTGAGAA
Source organism: bacterium (assembly GCA_963609975.1). Taxonomy (GTDB): domain Bacteria; phylum Bacillota; class Clostridia; order Peptostreptococcales; family Anaerovoracaceae; genus UMGS973. Next base: position 5,190 of record CAVDMD010000010.1, on the reverse strand, counting down.
TTGAAAATTTTGCGGGCTTTGTTTGTAATATATACTGAATTAAGGTATACTTATAGCGTTAACTAAATTCAGAAGGAAGGACACAGATGAAAAAATACCACATTATAACCTTCGGGTGTCAGATGAACGAACACGATTCGGAAACAATAGCCGGAATGCTTGCGCAGCAGGGCATGGAGCCGGTTTCAGATAAAAAAGAAGCGGATATAGTAATTATCAATACGTGCAGCGTCAGAGAGAATGCCGACAAGCGATTTTTCGGCACACTGGGGCAGCTCAAAAATAAAAAAACAGAGAATCCGGAATTTGTAGTCGGAGTATGCGGCTGCATGATGCAGCAGCAGCATATCATAGATACGCTCAAGATGAAATATCCGTGGGTGGATATAATATTCGGAACTCACAACATACACAGATTTCCGGAGCTTCTTGCAAACGTGATGAACGAAAAAAAGAAAATCACGGACATATGGGAGGACGGCGGAGAGATAGTAGAGGGACTGCCCGCCAAACGGCTGTACAGACACAAATCCTTTGTTAACATCATGTACGGCTGCAACAACTTCTGTACATACTGCATAGTCCCATATACCAGAGGCAGGGAGAGAAGCCGCAGACCCTCTGACATAGTAAACGAGGTGAAAAGCCTTGTGGCAGACGGAGTTAAAGAGATAACGCTGCTGGGACAGAATGTCAACTCCTACAGAGGCGATGACGGCACCGATTTTGCATCCCTCATATATATGCTTGACGGCATAGAGGGGCTTGAGAGAATAAGGTTTATGACATCTCACCCCAAAGACCTTTCGGATCGTCTGATACAGGCCTACAAAGACTGCAGCAGGCTGTGCAGAAACATCCATCTGCCGGTGCAGTCGGGCAGCAGCCGTATTCTTAAACGGATGAACAGAAAATATACCGGAGAGGACTACCTGAGGCTTGTTCAGAAGCTGAGAGAGGCCGTACCGGACATAACAGTTACAACCGATATAATTGTGGGCTTTCCGGGCGAAACAGAAACAGACTTTGCCGAGACCCTTACCCTTGCAGAGCAGGTGAGATATGATTCGGCGTTTACATTTCTTTATTCAGTCCGAAAAGGCACCCCTGCAGAGAAATTTGAGGAGCAGATTCCGGAGGATGTCAAACACGAAAGATTCAACAGACTTGTCGATACCATCAACAGAATTTCCGCAGAAAAAAACGCTGAACTTGTCGGCAGCGTTCAGCAGGTGCTGGTGGATGGAACCAGCAAAAACGACATTATGACATATTCCGGCCGGACAGGCGGCTTCAAACTTGTGAACTTCAGAGCCTCGGAGGATCTGACAGGCAAACTTGTATCTGTCAGAATAACAGGGTCAAACACATTCAGTCTTGTGGGAGAATTATGCTAAAAACAGACAGAATAACAATAGGAATAACAGCGCCTGTTGATGCAGGCAAAACGACACTGTCGGAGGCCCTGCTTTATCATGCAGGCAGTATAAGACAGGCGGGCAGAGTGGATCATCAGAATGCGTTTCTTGATACCCACAGCCTCGAAAAACAGAGAGGAATCACCATATTTTCAAAACAGGCGGTGTTTGAATCGGGTTCTAAAACCGTAACGCTTCTTGACACTCCGGGACATATGGATTTTTCTGCAGAAATGGAAAGAACTCTGCAGGTGCTTGACTATGCGGTGCTTCTTGTTTCGGCAGCAGACGGAGTTACAGGCTATGTAAACACCCTGTGGGAACTCCTGTCCGAATATGAGATACCGGTATTCATATTTGTAAACAAAATGGATCAGCCGGGGGCAGACAGCAGCAGGCTGCTTGATATGCTGAGGGAAGCCCTCGATGACAGATGCCTGCCGCCGGAAGAATCATGCTATGAGGATATAGCATTATCTGATGAGCAGACAATGGAGGAATACCTTGAAACAGGCACGATTACAGATGACAGACTCTCTGTTCTCATAAAACAGAGAAAACTGTTTCCCGTATACTTCGGTTCAGCTCTCAGAATGCAGGGCACGGAGGATTTCCTTGCAGGCCTTGACAGATTTATGATTTCACCGGAATACGATGAGGAATTCGGTGCCAGAGTCTACAAAATATCAAGAGATGCGCAGGGCAGCCGCCTGACCCATATGAAAATAACAGGGGGAAACATCAGAGCAAGACAGCTTATCCCTGAGTGCGGCGAAAAAATACAGCAGATAAGAATATATCAGGGCGCAAAATTTACGGAAATACAGGAGGCGTGTGCAGGTACCGTCTGCGCAGTGACAGGCCTTGGCAGCACATACTGCGGGCAGGGTCTTGGCACAGCAAAAGAGCTTTATTCACCTGTTATGACCCCGGTGCTTTCCTACAGAGTGATATTGCCTGAGGGCTGTGATGTTCATGATGCGTTTGTGAAACTCTCACAGCTTGCAGAGGAGGATCCCCAGCTCAATATAGGGTTAAACAGAGAGCTTGATGAAATAGAAGTCAGACTTATGGGCAGGGTGCAGACAGAGATACTCAAAAGCCTTGTCTCAGAGAGATTCGGAATCGACATTGAATTTGATACAGGCAATGTCGTATATATGGAAACAGTGGAGCAGATTTCGGAGGGAGTGGGGCATTACGAGCCTCTCAGGCATTACTCCGAGGTGCACCTTGTTATAGAGCCTCTCGAAAGAGGCAGCGGCATGGTATTTGATACTGATGTCAGCGAGGATCTGCTTGACCGCAACTGGCAGAGACTCATACTTACACACCTGTGCGAAAAAAAGCACAGAGGAGTGCTTACAGGGGCTGAAATAACGGATATGAAAATCACCCTTGCCGCAGGACGCGCCCACGAAAAACACACAGAGGGCGGAGATTTCAGACAGTCCACCTACAGAGCAGTCAGGCAGGGGCTTATGAGAAACAGATGCATTCTGCTGGAGCCGTATTACAGCTATCGCCTTGAGGTGCCGCAGGCAGTGACAGGCAGGGCGATTTCAGATATACAGAGAATGGCGGGAACCGTTTCCGAGCCTCAGAGCACAGGAAGCATGACAGTCATCACAGGCAGAGCGCCTGTTTTGACCATGAACGGATATTACAGCGATGTGCTTTCATACACCGGAGGGACAGGCAGACTGTACTGCAGCTTCTGCGGATATGATGTGTGTCACAATCAGGAGGAGGTTATAGCACAAAAAGCCTACAATCCCGAGGCTGATACTGACAATCCGGCAGGTTCGGTATTCTGCTCGCACGGTGCGGGATTTAATGTTCCGTGGAATGAGGTCGAGAAATATATGCACATCAAAAGCGTGCTGGATAAAAAACCTGCCGCTGATACAGGCTCTGTGAATGTAAACGACAGGAATATGGTGTTTGATGATGAACTCAAAAAAATATTTGAAAAAACCTATGGCAGGCGCAAAGAAAAATCAAAAAAATACATAAGGAAAATCGAAAGAGAATACGATTCAGAGTACAGGGCAAGACATACCGCTGACCCCGACAGAAAAAAATATCTGCTGATAGACGGATACAATATGATTTTTTCATGGGATGACATAGACTCCGAAAACATAGGATTTGCAAGAGAAAGGCTCATTGACATTGTGTCTGACTACAGCAGCTGCAAAGATGCCGAGGTCATAATTGTATTTGACGGCTACAGAGTCAAAGGCAGCAGCGGCACCACAGAGGATATAAACGGCATCAGCGTGGTCTATACCAGAGAGAATCAGACTGCCGACAGCTATATCGAAAAACTGGCGTATGAGCTTGGCAAAAAAGCCGATGTTACGGTTGCAACCTCAGACTATATGGAGCAGCTTATGATATTCGGATCGGGCGCAAGGCGTATCACATCGGGAGAGCTCAAGGCAGACATCGAAAATGCAAAAGAAAAAATAAGAAGCTCCATCAGCAGTACAGGCAATGACAGAAACTATATACTTGCAGAGCTGCTGAAAGAAGCAGAGGATAAGGGAAAGCAGGAGGAATAGGGCTTTTTGAGCGGCAGGGAAACTTACCTGAACAATGAAGATAAAAACGGACTGGATTATCAAAATAAACGATATCATATATTTTCAGAACAGATCTGACAAAGGCTGTAAATTATCGTATATACCTGCAGAGAACAAAAAGGAGGACGCTTATGACTATGGAACTCAAAAACGAACTTATCAAAAAAGTAAAGAATGTAAAATCCGCAGAGGAACTGCTTGCTCTGGCAAAGACAAACGGCATAGAGCTTACCTGCGAGGAGGCAGAAGAACTCTTTAACAGTCTGGGAAACGAGCTTTCAGATGCAGCTTTAGACGGCGTTTCGGGAGGCGGCTTATTCGGCCGGGCTTTATTGGAGCTCAGTAAAACCTATAAAATGCTGAAGGACGACGAGAATCTGCCGGAAACATCAGATGGTCAGGATAACAATCCTACCCTGAAATTCCTGTAAGGATTGACACTGCAGTGAACTACTCGGCAACAGATTCTTTGAAATATCTGCAGTACTGATTTATGGGACATTCAGCACACCTCGGCTTTCTTGCGTCGCAGCAGTTTCGGCCATGGAATATGAGGCTGTGGTGAGTGTCTGTCCATCTGTTTTCGGGGATAATATCCATAAGAGCGAGCTCTGTTTTGAGGACATCTTTTTCGCAGACAAGACCTATTCTGTTGGCAACCCTGAAAACATGAGTGTCTACAGCAAGTCTCTGATGTCCGAAGCCTACCGACAGTACCACATTGGCGGTTTTGCGCCCTACACCGGGGAGAGATATGAGGCTGTCGTAATCATCGGGAACCCTGCCGTCAAGGTCAGCGACGAGAGCCTTTGCGAGATTAACTATATTTTTTGATTTTGTCTTATACATACCGATAGACCTTATATATTCTGCAACATCTTCGGGGTCTGCCTGTGAAAGTGCAGCCGCATCGGGATACTTTGCAAATAACGCGGGAGTAACCTTGTTTACGCTTTTGTCTGTGGTCTGCGCAGACAGTACGACACAGATCAGCAGTTCAAATATATCGGTATGCTCAAGTGCGCAGCCCGCGTCAGGGTATGTCTGCGCCAGTATATCCAGTATTGTTCTGATTTCTTCTGATTTCATAGTAATTCCACCGTTTCATATTCACAAATCGAGTTAGGTCATAACTGAAAAATTGCGCTCTCGCTGAAGCTCGGCAATTTCTGTATTTGACCTAC
>CAVDMD010000009.1:0-30448 GCA_963609975.1 bacterium | reverse complement strand
GGCAGAACTGAAGGCCTCGAACAGGGTAGAACTGAGGGCGAGGCTTCCGGCAGAGCAGCAGAGAGGATTGAGATGGCGAAGGCTATGAAGGCCGATAATGAGTCTGCAGATAAGATTTCAAAGTATACAGGCCTTTCTGTAGAGGAGATAAAGAAACTGTAGATATTAATACCTTGTTCAAGGCGTTTTGCAACAGTCGGTTTATATGGATCGGCTGTTTTTGTTATGGGACAAAAAAGGTAAAAATAAATAGGGCGGAGTATGAACTACCCTAAACAGGGTAGTTTATTGTGAAGCAGAGGATTTTAAGCGATTGCCCTGATGGACAGTCTTTTCCTGTTGAACAGTGAAGCGGGCTGTTGTATAATTAATTCGGTTCTGAAAGTCCGCAGGGCGGAATCAAAGAACGGCATATAAATTCATGGGAGGAAGAGAAATGAGGAGAAAAATATTAAGTTTAGTTACAGCAGTTGCAGTGGTACTCAGCATTATGGCACCATGGAGCACTTTCGTTTATGCTGATGAGGTGCAGGCACCGGCAGCCAATGGGCAGAAGATAACAGCAGGGTGGATAAACGAGAACGGCAAGACCTATTATGCCGATGATACAGGCAAGTATGTTACAGGCTGGCAGGATATAGACGGAAGCAGATATTATTTCAGCAAAAAAACCTCGGCAATGTATACGGGCTTCCACAAGATATCGGGCAGCAAATACTATTTCGGTAAAACCACAGGCAAAATGTTCACAGGCTTTCACAAAATATCGGGCAAGAAATACTATTTTGGCAAAACAGGCGGCAAAATGTATACAGGTATGCACAAAATAAAGAAAAACGTCTATACATTTGACGACAGCGGAGTGCTTGTAAGGACTGTATACGGCAGCAAAAAAGCTATTGCGCTTACATATGATGACGGTCCTTCGGCTAATACGGACACAATTTTAGACACCCTTGAGAAATATAACGGGCTCGCAACTTTCTTCGTAGTGGGAAACAGAGTTTCATCGTTTAAGTCCCAGATCAAAAGAGCATACAATATGGGATGCCAGATAGGAAATCACTCGTGGAACCACGGATGGTACGGTCAGATGACTTCTTCGCAGATTGCATCACAGATTTCAAGATGCAACAGTGCAGTCAAAAAACAGACAGGAGAGGCTCCTGCAATATGCAGAACTCCGGGCGGGGATCAGTCCTCCAAGGTTAAAAGTTCGGTGGGAATGCCGATAATACTGTGGTCAATAGATACAAGAGACTGGGAGACCCAGAACTCATCAAAGACCTACAGTTCAGTTATAAACGGAGCCTATGACGGCGCAATCGCGCTGATGCACGATCTCTACAGGCCGACGGCAGACGCATCAAAGCGCATAATACCGCAGCTTGTATCGCAGGGGTATCAGCTTGTGACGGTTGAGGAATTAAGACTTCTGAAAGGATACAAACTGAAGCCGGGCAAGGTATATACCAGCTTCAGCTAAATGAATACCGATATTAAAAAAGCGGCCACGGCCGCTTTTTCAGTCTTTGTTGAGCATATCTATCGCAGGGTTTACATTGTAAAATTCTTTGAGCGCATTGTACTCTCCGGCAGCCTTCTGCTGAAGTTTTTTGTAAGGCACGCTCTTTACGGCCTTAATCATTATATTCTTGGATGTGTGCTCAAGAGGTGTGAATTCTATCATCGATACCTTGTAGCCCATTTCCTCCAGCTTGAGTCCTCTGAGTGCATCTGTCAGAAGCTCTGTAAACTTATCTTTGATAATTCCGTATTTGAGCATAGGCTGATGCAGATCGTTTTTTATCTGTGAAAACAGCTCGTGCTGACAGCAGGGAACAGAAAGTATTACCTTGGTGTTCCAGTTTACGGCATTGATAAGCGCGTAATCGGTAGCTGTGTCGCAGGCATGGAGAGTAACCACCATATCCGCATTGTCGCCTGTGTAATCCGCAATATCACCCATCAGAAATGTCAGATTGGTATAGCCAAGCTCGCAGGCTGTTTTGCTGCAGAAATCGATAACGTCTTTTTTGAGGTCAAGCCCTACAATGCTGACATCGCGCCCTTTAATTATATGCAGATAGTGATAAAGCGCGAAGGTGAGATATGATTTGCCGCAGCCGAAGTCTATAATTCTGATGGTTTTGTCTGACGGAAGTGCAGGGTAGGAGTCCTCGACTATTTCAAGAAATCTGTTTATCTGGCGGAATTTGTGATAATGCTTTGGCCTGACGCTTCCGTCTTTGTTCATAACCCCCAGCCTGACAAGAAAATCGCAGGGTGTGCCTTCGGGAATCAGATGGTTTTTATCTCTGTTGTGTGAAAGCTCCGCTGTTTTTGTTTCTGTCTTTCGGAAAGTGACCCTCGGATTGTCTGCCTTTGAGGCAAGCACCTGCACCTCTCCTGATGTTGTGAATATGTTAAGCTGCTTGAAATCGTCAAGCAGTGACATTGCAAAGCACAGTATTTCACCCTCATTAATGTTGAGATGTGTGACTTTTTTGTCGTAGCTGTATTCTGCCTGATACCGGTATTCGTTTTTTATAACTACGGGCTTGATGGTCACTCTGGTGTATTCGAGAGATTTTTTGCGCCTGTTTCCTGCAACCATTCTGACAAGTGTTCTGTTTTCAAATATTTCACTAAGTGTTTCTTTTAATGTCATCTGTTACCTCGCATATTTGGGATGATATAAGTATATCACGACGGCTCGACAAATGGAATTCCAAAATACTCGGTGACGGAAAGTACAAGGTTTCTTGCTATGAGGTCAATATTGTTTATTATCCAGTTTGCATCCTCGGGGTTGTCATGATAGGCAATCTCCACCAGTACCGCCGGGGCTTTTGTTCTTCGCAGTTCCGCTAAGGTGGTGTTTGGGATAACAGCGACAAGGTTTGGGTTTGGATATATGTCTTTCAGATTTAGTGCAATTATATTTGCGGCTCTCTGTCCCTCTGAGCTTGCCGCATAATAGTACACGTCAGGTCCCTGCAGCATTCCCGCCATGTTTTCGGGTGAGGCGTTTGAGTGAAGCGCCAGATGCAGCCCGTAATCTCCGGCATTTGACTGGGCTATGACCTGTGAAAGCGTGTCATTTGGATTGTTTCTTGTGAAAGTGATGCCGCTTGCCCGAAGATACAAAACCATGGCGTCGGCAATCAGATTCATATAGTATTCCTCGCTGCCGCCTGTTATGTACTCGTTGTATTCCTGAACAGACGGACTTAAATATATGCCTGGCATAATAATTCCTCCCTGTAATTTAGTCTACCTGATATATTATGAAATTTTACTGATTTGGTGAATGAGAATTGCTGAGGCAGCAGGGCAGCAATTATTTTTACACAAAGAGGTTTTCTCATGGTACAATGAAACCACAGAGGAACCGGTTGTTTTGAAATTGTATACACAATATAGGAGTGGTATTATGGATAATTTTTTAGACAGAATCAGAAAACAGCTTGAACAGATGACAGAAACCCAAAAGGATGAATGGCTTTTATCGCAGGCAAAACTGCTTCCGGAGTGGAAGCGGGAGGATCTTTACAAGAGCATTTGCGGAACCAAGAAAGTAATGGGTATGCCGGAAAGAAGCGAGATTGATGAGTTCTGTGACAAGGTCAGAAACGGTGATATTACTGTGGAATATTACACCTACTATTTTGAATTTGATGCCAGCGGTCATTATTGTGATGACTGGGACTATCGTTTTTATGATCCGAATGCTGCGATGCCCTTTGTTTCATCTGTGGTTTCGGGATGCCATGACTTAATCCTGCTGGAGGAATATGATGCTGCTCTTGAAATACTGGACAGTATTATCGGCCTCGAATTCGTCATCGAAGATCATCCGGATTCAGAGGATACGTGCGGAGACGAGTTTATTGATTTAGACAGGGCTATACGTGAAGGAATTCTGAATATAAACAGAGACAAGCTGCTTTGTGATTATATTGAGGCATGTATAAATAGCTTAAAAGAGAGCGTCAATGCTGCCGATAAAATTACTGCCGCCTTAGAAATGGAGCTTTTCAGGGAATGTGAAATCGAGAACTGCCTGACTGCTTCTGATAACGATCCGCTTTTGAATGATATTAAGAAAAACCTGTCAGAAGATCTGGAACGGTTTGAAAGAGAACATGATGAAAAAATCAGGAGTGATGAATATTACTGGGGCCAATACAGCGATGAGAAAAGAATAGAACATATAAACAAACTGATAAAGTATTTTGAAAAAATCTAAATATGAAAACAGAGAGGTTGTCGGCATTGATGGCGATATATTTAATATTATGGATAGCATAGCAAATGCAATCTTCGGGGAAATTGCCTATGGGGCAGACTTTGAACCGTATGAAAGAAGGGTATTCTCGAATAACAAATAAAGCCCCTGCATACGCATTTGAATATATTCGTCTTATTGAGTACCGGGGGAAGCGGTATGCCGCGAATCGTAAAAGGAGTTTTATTATGCCTTTTGAAATAGTACGAAACGACATTGTAAATATGCAGGTGGATGCAGTGGTGAACACTGCAAATCCAAACCCTGTTATCGGTTCCGGCATTGACAGCGGAATACACAAAAAAGCCGGTCCAAAGCTGCTTGCAGCCCGTAAAAAAATCGGGCGCATTGATTTTGGAGATGCTGCTGTTACGCCGGGGTTTGATATGGATGCAAGATATATTATTCATACAGCAGGCCCTGTCTGGAAAGGAGGCAGCCATGGAGAGGAGAATATTTTATCCTCATGCTACCGCAGGTCTTTGGAGATGGCCGGAGAGTACAAATGCGAATCTGTAGCGTTTCCTTTGATAGCGACAGGCAATTACGGATTTCCAAAACCTCTGGCGCTGCAGATTGCCATAAATGAAATCAGCGCTTTTCTTTTGGACAATGAAATGCAGGTTTATCTGGTTGTATTCGAGAAAGAGGCGTTTGCGCTGTCGGAAAAACTGTTTAAGTCCGTCAGCAGCTATATTGACGAAAACTATATCCGCAGCAAAACTATTGATGAATACGGTACGACAGAATTTGATTCCCGGATTCAGACAAGACGGACTCAGGAGGAGGCTTATTCATTGCACCTGTCGGAAATATATGCCAATATGCCTGACGGGGCGGCGGCTCCAATGGATTCCGATGACTGGAGCACACTGCTCAGAAATCTGGACGCCGGGTTTTCCGAAACACTCCTGCAGCTTATCGACCGCACCGGCAAAAAAGATTCTGAAATCTACAAAAAAGCCAATGTGGACAGAAAACTGTTTTCAAAAATCAGAAACAATATGAATTACAGGCCGTCTAAAACAACAGCGCTGGCTTTTGCGTTTGCTCTGGAGCTGGATTTTGATGAAACCATGGATTTCATCAGCAGGGCGGGATTTGCTCTTTCACACAGCAGTAAATTTGATGTGATTGTTGAATATTTTCTGATAAACAGAAACTACGATATTTTTGAGCTTAATGAAGTTCTGTTTGCTTTCGATCAGCCGCTTATAGGCGCATAAAAATGTCGCATACCATGCGACCATTCACCCTCCTGTTTTCTTTATAATGAAGTCACAATAAAGAAACAGGAGGATTTTATTATGATTGAACTTGTATTTATCTTAGATCGCAGCGGTTCCATGTCGGGACTCGAAAAAGACACTATCGGAGGTTTTAACTCCATGCTGGAAAAACAGCGCAGAGAGCCGGGAGAAGCCGTAGTATCAACAGTGCTGTTTGACAACAAAACAGAGGTTATCCATGACCGTGTTGCCATTTCGGATGTGCCGGAGCTTACCGGCAAAGAATATTTTGTTCGGGGCTGCACTGCGCTTCTGGATGCTGTCGGAGGAGCAATCCATCATATCGGCAATGTGCACAGATATGCCCGCAAAGAAGATGTGCCGGAAAAAACGCTTTTTGTCATTACTACAGACGGTATGGAAAACGCCAGCCGCAGATATACATATGACAGAGTTCGTCATATGATTGAACGTCAGAAAAAGCGCTATGGCTGGGAATTTATTTTCCTTGGCGCCAACATTGATGCGGCGGCGGAAGCCGTAAAGTTTGGCATTGATGAATCTATGGCCGCAAATTATCATTGTGATGAAATCGGTACAGCTCTTAATTATGAGGTTATCAGCGAGGCAATTACCAGTGTGAGAACGTGTGCAGCGCCGCTGTCTGCCGACTGGAAAAGAAAAATTGATAAAGACTATAGAGAGAGGAGTGAAAAATAATGATTGGAGCAATTTTGGGAGATATTATAGGCAGCCCTTATGAATTTGACAGAGGCAGCAAGAGCAAAGATTTTCCTTTGTTCTCCGGAGAGTCCACATATACGGATGATACGGTAATGACTCTGGCTGTTGCCATGGCTTTTATTGATGCAGCACCTGATGACTCGGACGACCGGATTTTGCAGCTTCTTGCAGATAGTATGCGCCGGCTTGGAAATATGTATCCCGATGCAGGATACGGAGTTATGTTCTCAAGGTGGCTTCAAAATCCCGAATGCAAGGCCTACAACAGCTTTGGCAACGGCTCTGCAATGCGTGTTTCTTCGGTGGCGTGGCTTTATGATGATATAGAAGCCGTAAGGTATGCGGCAAGGCTTTGTGCCGAAGTTACACATAATCATCCCGAAGGGATTAAAGGTGCTGAAGCAACGGCAAGCGCTGTTTTTATGGCAAGAACAGGAGGCAGCAAAGCGGAAATCAGAGAGTATATAGAGCGTGAATTCGGCTATGAACTGAATCGTACCTGTGATGAAATCAGACCGGGGTATTATCATACAGAAACCTGTATGGAAACAGTTCCGGAGGCTGTTACGGCTTTTCTGGAGGGAAACAGCTTCGAGGATGTTATCCGTACCGCAGTTTCTCTTGGCGGCGACTGTGATACGCTGACGGCTGTTGCAGGCAGTATTGCGGAGGGATTTTACGGTGTTCCGGACGAACTGAAAAAAGAATGCTGTAAGCGGCTGCCTGCGCCGCTGCTTGAGGCGCTGCAGGCATTTGAGGAGCATATCGGCAAAAAAACAGTACCGGCCGGAAATGATTAGCAGACGGCCGATTCTTTTCCGTCATTTTTATGGCGGATTTTCTGTTACATTGGAATAAGTGTATGTATATATGCAGTAAAACTGGTGCAAAGATGGTGCAATGCAAAGCAGATGGTTGACGTGTACTATTACAAGCAGTACAATGATACACGAAATTTATCGAAAGAAAGGAGGGCGGGTTGTTAATACTGCGGCAGAGACCATAAGTTTTACAACCCCCGGGTTTATGAAAGAGATTTTCAAAGGTAAGCTGTTTGCCGGTCTGGCAGCAGTTCTTGCAGTATGTATAGTAGCGAGCACAGTAATGAGTGTATGCTCTCTTACATCGATGGGCAAGGTCAAAAAAAGTGTTGAGTCAATGACAGGCAGCACGGAGGATGTCAACAGAGAAAACGATGTTACCATCATGGGTGAATACACCATTGAATCCACAGAGCAGATTTCCGACGCATACAAAAAAGGCAGCGATGCAGGCCTTAATGACAGAGACAAGGAGACTCTCAGTCTGGCATCGGATATTCTCAAGGAGATAATCACTGATGATATGTCGGATTATGACAAAGAAAAAGCCGTATATGACTGGCTTGTTAAAAACGTAGGTCAGGACAAGGGGCTTCTTGCGGTAATACCAAGCTCAGGCAAGGACAGCGACAACCCTTACGGAGTTCTGAAATATCATGATGCCGTATGTGTAGGCTATGCGACCACCTTCAGAATGTTTATGCAGATGATGGATATAGAATGTATGGTTGTACATAACACCGAAAGATACCATACATGGGATCTTGTAAAGCTTGACGGCAAATGGTATCACACAGATGTATACACAGATGCGGAGATAGGAAACTATGCAAACTTTAATATGAACGACGATATCGCATCGATATCGCATGACTGGAATATGGATTTCTTCCCTGCAGCAGACGGAACCGAATACTGCTATACGTTTATGAACAAGGAGGAAGCCAAAGACATATTTGATATACCTGAAGTTGTCAAGAAACATCTGGATGAACAGAACTATGTATTTGCAATCGGATTTGAAAAACAGCCTGAAAACGATGATGCAGGCACGGTAAATACAATAATGAACAGTCTTTCGGACAGAATAACCATGGACTATACAGAAACATATATGGACTGGAACTGGCTCAAAGATGAAAACAGCAAGTATGTTCTGCGCGTGGCTATAAATAATTCGGCGGCCACAAGCGACAGCGTGACACAGGATGTTGCAGAAAAAATAGGCAAGAAAATTGCCAAGGCATTCGGAGACAGTGAAAGCTGGCCTGTAACATACAACTCTGATAATTCCAATATAAACGGAGAAGATGCAATTAAAAACAAGATAAACAACGCTGAATAGGGGTAATTATATATGAAAAACAAATTAGGAGCAGTTATACTTGCAGCTGTAATGCTTGCGGCAGTCTTTGCCGCAGGCTGCGGCAGCAGCAGTGCAGTAAGTATGTATGATCTGAGAACTGCCATGGAGGCGGCAGATGACACTCTGGGTGAAATGCTTTCCGCAGACAGCAGTGAAGAGGACGCGGAGGATCTGTTTGCGTATGTTTCGGATATGGATTACAGCAAGGTGGACAAATTCTTTGTATCATATTCAAACGAGGGCACTGCGGATGAAATTGCGGTAATAGCTCTAAAAAACGCTTCGGATGCTCAGGAAGCGGTGAACTCGCTCAAAGAGCACGTTCAGGACAGAATAAACGTATTTTCCCAGTATGCTCCCGAACAGGTCAAAAAAGCAGAGAATGCAATAACCTTTAAGAGCGGCAGCTATGCAGTCCTCATAATCTGCGACAAGCAGGACGAGGTCAAAAAAGCATTTACAGACTTTATCAGCAAATAACAGGAGGATTTATGGTATTCAGCAGTATAGTATTCATATTTGTATTTCTTCCTGCTGTAATGGTACTGTACAGAATCCTTCCGGAAAAGCTGCGCAACGGCTTGCTTCTTGTAGCAAGCCTTATATTTTATGCGTGGGGAGAGCCTGTATATGTACTTCTTATGATGTTTTCAATAACCTTTAATTATTTTATGGGCAGAAAACTTGAACAGGGAGACGGGAGAAACCTGATACTTGCAATATGCGTCATAGTAAATATAGGGATGCTGTGCTTCTTCAAATACACTGATTTCGCTGTAGATAACCTTAACAGAATTTCGGGAATCAGCATCGACACTTTGAATCTTGCGCTTCCTATAGGCATATCGTTTTATACATTTCAGGTGCTGTCATATATAATTGACGTATACAGAGGAACTGTAAAAGTACAGAGAAATATTATCGACTTCGGTATGTATATAACCTTTTTCCCTCAGCTTATAGCAGGCCCGATAGTAAGGTATCAGGATATTGAAAACCAGCTCAGAGGCAGGAGCCTTGATTATGATATGGTGTCTGACGGAATTGTGAGATTTGCCGCAGGACTTGGCAAAAAAGTCCTGATAGCAAACCAGTGCGGTCTGCTGTGGGATGAGATTTACTCCTACGGAGGCAATATTCCGGCTCTTATGGCATGGACAGGCGCTCTGGCGTTCACATTTCAGATTTACTATGATTTTTCGGGATATTCCGATATGGCAATAGGACTTGGTAAAATATTCGGATTTACATTCCCCGAAAACTTCAGATATCCGTATGAATCCAGAAGTATTACGGAATTCTGGAGAAGATGGCATATCACTCTCGGAGTGTGGTTCAGAGAATATCTTTACATACCGCTTGGCGGCAACCGCAGAGGGCTCAAACGCCAGATTCTGAATCTCGTAATAGTGTGGACGCTCACAGGACTCTGGCATGGCGCAGGATGGAATTTCATAATATGGGGGCTTTACTATTTTGTCCTTATAGCGGCGGAAAAACTGTTTCTCGGACGTGTGCTTGACAGACTGCCGGAAGCTTTTTCCCATATATATGCACTGCTGTTCATAGTTATAGGGTGGGTTGTGTTTGCAAGCGACGATATATCCGTTCTCGGACCTTATCTCAAATCTATGGCAGGACTTGGTGCGGGAGGAAGCTCGCCTATGAGCCTCTACTATATTAAAACCTACGGAGTGCTTCTTGCCATAGCGGCGTTTGGCTCGGTACATACGGCTAAAGCTGTTCCGGCAAAACTTCTGAGGAATGAAAAGGCTCTGGATATTGCAGGCTTTGTATTTGCATTTGTGATGCTGGCCGCAGCCACCGCATTTATAATCGGGGACAGCTATAATCCGTTCCTGTATTTCAGATTTTAAGGGGAGGGCGTGAAGTGTTATGAAAAAAATATTCATATATATATTTACGGCTTTTCTGATTGCAGGAGGAATATCGATATTCGCAGGTCAGGACAGAGGCTTTTCGGAAAACGAAAACAGGTACCTGACAAAGCTTTCGGATGTTTTGTCGGCAGATATACTGTCGGGAGAGTTTCAGCAGCAGTTTATGAGCTATACCAGCGATCAGATGCCGGGAAGAGACGGACTTACGGCCGCAGCCACGGCAGTCAAAAAAGCCTCCGGAAGAAAGGATATAGGCGGGGCGTATCTTGGCAAAGACGGTTTCTATTTTGACAAAAAACTTGACAAGGACATAAATTTCAAAAGATACAGACGGAACCTCAAAAAAACAGAGAGCGTTGCGCTTAAATACAAAGACAAAAAAGTTACGGTAATGCTTGTTCCCGAAAGCGGGGATATATACAGCGGCAGACTTCCCGCATACGCACAGCTTTTTGATGATGATGCAATGTATGATACGGCAGCAGAAATCCTGAAAAACTGCAGACTCATAGACCTGCGGGAGAGCCTCAAAAACCGGAAGGCAGACACTCTGTATTACAGGACGGACCACCACTGGACTCTTGACGGCGCATATGCGGGCTACGAGGCTTTTACAGGGAAAAAATGCTCATATGATACCGAAACCGTATGTGATGATTTCCTTGGCACGCTGTATTCCAAAGTGCTTGACAGGAGCGCAAAGAAAAAAGTATCGGAGGGAGGCTCTTTTGATACGGTTAAAATTCCTGTAATCGGCAGGGAAGTAAAGGTTACGGCAGACGGGCAGGATATTGATATGTTTGATATGGAAGCCCTGAATGAAAAAGACCGGTACAAAGTGTTCTTCGGAGGCAACTATGGGATAACAGATATAAAAAGCGGGATCAATGACAAAAAACTTGCTGTTGTCAAGGATTCCTTTGCAAACTGTTTTGTACCGCTTCTGACGGAGGACTACGGGGAAATAGTTATGATTGATATGAGGTATTTCTCGGGCAATATAGATATGATAGCCGGTGATGCGGATGAGATACTGTTTCTGTATGAGCTTTCAAACTTTGCGGGAGACAGCAATATAGCAAAACTGGGTATGTAGACATCAAAGGGCATAGAGCAGACTGCTTTATGTCCTTTTTTCAGCAGTACAGCAAAAAAACGTGCAATAAAACGAAAAATGGGCAAGTTTGTTTCAATTGTCGGCCGATTAAAAACTTTTTAGAAAAATCTAAATTATTGTTGATACTAACAAAAAAATAGTATATAATTAGTCTTGTGAAAAAAAGCGACATATTAAAAGCGGAGGATTAATAGATGGAACAGATTTTAACCAAAGTAAGAAAACTTAACTGGCTGCTTCAGGAAAGCACCACAGGAGCCTTTTCATTCAAAGAACTTTGCGGAATTTTAAGCGACCTTATGGATGCCAATGTATACATTGCAAACAAGAGAGGCAAGGTCATAGCGGTACATTACAAAATCGAAGAGGACAGCCCTACGGTGGATGATCCCGAAACAGGCGTTGAAAGATTCCCTATGGAATACAACGAAGCTCTGCTCAAGGTTGTTGACACCAAGGCAAACCTTACAGGTGAAGACGCTCTTGAGATATTCAAATATGATTATGACACATCAAACAAGCTTCATACCGTAATTCCTATCCTCGGAGGCGGACAGAGATGGGGCACGCTTATCCTTACAAGATATGACAACATATTTACAGACGAGGATCTTGTGCTCGGAGAATACGGAGCCACTGTAGTGGGTCTTGAAATCCAGAGACAGAAATCCATCGAAGAAGAAGAAGAAGAACGCAAGAGAAGCGTTGTGCAGATGGCAATAGGCACACTGTCATATTCAGAGATCGAGGCTGTTGAGCAGATTTTCTCAGAGCTTGACGGTAACGAAGGTCTGCTTGTTGCAAGCAAAATCGCAGACAGATCCGGTATTACAAGATCCGTTATAGTTAACGCTCTGCGCAAACTCGAAAGCGCCGGAGTAATCGAATCAAGATCTCTGGGAATGAAAGGAACATTCATCAGAATATTAAATGACAAATTCATCGAAGAAATCAACAGGGAAGATTCAAAGCTGTACTAAACATTTGTAACAGTGATGCCTTCTGCCGCATATTATATTGCGGCAGGGGGTGTTTTTTATTGAGAAGCGTACATATGACGGGCAGGATAATGATAATTACAGGCCTTGTATTTATATTGGCCGTACTTATCTGCTGCCTTGTATGTGTCAGGGGCAAAGTCAGCCCCAATATGCAGGCTATAGGAGAGGTCAAGGCCAAGGCTGTTGTAAACAGAATAATAAACAGGACAATAAACGAAAACTTTGAGGAATTTGACGGTATGGACGACCTGCTTACAGTCAAAACAGACAAACAGGGCGATATATGTATGGTTCAGTCCGACACCCGCAGAATAAATGCGCTTATGTCAGGACTTATGATGAAGCTTCAGGACAGCTATTCGGAAATAGAACCGACAGTGATAAAGGTGTCTGCAGGGGCGCTTGTAGGAAGCGGAGTGCTTTCGCAGAGAGGACCGTATTTCAGACTTAGAATAGTACCTATATCGGTATCTGAAACGCAGTTTAAGACAGAGCTTGAGGAGCAGGGAATAAATCAGACAAAATACAAAATATATGCTGTAATAAAAAGCAGTATTTCTCTGCTTGCTCCGTTTACGGACAGAGAGATAACCGTTACCAATACGGTGCTTGTTGCAGAAACGGTGATACTCGGCAGAGTCCCTGACAGCTATGTGGTTGTGCCCGAAGAAAGTATCCTCGATGCGGTGGAATAATATATTGCCAAAGCAAGACATTCTGATGTATAATATTACGATGAACGCAGGATGAAAGGAGGAGGCTCAATGGACATGGAAGAAAAGACTTTTGACGACACTGTGGAAGAAATAATAAAGCTGCTGGAAAACAGACAGTACAGAAGTGCCAGAGAAGAAATCCTCAAAAACAATGGCGTTGACGCAGCCGAAATATTAGAAGAGATAATCGAAGAACTTGGAATCAAAATCGCCATAGTAGTATTCCGAATGCTGCCGAAGGATGTGTCTGTAGAGGTGTTTTCATACCTTACAATCGACGATCAGAAGGACATCATAAACGGTATTACGGATGTGGAGCTGTCATATATCATTGACGAGCTTGACTTTGACGACAAGATTGACGTGCTCGAGGAGCTTCCTGCCAATATAGTTGATAAAATTCTCGAAAAATCCACCAAAGCGGAGCGCAAGCTCATCAATACATTCCTGAATTATCCCGATGACTGCGCAGGATCTCTGATGACGCCTGAATATATCAGTTTGCAGGGCAGCATGACTGTCAGGGAGGCTCTCAAACATATCAAAGACGAGGGCATGGATTCCGAAACCGTATACACCTGCTATGTCAAATCGGAAGGCAGGAAGCTTGAGGGAATAGTATCACTCAGAACCCTTGTTGTTTCCGATGATGATACTCTGATTTCCGATCTGATGCATACGGATTTTGTTGATGTCAATGTATATGACGACCAGGAGGAGGTATCGGATGCCTTCATGAAATACGGTTTTCTTGCAATCCCGGTTGTAGACAATGAGGGCAGACTTGTGGGAATCGTTACAGTCGATGATATTATGGATGTCATCGAGGAGGAGGCTACAGAGGATATCGAGAGAATGGCCGGCGTACTAAGCGACGATGATGACAGGGAATATCTTGATATAAGCGTGTGGGGACATATCAGAAGCAGGATCATGTGGCTTACGCTGATGATGTTTACGGCTATGATAACCGGAGGCATTTTAGGAGCTTTTGAGGATATGCTTACACCTACGCTGGTATGCTATATACCGCTTCTTATGGGCACCTCAGGCAATGCGGGCAATCAGGCCGCAACGCTTGTAACAAGAGGTATTGCGGTGGGCGATCTTGATACGGATGATGTGCTCAGAGTTTTGTGGAAGGAATTTCGGATAAGCCTGGGAATCTGTCTGGTGCTTGCAGGCATCAATTTCATCAAAGTGCTGGTAATAGACAGAGTCGATATTACGACGGCGCTGATTATAAACCTGTCACTTGTCATAATTGTGATAATTGCCAAGATGCTGGGAGGACTTATTCCGATGGCAGCCAAAAAACTGGGCATAGACCCGGCTCTTGTTGCAAATCCTCTGCTTACATCTTTATCCGATATGATTTCGGTTGTAACATATTTCGCAATAGCAACAGTAATGCTGACAAACGTATAAAAATGAACAACAGATGTTTAATAACAAAAGAATATGTAAATAATATAATCAGACAAAGGCCGCAGGACATACACAAAGGACAGTGCGGCAGAGTTCTGATTGTTGCGGGAAGCAAAGCCATGACAGGCGCGGCGGTGCTGTGTGCAAGAGGCGCGCTGAGGTCAGGAGCGGGGCTTGTATATGTGAGCCTTCCCTCTGAGGTTTTTCCTGTAGTGCAGATATCTGTTCCCGAAGCCATATGTGTTCTGCGAAGCCCCGAAACGGACTTCGGCATATATGATGCCGTAGCAGTAGGTCCGGGAATTGGAGTTGATGCGGAGAACAAAGCTTTAATCAGAAAAATACTTAAAGAATACCGGAAAACTCTGGTAATAGACGCAGACGGACTTAACACCGTTGCGTCGGCGGATCTCTTTGAGGATATGAGGACAAGCAGTGCGGATATAGTCATAACTCCCCATATGGGTGAGGCCGCAAGGCTTCTTGGGACCATGCCCTCTGATCGTGAGGAGATTGCACAAAACCTGTCGGCACTGACAGGCGCGACGGCTGTTCTCAAAGGCGCAGGCACCGTAGTGGCATCTGCCGGAGAGAAATCATATATTAATACTACAGGAAACCCCGGAATGGCAACAGCAGGCTCGGGAGACACGCTGACAGGGATAATCGCGTCGCTGTCGGCACAGGGCTACAGCGGATTTGATGCGGCGGCCTGCGGTGTATATATACACGGCCTTGCGGGGGATATGGCTGCAGATGCAACAGGTCAGTGGGGCATTACCGCATCGGACATTGCGGAATTTACCCCAAGGGCAATTAAAAGCATCATCGGCCGGTAAATCTTAATACAGAGGTGAATAGGACTTGATAGTGAAAAAAGGAGACCTTTATTTCGCTGATTTAAGTCCGGTGATAGGCTCTGAACAGGGCGGGGTAAGACCCGTACTGGTAGTGCAAAACAACGTAGGCAACAAATACAGCCCGACAATAATTGTTGCGGCTGTGACATCACGCAGGAACAAAGCGCAGCTGCCTACTCATGTATCAATAGACGCGGCAGGAAACGGATTAAGCAAAAACTCGGTTGTGCTTTTAGAACAGCTGAGAACAATAGATAAAAGCAGATTAAGAGAAAGAATAGGCACTCTGAATCAGGAGTTAATGCCGGATGTAAATGAAGCGCTGGGCGTAAGCCTTGGAATAAATGCTTTTGAATAAATACAAGTTAATATTATACAGGCAGGTATTTCCTGCCTGTAAGCAGTACAGCTGAAAGGTGAAACAAAATGAACTACAAAGAACTTGAAACAGTTGCAGCAAAAATAAGAGCAGATGTTATTAAGGCCATATACAGTGCCGGTTCAGGTCATCCGGGCGGCTCGCTGTCTGCGGCGGATATTGTTACCTGCCTTTATTTCAGTGAAATGAACATTGACCCCCAAAACCCCGACAAATGGGACAGGGACAAGCTGGTGCTTTCAAAAGGCCATGCGGGACCTGTGCAGTATGCGGCTCTTGCCGAGAGAGGATATTATCCCGTAGAGGATATGATGTCTCTCCGCAAACTCGGATCGGCTTTTCAGGGACACCCGAGCAGAGGCAAAGTCAAAGGCATAGAAATGTCAACAGGCTCGCTGGGACAGGGCATATCGGCCTCGGTAGGCATGGCTCTTGCCAACAGGCTTGACAAAAATCCGGGCAGGATATATACGGTGCTGGGCGACGGTGAACTGCAGGAGGGCCTTGTGTGGGAGGCTGCAATGTCGGCAGCGCATTACGGACTTGACAACCTTACGGCAGTTGTAGACTGGAACGGACTGCAGATTGACGGCAAAAATGATGATGTAATGACAGTTGCGCCTGTAGATGAGAAATTCAGGGCTTTCGGCTGGAATACACTGATGATTGACGGACATGACATGAAGCAGATTTGCGAGGCATTTGAAGCAGCCCGTAACTGCAAGGGCAGACCGACGGCAATAATAGCCAGAACAGTAAAAGGCAAAGGCGTATCTTTTATGGAAAATCAGGCAGGATGGCATGGCAAGGCTCCGGACGAGCAGCAGGCCAGACAGGCGGTAGCAGAACTTGGAGGTGAATGGTAATGGCAGACAAAATGGCGACAAGAGAAGCCTACGGCAAAACACTTGCCGAGCTTGGCAAAAAATATGACAATCTGGTGGTTATGGACGCAGACCTTTCGGGTTCAACCAAAACAGCGGTATTTGCAAAAGAATATCCCGAAAGATTTTTCAATATGGGTATTGCAGAGCAGAATATGTACGCAGCTGCGGCAGGACTTGCGGTATCGGGCAAAATCGTATGCGCAAGCACATTTGCAATGTTTGCATCCGGCAGAGCCTTTGAAATTATACGAAACTCCATAGGCTACACCCATGCGAATGTCAAAATCTGTGCAACTCATGCAGGTATCACTGTAGGCGAGGACGGAGCGACTCATCAGACCTTTGAGGATATTGCGCTGATGCGCACAATACCGGGTATGACGGTCATAAACCCAAGTGACGGCGTATCAACCGCAAAGCTCCTCGAAAAAGCCATGGAGACAGACGGACCGTGCTATATCAGACTCGGCAGAAGTGCTGTGCCTGTATTTTATGATGAATCGGCGGACTTTGAAATAGGCAGGGGCAAAACCCTGAAAGACGGTAAAGACGTCACCATAATAGCAACAGGTATTATGGTAAACGAAGCGATGACAGCAGCGGAGGAACTCAAAAAACAGGGTATAGATGCAGGAGTTATAGACATACATACCATCAAGCCGATAGACAAAGATCTGATTATAAAGGCGGCAAAGGAAACAGGTGCGATAGTTACGGCAGAGGAACACTCGGTAATAGGAGGGCTTGGAAGCGCTGTTGCAGAGGTTACGGCAGCGGAAGCACCCGTTAAGATGAGATTTGTCGGACAGCATGATGTGTTCGGAGAATCGGGCAAGCCTGAGGAACTCAGGAAAAAATACGGCATGACTGCAGATGATATAGTCAGAGCCGCCAGAGAATTGATATAATCGGGACAAAACACGAATAACAGACTCCCTTTCTGAATAAATTTTAGTAGTAATTTCAGGAAGGGAGTTTTTTAGTGTGGAAAAACACAGGCTTTTGAATTCAAAGAGAAAAAAAGCGGTCGCGGTTTTGTGTGTTATCATTGCGGCTGCGGTGGCAGGGGTGATTGTTATGTGTGTTATGAACAGCAGTGAAAAAATAGAGTTTACGGTACTTGATGATAAGAATATTCCGAGGGAAATAGAATCGCAGGTGCTTCCGGAATACAGAAATCTCGAAAGGGCGCTTGCCTGTATTGTGGATGACAAAGTTTATGTTGTCGTGACAAGAGGCGAAAAAACAACCTCAGGCTATGAAGTTGATATAAATAAGATGATAATGAACGATGATAAACTGGAGGTTTATGCGGGGTACAGCGATCCCGAAGAGGGCAAAGCCGTATCACAGGTGCTGACTTATCCGTACAAGGTGGCGCAGACAGAGCTTGCAGCACTTCCGGAAAGCATAGAGCTTAGAATTATGTACTGAGACCGGTGAAACCCTCAGACCGGCAGATAAGCCGTTTGAGCTGAATTGAGATTCAGAACAGACGGCTTTGGATTCAGAGTATATTCAGAATCTCATCAGGCCTGTCTATTATTTTGGCAGGGTGCAGACTGTCAATATCACTGCCGTAGCCCCAGCGTACAAGTGCACAGTCAACTCCTGCATTATCTGCTGTCTGCTTGTCTACATAAGAATCGCCCACATAGAGAGTTTTGCCCGCATCAAGTATTTTCATGGCTTCAAGCAGAGTGTCGGGATACGGTTTTCTTCTTATTCCGGGTCTTTCTCCTATGGCGATTTTGACATAGTCGCTGAAGAACTGCTCATTGAGAGCCTGTACGGCTTCAATATTCTTGTTTGATACTATGGCTGTTTTGATGCCTCTCTGCTGCAGGGCTTTTAGCATAGGTAAAATGCCTGAAAAAGGTTCGGTACATATAGAGGAATTTGCAGTGTAGTATTCTTTGAAAGACTCAAATACTCTGCCAAAGGTGTCGTCATCTATATCTGACGGAGCTGCGTTTTTCATAAGGCGGCCTATGCCGTTGCCTATAAAAGTCCGGATTTCCTCTTTGGTGTGAGTAGGGAAGTTGTGTTTTTTCAGTGTGTGATTTACGGCAGAAGTCAGATCGTCGAGAGTATCAAGAAGTGTGCCGTCCATATCAAATATTACTGTGTCGTACATAATTGCCTCCAAAGTAAAATCGCCGCAGGGGCGATTTTTAATAGTTATATAAATTGCTTCTGACATTTACATTGAGTATCAGTCCCAGCGCCATCATATTTGACACAATAGACGAGCCGCCGTAGGAGATGAACGGAAGTGTGATTCCCGTTACAGGCATTACGCCCATTGTCATGCCTATATTCTCAAATATCTGGAATACGAACATCCCGAGAAATCCCGCAACAATAAGCCCGCTGTACAGATCGCCCGCCAGATGACAGGTAAGAGCCGTCCTGTAGATAAATATTGCATAAAGCACTATAACTGCGAAGCCTCCGAGAAAGCCGAATTCCTCGCATATTACGGCATATATGAAGTCGGAGGTCTGAACAGGCAGGAAGTCGAGAGTTTTGAGATCTCCCTGAAACAGACCCTTGCCGAAAAATCCTCCGGAACCTATTGCGGTTTTTGACTGCAGCACCTGATAGGTTGCCTCTATGCTCGTATCGTCAGGATGCAGGAAAGCAGTTATTCTCTGCTTCTGATAATCGTCGAGAAATCTGAAGAGTATCGGCAGCGAAACGATAAAAGCGAGAGCTGTTCTGTAGAGAATCTTGTAATCTATGCCTCCGAAGAACACCATCAGTATCCATATTGAGCAGAATACAAGTCCGGAGCCCATATCCTCCTTGGCAACTATTGCTATAAACGGAGCCGCATATAAAAATGCCTTGACAAAACCCTTGAAATACTGCATGGACTGTCTGTTTCGTGCAAGATACATTGCAAACAGAAGCACAAACGTAATCTTGACTATTTCAGAGGGCTGAAATGTCGTAATTCTCAAATCAATCCATGACCTTGCCCCGAACATTTCGGTACCAAGACCAGGGATATATACTGTAAGCAGAAACAGTATCGAGCCGATGTAAAGAGGCTTTTCGATACTCAAAAAGAACTGATAGTCTATATACATCAGAAAAAACATACATATAAATCCCAGCACATACGCCGCCGCCTGCACCAGCACCGATTTTGAAAGCACAAAGCCGTTGTCGTAATACGTGCTGCTTATCATCAGTATGCTTATTACTGCGAATATTACCGGCAGTATAAGCAGCGTTTTGTCTGCGTTTTTCAAAAGACTGCGAAAATAATTCATTCCTTATCCCCTTCTTGCTTGACTACTGTTAACTTAACCATTATAATATACTTTGTCAATATATATCAAGATTTAATTATTGTAATGCGACTTTTTCTGCAAACTGTACAGTGATTTGCAGAGATTAATTGATTATATTAGAAATTTATAGTAGAGGAGGGCTTCAATGAAGACAGTGATTATTGTTGCTATCATCGTTGGTATTCTTGCCCTTGCCATTGGTTTATTAGTTGGTTATATACTAAGAAAAAACATTGCTGAAAAGACAATAGGAAGTGCTGAAACAAAAGCCAAAAATCTAGTATTAGATGCCGAGAACAAGGCAGAAACAATCAAAAAAGAAATGACCCTTGAGGCAAAGGAAGAAATCCACAAAATGCGTAGCGATGCAGAGAGGGATGTTCGCGAAAGAAGAGGGGAGCTTCAGCGTCAGGAAAAGAGATTAAATCAGAAGGAAGATTACATCGACAAAAAAGTCGAAAACATTGAAAAAAAAGAAGAGAGCATTACTAATAAAGAAAACAAACTTATTGAAAAAGGCAAGGAACTTGATAAAGTCATTGAAAAAGAAATGGCCGAGCTTGAAAAAATCTCCGGCTACTCGGTAGAGGAGGCCAAGGAGATACTTCTTGCCAACACCGAAAAAGAAATCAGGCATGAGGCTTCTGTTATGATTAAGGATATAGAAGCCAAGGCCAGAGATGAGGCTGACAAAAAAGCCAAGGAAATCATCACAGGAGCCATACAGAGATGTGCGGCAGACCATGTTGCCGAGAGTACGGTATCTGTAGTACCGCTGCCTAACGACGAAATGAAAGGCAGGATTATAGGCAGAGAAGGTCGTAACATCAGAGCAATCGAAACCCTGACGGGTATAGACCTTATCATCGATGATACACCTGAGGCCGTTATCCTTTCGGGCTTTGATCCTGTCAGGAGAGAGGTTGCAAGACTTACTCTTTCCAAGCTGATAGTTGACGGCAGAATCCATCCTGCAAGGATAGAGGAGACAGTGGAGAAATCCAAAAAAGAAGTCAATGCAATTATCAAGGATGCCGGCGAGCAGGCTACATTTGAGGTTGGCATACACAATCTCCATCCTGAGCTTGTAAAAATGCTGGGCAGACTCAAATACAGGACTTCATACGGGCAGAATGTACTCAAACATTCAATAGAGGTTGCACACCTTGCGGGGCTTATGGCCGGTGAGCTCGGTCTTGATACAAGACTTGCCAAGCGTGCAGGACTGCTGCATGACATAGGCAAGGCCGTAGACCACGAAAAAGAAGGCACTCATGTGGATCTTGGTATGGAGCTTCTCAAAAAGTACAAGGAGTCACAGCCTGTAATAGACGGCATGGCGGCTCATCACGGCGACTATGAGCCAAAGACCATGGAAGCCGTTTTAGTGGCAGCTGCCGACGCACTGTCCGCAGCAAGACCGGGAGCAAGAAGAGAAACTCTCGAAACATACATCCAGAGACTCGAAAAGCTTGAGGATCTGGCAAATACGACTCCGGGAGTTGACAAATCATTTGCTATTCAGGCCGGCAGAGAAATCAGAGTCATTGCCAAACCTGACGAGGTTAATGACGAGGAAATCGTATTCCTGGCCAGAGAGATTTCCAAAAAAATCGAATCGGAGCTTGAATATCCGGGACAGATCAAAGTTAATGTTCTGAGAGAAACCAGAGCTACAGATTATGCAAAATAGCAGATAAGGGCAGTATGACTGCCCTTTAGATTTTTGAAGAGGATATTATGATAGTATATTTAGACAACAGCTCTACCACCAGACCATACAAAGAAGCGGTAGACAAGGCTGTTTTTTATATGACACAGGACTACGGCAATCCCTCGTCTCTGCACAGGCTGGGACTTAATGCAGAGAAAGCCGTCAGGGAGGCAAGAGCAGCGGTTGCAAAGGGGCTCGGAGCAACTGCCGGTGAAATATATTTTACCTCAGGCGGTACCGAAGCCGACAATATGGCGATTATCAGAGGAGCGGAGTCCCGCAGGCGGACAGGCAACAGAATAATCACGACTAAGGTTGAGCATCCGGCTGTGCTTGAGCCATGCGCATATATGGCAAAACAGGGTTTTGAAGTTGTTTATATCGATGTTGACAGCAGGGGCTGTATAGACATGGAGCAGCTCGAAAACGAGATAAATGACCGCACTGTTCTGATATCTGTCATGCACGTCAACAATGAGCTTGGCAGTATCAATCCCATTGCCGAAATAGCAAAGCTCAAACAAAATGCGCTTTTTCACTCCGATGCTGTTCAGTCATTCTGCAAGGTGGATATTAATGCAGGCAGCATGGAAATTGATATGATTTCCGTAAGCGGTCACAAGATACACGGTCCCAAAGGCATCGGTGCGATATATGTACGCAAAGGCGCAAATCTCAGCCCGTACATAATGGGCGGCGGGCAGGAAAAAGCCATGAGATCGGGCACCGAAAACGTTCCGGCCATTGCAGGCTTTGGCGCTGCGGCGGATATTTCATACACCGATATGAAATCAGGGGCTGATAATATGAAAGCTGCAAGAGCGCATCTGATTGAGGGAATCAGGGGCAGTATTCCGGATATCAGAGTAAACAGCCCCGAGGACGGCTGCCCGTCAGTGCTTAATATTTCTTTTCTCGGCACCAGGGGAGAGGTGCTTCTCCATATGCTGGAGGACTGCGGCATATATGTATCGACAGGCTCGGCCTGCTCATCAAACAAGCACGGACAGAGTCATGTACTCAAGGCTATAGGTCTTACAGACAGAGAAATCGAAGGTGCGCTGAGATTCAGCTTCAGCGAATTTAATACCATAGAGGAGATGGACTATGTTCTCGAAAACCTTACGGCTGCAGTTAAGCGTTTTCGCAGACTGGGAACTTTCAGATAGGAGAATTGCGGTATGAACGAACAGAATATATTTATTGTGAGATGCGGCGAGGTTGCCCTCAAAGGCATGAACAAGCCGTACTTTGAAAAAATGCTTGTAAACAGAATCAAAAAGCTGCTCAAAAAATTCGATAATGTTGAAGCATACAGACAGGAGGGACTCATATTTGTCAGAGCCGACAAAAAACACGATCCCGAGATGATTATAGGTGAGATTTCAAAGGTGTTTGGCGTTGCATCTATAAGCCCCGCTCTCGAATGTGAGTCGGAGCTTAACTCAATAGGAGCTGCTGCGGTTGCTCTTATGATGGAACTGATAGAAAAAAAGGGAATCAGAACCTTCAAGGTTGACGCCAAGAGGGCAGACAAGAGCTTCCCTGTCAAATCGCCTGAGATAGCAAGAATCATAGGCGCGAAGGTGCTTGTGGGCTGCAAGGTGCTCAAGGTGGATGTTCACAATCCCGACTGCGTTCTGTTTGTTGATCTTCGCAAAGATAAATCCTATGTGTTCGAACAGAAAATATCAGGCTTCGGAGGACTTCCCCTCGGCACCAACGGCAAGGGTATGGTACTGCTTTCAGGCGGCATAGATTCGCCTGTGGCTGCGTGGATGATGGCAAAGAGAGGTATGCTTATCGAGGCTGTGCATTTCCATTCATACCCTTATACAAGCGAAAGAGCACAGGAAAAGGTCGAGGATCTTGCGCGCATTATTGCCCAGTACTGCGGCAGATTCAAAATGAATGTAATTAATCTTCTTCCGATACAGGAGCAGATAGTCGAAAACTGCCCTGAGGAGGAAACCACGATTCTCGTAAGAAGATTTATGATGAGAATAGCCGAAAAAATCGCACAGAAATCAGACTGCACAATGCTGATAACAGGCGAAAATCTGGGACAGGTTGCAAGCCAGACCGCAGAGGCTCTGGTTGTTACGGATGCGACGGTCAGTATGCCTGTAATGAGGCCTCTCATTGCTCTTGACAAGGTTGATATTATAAGCAAGGCAAAGGAGATAGGCACATTTGAAACATCAATTATGCCTTACGAGGACTGCTGTACGGTATTTTTACCAAAGCACCCTGCAACCAAGCCTAAGCTTGAAAAAATACTTGAGTCTGAATCAAAGCTTGATGTGGAGGCTCTGGTGGAAGCTGCGATTGCCAAAACAGAGGTTATCGACATAAAACCCTGATAATCGGCAAAAATAGAATGATTACCCCTTTTTCTTTTAAGGACATACTCTTTTCAAGGGTATATAATTGAGAGGAAAGGGGGCTTTTTTATGGAAGTAAAAATCACAGTGAAGCAAAACACACTTATTGCGGCGCCGGCAGGAGAGATAGACCATCACAGTGCGGCTGCAGTAAGAAAAAAGATAGATGATGCCTATGAGAAAAGCTGCTGCAGGGATATTGTATTTGATATGAACAGGGTTGAGTTTATGGACAGCTCAGGTATAGGAATTATACTTGGCAGATACAACAAGGCCAGCGCAAACGGCGGCAGAGTATATATCACAGGGGAGAGCGAATATATGAGGAAAATCCTTGATATGGCAGGCGTTTTCAGAATTATACAGAGAGTGGAGGGTGTGATATGAATTATCAAAATGAAATGGAAATAAGTTTCAGAGCCGTACCTGTAAACGAAATGCTGGCAAGAAACGCAGTTGCAGCTTTTATACTGTATCTGGATCCCGAAACCGAGGAGCTTGCGGAGATAAAAACAGCTGTATCGGAAGCGGTAACCAACTGCATAGTGCATGGCTATGAAAAAAACTCCGAAGGCATAATAACTCTTGAATGCAAAATATCTTACGACAGAAAACTGTACATAAAGGTTGCAGATAAGGGCAGAGGCATTGAAAACATAGAAGAAGCCAGAAGGCCGCTGTTTACAACCGGAAACTTTGAAGAAAGGTCAGGCATGGGCTTTACGGTTATGGAAAGCTTCATGGACAGCATTGATGTTGTCTCAAAGCCCGGAGAGGGAACAGAAGTCAGCATGACCAAAAGCCTGACATACTCGGTTGAGTGACAGATACATACCCAGAGCTAAAGAGGACACTTATGCACTTATACGGGAAGCGCAAAAAGGAAATCTGCAGGCAAAAGAGCAGATAGTACTTGATAATGCAGGTCTTGTACGAAAATCGGCTTTCAAGTTTGCGGCGATGGGATATGAGGCGGACGATCTGGTGCAGATAGGCTTCATAGGCCTCATAAAAGCTGTTGAGAGGTTCGATACGAAATTTGATGTTATGTTTTCAACCTATGCGGTTCCGATGATTATGGGCGAAATCAGGAAGCATATAAGGGATGACGGGCGCATCAAGGTATCAAGGCAGCTCAAACAGGATATACGCAGAATGAAGCTTGAAGAAGATGAGTTTTACAGAATAAGAGGCAGAGCTCCCAGAATTTCAGAGCTGGCAGAGCGCATGGGGACAAGCTGCGAATATATTCTGCAGATGCAGGAGGCAGAGGATGCGCTTGTGAACATAGAGAGTCTTGACAATGCGAACAGACCTGAGGAAACACTTGAAGCCTGTGTGCATGAGGAAGAAAAAACCGCAGATATTATTCAGCTCAAGGGTATAATAGCCGGCCTGCCGCTTAGAGAAAGGCAGGTAATTGTTTTAAGATATTTCAAAGATATGACACAGGAGCAGACGGCAAAAGCCATAGGAGTGTCGCAGGTGCAGGTGTCCCGAATAGAAAAACGGGTGCTGGCACGAATGAGAGAGGAATTTGAGGAACAGGTAATATAGAGGATAAAACGGAGTAAAACATTGGAGGGCAGTGTATGAGGGTTGCATATGCTGCTTTTATAATGCAGGAAATGCCTTTGGACATTATATTTTGAGCAGGCTTAGAGCCGGATGAAGCGGCGGTCGCTGCAGAACAATAAAACATAAT
Organism: bacterium; assembly: GCA_963609975.1. Lineage (GTDB taxonomy): Bacteria > Bacillota > Clostridia > Peptostreptococcales > Anaerovoracaceae > UMGS973. The sequence goes on along the minus strand of CAVDMD010000009.1, from coordinate 4,603 downwards.
TATTGACTTGAACAATCTGCGGTGATATAATCGTACTGTAAAGTGTGAAAGTGATTTGCGAAAGGAGTCTGTCATGTCGTATGAATCAAAATTCAAGAGAGAAGATATTGATGAGCTGTTTGCGGCTATCCTGCTTTTAGAAACAGAGGAGGACTGCTACAGGTTTTTTGAGGACATCTGCACAATAAACGAAATCCACGCTATTGCACAGAGACTGCAGGTGGCAAAGCTGCTTTCAAAAAAGAAAACCTATTCTGAGATAGAGGAAATCACCAAGGCTTCCACAGCCACAATCAGCAGAATCAACAAATGTCTTTTATACGGGGCGGACGGATACAAATACGTTTTAGACAGGCTTGAAAACAAATAGAAAATACGAAGCGCCATAACACAAATGGCGTTTTTTTGGTGCACATATGAAAATTTACTGGACAAAACAAAAATCAGACAGCGGTATTCTTGCAGCCAGAGCGCTTGAGCTTTACTGCGGAGCTTCGGATGTACTCTGTCACAACGAGAGGGGCAGACCGTATTTTCAAAGCAGTGATATTAAAATATCCATATCTCACAGCGGCAGCATATGGCTTTGTGCGCTGTGCGAATATGAAGCAGGCATAGATATAGAGCAGATTAAAGACAGAGATTATCTCAAAACAGCCCGCAGATTTTTTACACCGCAGGAGCTTCATTTTGTAGAGGCAAACGGCGCAGACGGATTTTTCAGGCTGTGGACAAGAAAAGAATCATATATCAAATACAAAGGAGAGGGCTTATCCTATGGCCTTGGCAGCTTCAGCCTGTCAGACGGTATCACCCTCACTGATGAATATGATGATGTGATTTTCAGAGAACCTGATTTTGGAGCAGATTTTAAGTGCGCAGTATGTGCGGCAAAGGAGGAGTTTTTTTGGAATCAGATAAAAACAGAAGAAATGCATATATAGCGGCAGTATGCTTTTCAGTTGCCGTTGGGTTTTCGTTTTTAGGTATCAAAACCTGCACGCCTTATGCTGACACGCTGACAATACTTACCCACAGATACAACTGGGCACTTATTTCAGTGCTGGTGTTCATAATCTATGACAGAATCAGAGGACATCGCATACAGATAAAGGGCAAACCCAAAAAAAATCTTTTTATTACGGCTCTTTTTTATATACTGTTTATGGCTATTCAGACCTTCGGACTCAGATTTGCAACATCAATAGAGAGCGCGATACTGTTTGCGATAGTCCCTATAATAGTCAAGATAATTGCGGGGATTTTTCTTGGTGAAAAATCCGGAATAATGCAGAGCGTGTTTGTGTTTATGTCGGTGGCCGCCGTAATAGCGATGATAGTCATAGGAGCCTCCGATATACATATGAACATATGGGCTATGATTATACTGTCTGTTTCAAGTATATGTATGGCTGTAAGCAATGTGTTTATGAGATATGTAAGAGCACAGTACAGGCCCATAGAGATAACAGCCATGATATCGCTCATGGGATTTGTCGCATTCAATGCAGCCTATATAGCAAGGGGTCTGTCGCAGGGAACCCTGAACCAGTATTTTGACCTTATCACAAATGTTAAATTCGAGTTTGCGGTATTTTATCTGGGGACAGCCTGCATACTGCTTTCATCGCAGCTTATGGCATATGTGCTGCAGCACCTTGAGGCAGTCAAGGGAACCATATTCGGAAACGTTTCGACAGCCATATCCATAATAGCGGGAGTAATTGTGCTCGGCGAGCCGCTGAAGGCTTACCACATAATATGCGCGGCGCTGATTATAGCGGGGGTTTTAGGGATCAGTCTGTGGCCCGAAAAGAAAACAGACAGGATAGAATAAGACAATTTGCGAATAATATTGTTGATAGATAAGACTATGTGGTGTATAATAATAAAAAAATGACATACAGGAGGGACAGGACAATGGTGCAGTTAATGATAGGCCACAAAGGCAGCGGTAAGACAAAGCATATGATAGAGTTTGCCAACAGCTCAGTTGACACAGCTGATGGAAACATTGTTTTTATAACCAAAAATCAGAGACTTATGTATGATCTTAAACATGAGATGAGAGTTGTATGTATGGAGGATTTCCCCCATATTACCAACAGTGACGAATACATAGGTTTTATATACGGAATAATAAGCGGAGATCACGACCTTGAGACAATCTTCATAGACGGTATTATGAAGCATGCGGATTTCTCGATAGGAGATCTTCCTGAATATATAGACAGGCTCAAAAAAATATCAGAGCTTTACGAGGTTAACTTCGTAGTAAGTATCAGTGCAGACAAAGAAGAAATGACAGGTGTTAACTTCAGCGGCTGCGAAATCTTAAATTAAAAGTATCAGACAGGCGATGGAAACATCGTCTGTAATTTTGTCAGTTTTCGGTCGGGAGCAGTTATTTATGAAAAAAGTATATGGTTGTATTTTTCTTACGGGATTTCTGTTTGCAACAATGGAAGTCTCTCTTAAAGTTGCGGGAACAGGGATGGATTCGTTTCAGCTCACATTCCTTAGATTTTTTATCGGAGGCCTTATAATTCTGCCTTTTGGCATAGTGGAAATGAAAAAAAACAAAGTCAGAATAGGACTTAAAGATATAGGTTTCCTGACTGTGGTGGGTATTACCGGCATACCGCTTTCAATGCTGTTTTTCCAGCTTGGCGTTATGGAATGCAATGCTTCCACGGCCTCGGTGCTTATATGTATAAACCCTCTGTTTACCATGGTTTTTGCACATTTCATGCTGGGTGAGAAAATGAACAGAAGCAAGCTGGCAGTGCTTGCTCTTGGCCTTGCAGGCATAGTGTTTATGATAAGACCGTGGGATCTGCAGGAGGGAAACAGCGTAATCGGCATAGTATATATGATGCTTGCGGCAGTATTTTTCGGACTTTATACCTGCATAGGCAAAATCAGTACTGCCAAGGTGGGAATATTTGCGCAGACAAGCCTCTCATTTATATTAGGCTCACTGGTGCTGCTGATTGTAATACTGTTTATGGGCAGACCCGTTACGGCAGGAATTGCGGCAAACTGGCTGGAGGTTATGTATATAAGTGTGTTTGTTACGGGGCTTGGATATATATCATATTTTACGGCCATCAAGCTGTCAGATGCGGTTACAGGCTCCATAGCCTTCTTTATAAAGCCTGCGATAGCACCGGTGATTGCAGTAATTGTGCTGCATGATGCGATACTATGGAATACAGTTGCAGGGATAGCTCTGATACTGGCAGCATCCTATCTGAATATACATCTGCAGAGAAAAGCTTTTAACACAAAGGAGATTTCGGATGAAAATAACTGACATCAGAAACGCGGTGAATGAGCACAGGCCGGGAATAATCGGCAGACACAGGTGCTTTTCGGTTGTGGTACCTATTATCGATATGGATGGAGAGCTTCATGTGCTGTACGAAGTGCGTTCACCCAGGATAAAGCGACAGCCGGGCGAGATATGTTTTCCGGGCGGCGAAAAAGAGCCGGGAGAAACAGATATTGAATGTGCTGTAAGAGAAACCTCAGAGGAGCTTTGCATTGACAAAGACGACATATCTGTAATGGGAGAGGTGGGAACTATGTTTACCTACGGCGGCTATGTTATAAAAGCATATGCCGCGCAGATTGACAGCAGAGTTATAGCTGCCGCATCTCCAAGTGACAGTGAGGTCAGCGAGCTTTTTACGGTGCCTCTTGAGTTTTTTGTAAACAATGACCCTGAGATGTATTACAGCTATGCAAAACAGGAGATACAGGAGGACTTCCCTCTGGAGCTGATAGGGTTTCCGGGCGGATACAAATGGGCATCTGCCAAAACAGAGGTTCCCATATATGTGTATGACAAATATGTAATCTGGGGCATTACCGGCAGGATAACAAGATATTTTGCGGATATGGTGAGAAACAGAGGTGTATAGATGCGTGTAGAGCAGTTTGTTATGGCCTATGAGGCAGAGCAGGACCGTATTCGCGCGATGCTGCCCGACGGGTTTGAATCCCTCAGGCCTGTTCTTAGAATCAATACGGAAATAAGGGATGGCAGAGAAGTATATATTGAGTTTAATACTCCCGTGCAGCATGACGGCATGAGAGGCTGGCTCAATATATCAAACTGGACAGGCAGCAGGGATGATATACCGTTTACAGATGAAAACGGCAGAGTTGCAATTTCAGCGCCTTTTCTAAGCCTTGCATATGAAGGCGCCGGCATTGAAGGCGGCTGTCCTGCCGAAAACGATAACGACGGCTGCTTCTTTATAGGAGAGGACATTGAGCTTCGCCTGCCTGAGCGGATTAATGCCAACAAAGAATTCTGCAACTGCGAATTCAAATGGCGCTTTGGCGCAGATGATGCAGGCGGCAAAAGCACAGGCAAGACCCTGCCTGCCTATAACACAGAGATTAAGAAGCAGTATGCAAGAGAGAAATTTACGGCAGAGAATGCTGCCAAAATCCGGTGCGAGCAGGTGCTGGGGTCATATATAGTAAGATTTGAAAGATGATTTCAGGGTAAAATATGATGGAAAGACATGATAGTGGTTAAAAACCGTCATGTCTTTTTTCCTGTTAATCTTTGACGAACCGGAGCATGATA